>NZ_JBNKFS010000016.1:5198-100586 GCF_050289425.1 Sedimenticola sp. | reverse complement strand
ATCGGCCTTCCTCTCCCATGCTGCGCTGGAGGCGGGCGAGAATCAGGGCGATCAGTTCGAAGATTGCGTGCAACTGATGACGCTGCATTCGGCCAAGGGTTTGGAGTTTCCGCTGGTGTTTATCGCCGGTGTCGAGGAGAAATTGTTCCCGCACAGTATGTCGGCCGAGGATCCGGAGCGGCTGGAAGAGGAGCGCAGGCTCTGTTATGTGGGCATGACCCGGGCCATGGAGCAGCTTTACCTCACCTATGCCGAGAGCCGGCGGCTGCACGGCAGTGAATCCTATCCCCTGCCCTCACGGTTTCTTCGTGAAATTCCGGCTGAGTTGATCCGCGAGATCCGTTCCCGGCCGCAGATCAGTCGTCCGGTTTATGCCCCGGCTTCAGCCGATTTTGCCGGCCATGACGCCGGTTATCAGCTGGGCCAGCGGGTGCTGCATCCCAAGTTTGGTGAAGGGGTGGTATTGAATGCCGAGGGCCAAGGTGGCAGTGCCCGGGTGCAGGTCAATTTTGCGGAGGTGGGAGCCAAGTGGCTGGTGGTCGCCTATGCCAATCTGCAACCGATCTGATTTTGGGGTGGTGGGGTGTTGAGGTAGTCCAGTGTGTAGCCCGCCCACTCCGGCTATTGTGCTTCCGGTCCGAGAATTTTTTTTACCGCTCGCAATAGGTCTTCCGCCGATAACGGTTTGACGTAGCTGGCGGAGACGACCGGTCTTGAGAGTTGTATATATTCCGGGTAGGCGGATAGGACGATGACCGGGATGTCGAAATTGCCGATCAGGCGGAATATGCCCTCCAGTCCATCGTGGTCCGGCATGACCAGGTCGGTGATGATCAGGGCTGGATCATATTGCTCGATCAAATCCAGGATGGATTTGCTGTCGTCGGCTTGAATCACCTCATAGTGATGGGCTTGTAGAGAGAGGCTGTAATACTCTCTAAGCGGTTGGTCATCATCTATCAGCAGCAGGGTATTTTCAGCCATCTGTCTATCCTTTTCCCCTCTCCATCTGGCTATGTGAAGCTGTCCGCCCCAATTATGGCAGATTTTTCGCCGGCGTTTACCTATCGGTTCACGAACTAGAATGGCGGGTCCGATTGAAAGATCACCCGTTGCTGGGTCAGTGGGTGGCGCAGCGACAATTCACAGGCATGCAGTAACAAGCGGGAAGAGCCGTTCAGGCTGTTCCCTGTGGCGTAGAGGTTGTCGCCCAAAATGACATGGCCGATAGCGAGCATATGTACCCGGAGTTGGTGTGAGCGTCCTGTCTCCGGGATCAGCTCCACCCGGCTGCAGTCGTTTTCCGGTTGATAGCGTAATAGCCGATAGCGGGTGACGGAGGGTTTACCGATTTCGTGGTCGACCTTCTGTCTGGGCCGGTTCGGCCAGTCGGTGATCAGAGGTAGCCGGATGGTGCCGGCAGGTGGGTCGAGTTGGCCGTTAACCACGGCGGTATAGCGTTTGTCGACCTCTCGTTGTTGGAACATCCGGTTCAGCGTCCGATGCATAGCCGGCCCCCGCGCCATCAGTATGATGCCGGAGGTGCACATATCCAGTCGATGCACCACCATGGCGTCGGCGAATCGCGCTTGCACCCGGAGGGCCAGGGAGTCCTGTTTCGCTGCCCCCCGGCCGGGTACCGAGAGCAGGCCGCTGGGTTTGTTCAGAACCAGCAGTGCCTCATCCTGGTAGAGGATGTCCAGCCCCTCATCTGCCGGTGGTTGGTAATGGTCAAAATTGGCCGGCATTGTCCTTACACCCCTCTGTACTGTTTGAGTGGGCACAGGATTAACATTGGCTGATTGTTGTGTCTACGGAGCATTGTCAAGATTGCTTGGCGGTTCAGGATGGGCGATTTTACAGGAGAAGCGGATGTGGCAGTAGCTTCACGCCAGCCGAATCTCCACGCGCTCCTTGCCCTGGCCCGGGTTTTTGCGTTTCAGCGATAGGTTGCCGATTTCACCGGTGCTTCTCAGATGAGTGCCGCCACAGGGAACCTGGGCAAAACCTTCAATGGCCCAAAAGCGCCGCTCTTGGTTGCGGTCGCTGAAGTCGCTGACGATCTGCAGGTCTTGTTCGGTAATGGCGTTGAGCTGCTCGAGTAGGTCCGGCAGCAGACCGGCCAGGCTCTCTTCGTGTAGGAAGTCGATCCGTGCCTTCTCCTCGGCGATATGGGCGCCGATCTTTTCGATGCCTGGTACTGCCCGGTAGATCAGCTCCAGCAATAGTTCACAGGCGAAATGCAGACGCATCAGTCGATAACGGCGTGGCCAGTCAATCTCTATCAGTACGCAATCGCCTGGTTTGAGCCCATGTCGATCTTCCAGGGCGTAGACGATTTCGGGTCCCTGTTTTTGCGCTGCCAGCACCCGATGCCCGCCGATGCTTCCCCGGTCGCTCTCCTGGCCGCCGGACTGGGCGAAGTAGATGGTGCGGTCGAGTGTGATGGCATCGCCGTCGACGCCGACCACCCGAGCCTCCAATCGAGTCAGATAGGGGTCTTGCCAAAACAGTTTTTCGACCACAATCAGACCCTAGTCCATGTTTAACACTTTACCCGGATTAAGCAGGTTGTCGGGGTCCAGTGTCTGTTTGATCTGACGCATCAGCATGACTCCTGCCGGATTCTGCTCTTCCAGGAAGCTGATCTTGCCCTGGCCGATGCCGTGTTCCCCGGTACAGGTTCCCTCCATGGCGAGCGCGCGACGGACCAGTCGGTGATTCAGTGCCTCGGCTTCTTCGATATCTTCGGGGCGATCCGGGTGCGGCAGGATCGCCAGGTGGAAATTGCCGTCCCCGACGTGGCCCAACATGACGATGGGCATGCTGGCCTGATCGATATCGATACGGGTTTCACGGATGCATTCGGCGAGCCGGGATATCGGAACACAGACATCGGTCGTGATGGCCCGGGTGCCCGGCTGCAGTTGCAGCGCCGAGGGATAGGCGTCATGGCGTGCTTTCCAGAGGCGGCTGCGATCTTCGCTGCGCGTCGCCCAGGTAAAGTCACTGCCGTTGAATTCGCTGGCGATCCCTTGTACCGCCTCAGCCTGCTCCTTGACGCCGGTATCGCTGCCGTGAAACTCGAGGAATAGGTGCGGTTGCTCGGGGTATTCTGTTTTCGAATAGAGGTTGATCGCCCTCATCATCAAGCCGTCAAGCAGTTCGATACGGGCGATGGGAATACCGGACTGGATGGTGAGTATCACCATGTTGATGGCGTCATCCACGTTGGGAAAGCTGCACACAGCGGAAGAGATCGCCTCCTGCAGACCGTGCAATCGCAAGGTAACCTCGGTGATGATACCCAGCGTGCCTTCCGAGCCGATAAACAGATGGGTCAAATCGTAGCCGGCGGAGGATTTCTTCGCTCTTGTACCGGTCTTGATAATACGGCCATCGGCCAGCACCACCTTGAGTGACAGCACGTTCTCTTTCATGGTGCCGTAACGTACGGCGTTGGTGCCGGAGGCACTGGTGGCGGCCATACCGCCGAGTGAGGCATCGGCGCCGGGGTCAACGGGGAAAAACAGCCCGGTGTCCCGCAGGTGGCTCTCCAACTGCAAACGGGTAACGCCAGCTTGTACGGTACAATCCATGTCCTCTTGATTCACTTCCAGGATGCGGTCCATTTGGCTGAGATCGATACAGACCCCGCCGCGCCGCGCCTGCACATGTCCTTCGATCGCCGTACCGGTGCCGTAGGCGATGACCGGTATGCGATATTGGGCGCAGATTTTTACAATCTCGCTTACCTCTTCGGTAGTGTGAGCAAACGCGACAGCGTCCGGTGGCTCGGTTTTGAAGCCGGATTCATCATGCCCATGGTGTTCGCGGACAGCCGTGGCGGTGGAGAGCCGCTCGCCAAGCAGTTTAGTCAGTGAGGGAAGTGCTGTATCGATAACGCCGTATTCAGTGTTCATGGTGCTTGCGTACCCGGTTATCAAAAATGACCCTGGGATTTTCCCCTACATTGACCCTGGGCGTAAAGCACGGTTATTACAGGGTTTTGATATCATTGCCGTTATTTTCATTAAGGTGGTTTCTGCGCGTTGAATCTTGTATTGTTCAATAGGCTAACAGCAGTAACACATATTAATTACCCCGAGGGGTTTTACTCTATGCAAATGCTTTTACGTCTTTCCGGCTTAATAGATGCGATGAATGAGCGAATTGGCCGGTTAATCTCTTGGCTCGTGGTGATCATGGTGCTATTGGGAGTCTACAATGCGGTAACCCGCAAATTGAGTCAGACGATCGGTATGGACTTGAGTTCCAATGCCTACATTGAAGCACAGTGGTTTATGTTCAGTCTGGTGTTTTTATGGGGTGCGGGTTATGCATTGAAACATCAAGCCCATGTGCGAGTGGATATACTTTATTCGCGGGTCTCGGAACGGGCCAAGGCATGGATTGATGTGATCGGCACCTGCCTGTTCCTGTTCCCTCTCTCTGCCCTGGTTGTCTGGGTCAGTTATACCTATGCCGCCGACTCCTGGGCAATTCTCGAGGGGTCGCCTGACCCGGGTGGTCTACCTCGCTATCTGATTAAATCGGCTATACCTATTGCGTTTATTTTGTTGATCATTCAGGGATTGAGTGAATTGATCAAGCAGGTCGCCTTTCTAAGGGGACATATTCCCTACCCCCATGCCGAAACTGAGGAGGGTATATGAACCCGGATCTATTAGGCCCCATCATGTTTGGGGGCGCGCTGTTGCTGATCTTCATGGGCTATCCGGTCGCCTTTGCGCTGGGTGGAACGGCCTTGGCGTTTGCCGCCATCGGCATCAATATGGAGCTGTTGGATTTCGCTCTACTGCAAGCCATGTCACAGCGCATCTTCGTTGTGATGCAGAACTATACCCTGTTAGCGGTGCCGTTCTTCATTCTGATGGGCATGCTCTTGGAGCGAACGGGGCTGGCGGAGGATCTGCTCAAGACCATGGGTATCGCCTTTGGTCGGGTGCGGGGCGGACTCGGCTTTTCGGTGGTGATTGTGGGAACGTTGCTGGCAGCGGCCACCGGTGTGGTGGGTGCCACGGTGGTGGCGATGGGTCTGATTGCCCTACCCATTATGCTTGAGTACAAATATTCCAAATCCCTTGCCTGCGGCATTATTTCAGCGTCCGGCACCCTGGGTCAGGTGATACCACCCAGTATCGTGTTGATTGTTTTGGCTGATCAGTTAGGTGCGCCGGTGGGCGATCTGTTCGTGGGTTCGCTGGTTCCCGGACTCATGCTCTCCGGTATGTACATGGTCTACATTGGTATTATTGCACTCACCCGGCCGAAACTGGCGCCCGCCATGCCGATCGAAGCGCGGAACCTGAACGGTAAAAAACTGAGCCGCGAAATCGGTGTGGTGATGATCCCGCCATTGGCGTTGATTGTGGTGGTGCTGGGCAGCATCTTTGCTGGTTGGGCGACGCCGACCGAGGCGGGGGCTTTCGGAGCGGTGGGGGCGATGATTTTGGCGGTGTTAAAGCGTCGCCTGACCCTCAGCTCAGTACTGGAGAGTATGACCGAAACGGCCAAACTGACCAGTATGGTGATGTTCATCCTGGTGGGATCGCAAGCTTTCTCGCTGGTGTTCCGTGGTCTCTATGGCGATCTCTGGGTTGAAGACCTACTGACTTCTCTGCCTGGGGGTGAGATCGGCTTCCTGATTCTGGTTAACCTTGCGGTCTTTGTTCTAGGCTTCTTTATCGATTTCTTTGAGATCGCCTTCATTATCGTTCCGTTACTGGCACCGGTGGTGGTACGCATTCTGTCGCCCATGTTCTCCGAGTTTGACGAACCCGGTCGTATGGCATTGGTCTGGTTTGGCGTTATGATCGGTATGAATCTGCAGACTTCATTCCTGACGCCACCTTTCGGCTTTTCCCTCTTCTACTTGCGCGGTGTTGCGCCCCGGACGGTTAGCACGGCTGATATCTATCGAGGGGCCATACCCTTTATTGTGATCCAATTGATCGGTTTGTTGGCGCTGTTCTACTATCCGCAACTGGTCACCGGGTTGTTAAGTATGGGCATCGGTCAATCCTATTAGGGGGAGAGTCTGCGGAGCGGATATGAAAAGGCCCCATCTCCAACTAAGATGGGGCCTTTTTTATGCGTCGCTTCAGGGTGAACTATTTAAAGTTGAAGCTGGCATAGGAGGTCTCAGCCGTGCTGAACCAAGTGTCAGATTGAGACTTGAAGGCTTTCCAGTTTTCGAAGATGTCTTTGAATGTGGCATCACCGGCTGACAGTTCGTCATACAGTGCAAACGCCTCTTTCCGTGCGGCATCCAAGATCTCCTTGGAGTATTCGCGCATCTGAACGCCTTTGCTCAGCAGGCTGGCTAGTGCCTTGGGGTTTTTCGAATCATAGTCGACCATCATGTCCAGGTTCGCCTCAGCCGCAGCCGATGCGACGATCTCCTGATACTCTTTGGGCAGGCTGTCCCACGCCTTCTGGTTGACATAGAGGCTAAGGGTTGGAGCGGGTTCCCACCAGCCCGGGTGGTAGTAGAACTTCGCTACCTTGTAGAAGCCGGCTTTTTCATCATCATAAGGCCCGACCCACTCGGTGGCATCGATGACACCACGCTCCAGTGCCGGATAGATCTCCGCACCGGGCAGTACCTGTACCGTGGCTCCCAAGCGGCTCATTACCTTGCCGCCCAGTCCGGGTATACGCATCTTCAGGCCCTGCAGGTCGGCAACCGTGCTCACCTCTTTACGGAACCAACCGCCCATCTGCACGCCCGTGTTACCAGCCGGGAAGTTGACGATGTTGTGCTCCGCAAAAACCTTGCGTAGCTTTTCCATGCCGCCGCCGTTATAGAGCCAAGCATTTTGTTGGCGGTAATTGAGTCCGAACGGCAGTGCCGTGTCGAACGCAAGAGATGGATTTTTACCAATGTAGTAGTAGGAGGCGGTGTGTCCCATCTGTACTGTTCCCTGGGATACGGCATCAAATACTTCAAGACCGCCAACCAGCTCACCACCCGCATAGGGAATGATTTCAAATTGACCGCCGGTCATGGCCTTGACTCGCGCGGCAACGGTTTCTGCACCACCGAAAATGGTGTCAAATGCTTTCGGCCAACTGGTGGCCATTCTCCAGCGAATTTTTTTGTTGCTCGCAGCCAATACGGCAGGAGCGGCGCCGGCAGCCACGGCTCCCACGGCTGCCTTTTTTAGAAAATCACGACGCTTCATCTGGATCTCCTCTGGTTAGCTAAAGTTATTATCTGAACAGCGTAGAGACCTATATATATGCGATCGACAGAGGGAGTGCAAATAGAATCTCGTTTTAATAACACCCGTAACGGTAGGGGCTTACGTAAAGTGACAATTGCCTACTTATTTTAACGGTTACATACGTAAGTATTAATACGGATGAAAAGGTTGCTGGGGCTTGTTAGGTCTTACCGAAAGAAACAGGGCGTGCTCGATGGGTATCGAACGCGCCCTGTTGTGTTGCAGTGGCGGGGTGATTTAACCTGAAGCGTGGGTTGTCTTCCAATCAATGGCATCCACGACGGCAACGGCACTCATATTGACAATGCCGCGAACAGTTATGGAATCCGAGACGGCGTGTGCCGGATATTTCAGGCCGGTCAGCATTGGCCCAACCGGTACCGCCTCACCTAGCATCTTGACCATATTGTAAGCAATATTGGCTGAGTCCAGGTTTGGCATGACGAGTAGATTCGCAGCGCCCTTGAATCGCGAATGGGGGAAGATTTTATCCCTGATCTCATCCGAGAGTGCGGAGTCAGCGTGCATCTCTCCTTCTACCACCACCCCGGGATATTGTTCATGCAAGATTCGTCTCGCCTCTTTCATCTTGCGTGAAAATTCATTGTTGCGGCTGCCAAAGTTGGAGTGTGATAGCAGTGCTGCTTTGGGCGACATGCCAAAGCGCCGTACAATATCCGATGCCATGGCGGTTTTTTTGGCGATCTGCTGCGGTGTCGGGTCTGTCGTGACATGGGTATCCGTCAAGAAGAACGTCCCCTTGGACAGGATCAGCATGGTGACGGCGCAACAGTCTGTGGTGTCTTCGCGAATGCCGATAACACTGCGGATATATTTCAGATGCTGGATATAGGCACCTTCAACGCCGCAGATCATGGCATCGGCATCCCCTTGCCTGGTCAGCAGTGCAGCAAGTACAGTTGAGCGCGTTCGTACCACACCGCGCGCAAAAGCGGGTGAAACACCGTTGCGTCCCTCGAGTTCATGATAATGCTGCCAGTCGCGCTCGAAGTTGGGGTTGTCGTTCATGTTGACAACACTCACGTCCTTACCCAGTTTGAAGCGCAACCCCAGACTGCGGGCTTTCTCCTCGATGACCTCAGGACGGCCAATCAGTATCGGATGGCAGATACCGTCGTCGACCAGCACCTGTACCGCCAGCAAGACGCGGGTGGCTTCGCCTTCAGCAAAGACCACTTTCTGTGGATTGGCAATGGCACGCTCGAATACCGGTTTCATAACCAGACCGGAACGGAAGACGAATTCCCGCAAAGTACGGCGGTATTCGTGAAAATCCTTGATAGGACGGGTAGCCACGCCCGAGTCCATGGCTGCCTGCGCGATCTTGGGTGGTAGGTCGGTCATCAGCCGTGGATCGAATGGTTTGGGGATTAAGTATTCTCGTCCAAACTGGAGCGCCTGGCCGCCATAGGCCGCTTGAACTTGGTCCGAGGCCTCTTTCGTGGCGAGATCCGAGAGCGCTTCGACGCAGGCAATCTTCATCTGCTCGTTGATGGTGGTGGCGCCGACATCCAGTGCGCCGCGAAACAGGAACGGAAAACAGAGTACATTGTTGACCTGATTGGGATAGTCGGAACGTCCGGTCGCGATGATGGCGTCGGGTGCTACCTCCAGTACTTCCTCCGGGGTGATCTCCGGTGTTGGATTGGCCAATGCCAGCACAAAGGGCGGGTTGGCCATCTTGGCAATCTGATGCTTCTTGATCACGCCTGGCCCGGAAAGTCCCATGAAGATATCCGCGCCGACTATTACATCGTCCAAAGTGCGCTCATCTGTCTCAATGGCATAGACCTCTTTATAGGGATCCATGTCCTCTTTACGCCCTTTGTAGACCACACCATCTCGGTCGACTACGCGAATGTTCTCTTTTTTCAGCCCCATACTGACCAGGAGGTTGAGACAGGCCAGTGCGGCGGCTCCAGCGCCGGTACAGACCAGCTTGACCTCTTCGATTTTCTTTCCCGCAACCCGCAACCCGTTACGCACGGCAGCGGCTACCACGATGGCGGTGCCGTGCTGGTCATCGTGGAACACGGGGATGTTCATCCGTTCACGCAGACGGCGCTCAATCTCAAAACATTCCGGTGACTTGATATCTTCCAGATTGATCCCGCCAAAGGTGGGCTCCATGGCGGCGACGGTTTCGATGATCTTTTCCGGGTCCTTCAAATCCAGTTCGATATCGAAAACATCCACACCGGCAAACTTTTTGAACAGTACCGCTTTTCCTTCCATGACCGGTTTGGCGGCGAGCGGGCCGATGGCTCCAAGGCCCAGTACGGCCGTGCCATTGGTGATGACGGCGACGAGGTTTCCCCTTGAGGTGAGGTTTGCGGCTTCATTGGGGTCGCGGGCAATCTCTTCACAGGCCGCCGCCACGCCGGGTGAATAGGCAAGAGCGAGGTCACGTTGGTTGACCATCTTTTTGGTGGCAACGATCTCCATCTTTCCGGGTTTTGGGAAACGATGGTAATCAAGTGACGCCTCGCGCAGCTCGTCTGTCATGCTCTATTCCTTATATATACGGGATGAAGAAGGTGAAAATTTAAAAAACAAATATTGAATATAGAATTATCGAATAGATTATACCAATGACGCTAAATAGTAACCTGAATTTTGCTAGTTTAGGGTTATTTTACAGGTTTTCCCAGAATTTAATGCGAATTTAGTACGAATGTCCTATTTGTTTTGTGGTTTTTTGTTGTCAACGTGGATTATTGGTTGGAAATGCCGTAATATTTCGTCCGATTTTCGGCTATTCTAAGTAAACTCCTAACACAACTGCAGAGGATTAATCTCATGAAGGTATCCGTTCTTGGCGCTGCCGGCGGCATCGGTCAGCCACTGGCACTCCTACTTAAAAATGCCATGCCCGCTGGTTCCGAGCTGGCATTGTACGATGTTAATCCCATGGTCCCTGGAGTTGCGGCTGATTTGAGTCATATCCCGACCCCGGTTAAGGTTTCCGGTTACGGTGCTGATCAGCTTGAAGCGGCGATGGCTGATAGTGATATTGTCATTATCCCTGCCGGTGTGCCACGTAAGCCGGGCATGTCACGTGACGATCTGTTCAACGTGAATGCCGGAATTGTGAAGTCCCTGGTTGAGACCGGTGCAAAGGCTTGCCCCAATGCCTGTTATGGCATCATCACCAATCCGGTCAACTCCACCGTGCCGATTGCAGCCGAAGTGCTGAAGAAGGCCGGTGTTTATGACAAGCGTAAACTGTTCGGTATTACCACTTTGGACGTGATTCGCTCCAATACCTTTGTGGCCGAGTTGAAAGGCCTGGATCCCACCAGCTTGAACATCCCGGTGGTCGGTGGCCACAGCGGCAATACCATCCTGCCCCTGCTTTCGCAGATCGGCATTGAGTTTTCCCAGGAGGAGATCGAGAGCCTGACGCCGCGCATCCAGAATGCCGGCACCGAGGTGGTGGAAGCGAAGGCCGGTGGCGGCTCTGCAACGCTCTCCATGGCCGATGCGGGAGCGCGTTTTGCCCTGACGCTGCTGGCCGCCCTGAATGGTCAGGAGTCGGTGGTCTGCACCTATGTTGAGGTGGAGAATCAGCCCACCAGCTTCCTCTCGCTGCCGGTCCGTTTGGGCAAAAACGGCGTGGAAGAGATCCTGCCTGCCGGTACGCTCAGCGCTTACGAGCAGCAACTGTTTGATGAGATGCTGCCTACGCTGGATGGTAACATCACCAAAGGCGTTGAATTTGCCAATAGCTGATCAGTGCATGCAGTAACAAAAAAACGCCCGGGGTAGATCCGGGCGTTTTTTTGTCCAGGTAAAGGCTGCCTCGCCTTATATCCGTCTTATAGCACCTGAGCTATGCCGTTGCAGAGGGCATCCATATTATTGCGCGTCATGCCGGCGACAC
Organism: Sedimenticola sp.; assembly: GCF_050289425.1. Taxonomy (NCBI): domain Bacteria; kingdom Pseudomonadati; phylum Pseudomonadota; class Gammaproteobacteria; order Chromatiales; family Sedimenticolaceae; genus Sedimenticola; species Sedimenticola sp. The sequence goes on along the minus strand of NZ_JBNKFS010000016.1, from coordinate 89,432 downwards.
TGATCCGGCCAGATCCGACGATATAGATGGCGAACTCTTCTTTCAGGCGTTTAACTTGATCTGGATTCAACCCAGAGAAGGAGAACATGCCGCACTGACGGCTGATAAAACTGAAGTCCTGGCTAACGCCCTTCTCTTTTAATGTGGTGACGAACAGGTCGCGCATGGACTGAATCCGGTCGCGCATTTCAGCCACCTCCTTCTCCCATTCGGCATACAATGAGGCATTGTTCAGGATAGTGGTGACAATACCGCTGCCGTGGAAGGGCGGGTTGGAGTAATTGGCGCGAATGATCGATTTGATCTGGCTGAAGGCGTTATCCGCCTGTTCGGCGTCTTTCGCCAACAGTGTTAGCCCGCCGACGCGCTCGTTATAGAGACCAAAATTCTTCGAGAAAGAACTGGCCACCAGTAACTCGGGGTTATGTTCGGTGAAGATTCTCAGTCCAGTAGCGTCCTCGTCAATCCCATTGGCGAATCCTTGGTAAGCGAAGTCGAACAGCGGCAGCCAACCACCTTCAGCGGACAGTTTGGCCAGCTCTTCCCACTCTTCGGCGGTGGGGTCGATACCGGTGGGGTTGTGGCAGCAGCCGTGGAACAGCACGGTATCGCCGGCGGCAGCTTGCTGCAGGGAGTTTTTCATGGCAGCAAAATCTTTGTCCTTAGCTTGTGCGTCGTAGTAGTCGTAGTTGACCACTTCAAGCCCCGCCGCCTTGAAGATATTGCCGTGATTGGCCCAGGTGGGGTTACTCACCCAGATACGCTTGCTCGGCATCTGTCGGGCAATGAATTCGGCACAGATGCGCAACGCGCCGGTACCGCCCGGCGCGTGGGCAGAGCGGGCACGTCCGCTAGCGATGATATCGCTGTCGGCGCCAAATAGCAGGCGCTGAACGCCCTGTCCATATTCGGGTGTGCCTTCAATGCTGAGATAACTCTTGCTAGTCTCGGCGCTGAGCAGGTGCTCTTCAGCTTTTTTTACGCATGAAAGGATGGGTGTAGTGCCCGCTTCGTCCTTATAGATGCCGACACCGAGATTGATTTTTCCGGTGCGGGTATCCTTCTTAAAGGCTTCAGTCAAACCAAGGATAGGATCGGCCGGTGCGGCGCTGAGCTGTTCAAACATTTTTACCCTCATGCGAGTTATTTATTGACAAATGGGCCAATATGCTACCCCCTGTAAGCAGTGTTGCAAAGCGGTTAATGCTGATGGGGTGAAAACCGTTTTTGATGACGTTGGTTGGTGAGGAGTATGGGATGAGTCAAATGCCGGAATTGCCTCCTTTGGGGCTCTATATTCATCTTCCCTGGTGTGTGCGTAAGTGCCCTTATTGTGATTTCAATTCCCATGAGCTGCGTACAGGTGTGCCGGAGAAGGCCTATGTCGAGGCTTTGCTGGCGGATCTGGATTTTGAATTATCCAACCCGGCTATCAAGGATCGAGCGCTACAGACCCTATTTATCGGAGGGGGTACGCCAAGCCTGTTTTCGGAGCAATCAATTGAAAACTTGTTAACGGGGGTTAAAAGCCGTATTGCCTGTACAGAGGAGATGGAGGTGACGTTGGAGGCGAATCCGGGCACCTTCGAGTGCGGGCGTTATCTGGGCTATCGGGAAGCGGGTGTTAATCGTCTCTCTATCGGCGTGCAGAGTTTTCATTCCGAATCCTTGGCGCAGATTGGTCGAATTCACGGTCAGGATGAGGTTCTGCAGGCGATTGCCAGCGTCCATGAGTCGGGATTTGAATCATTCAACCTCGATCTGATGTGTGGTTTGCCTGGGCAGACGCTGGAAATGGCGCGAGCGGATGTACGAATGGCTATCGAGGCAAAGCCCGATCACATCTCTTATTACCAGTTAACGCTTGAACCCAACACCCCGTTTTATCGACAACCACCAGAGGCGATGCCGGCTGACGATCCTGCTGCGGCTATTCAGTTAGAAGGTCGTCGGCTGTTGGAGCGGGCGGGTTACCGGCAATATGAGGTGTCTGCCTATGCTCGCCAGAATAAGAGCTGCCGGCACAACCTCAACTATTGGCGGTTTGGCGATTATATTGGGATAGGTGCCGGAGCTCATGGAAAGCTGACGACGGTATCGCCTTGGCAGGTGGAGCGTCGTTGGCGTACCAGGGGGCCGGCTGAATATCTGCGGCTTGCGGGCAGTGCGGCGGCCCTATCCGGACAAAATAGACTGAGCGCAAAAGATCTATTTATCGAATTTATGATGAATGCACTGCGGTTAAAAGATGGATTTGGGGCGGCCCTGTTTGTACAACGGACGGGTCTAGACGAGTCCTATTTGTGGGATCGCTTGCGTCAGCCGCTGGAGCAGGGGTTGCTGGTGCGGGAGGGAGGCGTGATAGGTACGTCGGAATCGGGCTGGCTGTTTTTGGATGACGTAATAGCCGGATTGATTTGAAAACCCTTGTCGCGTGGTAGGTTACTTCAGTAAGTGAAAACTTTTTTTAAATATCAATCGTTTAGTGCTGACGAATCGCTGTCCGCTGGTAGGCGCTAAGCTTCTCTCTGTGCTAGGATTTTGCTTAGAGGCGGCCGATTTTACTATTTGGCAGGCCATTTAAGGTGTAGCGGTAAGGAGGACGGTCAATGGAGCAGACTGACGACAGGCTGGATTTTGATAAGTGGTTGAAGTTGGCCAGTACAGACCTGTCTGCCTTTGAGGCCTTGCGCCGGGCGAAGATCAATGAGGTGATTGAGCAGGCGCCGAAGGAACAGCATGATCGCCTGCGCAGACTGCAGTGGCGTATTGATCAGGAGCGCCGTCGTTGTGAAAATCCCATGGGGGCCTGCATTCGCTTATCCAGGATGATGTGGGAACAGATGATGGGTGAAGGGGGATTGGTTGAGAGGCTTCACTCCCTCAGCAGGGAACACTATTCGGCCAAGCTGAAGCGGACGCGGTCGGCAAAAGTGATCCCATTGGTGCCGGGTAGTGGCGCACGGCACTAGGCCTAGTATTGCGGATGTGTTTGTTGTTGGATATAATGCCCCGTTCACCCCGTCTCAATGTGCGGGTAGTTTGAGTTTATTCAGAGGCTGTCATGAAAGCGGATATCCACCCCAAATACGAAGAGATTAAAGTGGCCTGCAGCTGCGGGAACGAGTTTACCACCCGTTCTGCGCTGTGTGAGGATCTGCATGTGGAAGTCTGCTCAGCCTGCCATCCATTCTTCACTGGAAAACAGAAGATCATGGATACCGCTGGCCGTGTAGATAAATTCCGCAAGCGCTATTCGCGCGGTTAAGCGTAGCGTCATGTAGAGAAATAAATAAAAGGCACTTCGGTGCCTTTTATTTTTACCCAAGAATAGGATGTTTGACCACCAAACGCTGGATGCGTGAGGGTGGATTTGTACAGGGACGAACTGATGCCGAGAAGTACCTGGCTCCTGGATGTGCCGGTATGGATGGCGCGTATCCGCCCTACTCTTTTTGGTGTACCCCGGTTTCGGTCTGAACACTCTGCCGGAACCGTTTTCACTCCGATGGTCTATGCTTAACGCGTCTCGGCAACTCTTCGCTATCGGGCATACGGCAGTATTCATTATTTCAATAAGCTGTATTAAAAAATGCAGTCATTGCGTCCAAATATAATTTTGGTAGCATTGCTGCAGTTGCAAAATTCCGGCGGATAGCGCAAGCCGGCGTGATAAAGATAGATGTTTGTGTAAAAAACGGCCTAGAATTCAAGTAATGTTGCCGAAATAATGTTTGGATGACCATCCTATTATATGCTTAAGGGGTTGTTCTGATCGGCCGACTGTTATATAAAAGGTCAGTTAGCCAGTTTATGGCAGGAGAAAGTGAACTTATGTCAGATAAAAAAGTAACCTTAACCAACGAAGTGGATGGAACCTCTGTAGACTTGCCCGTATACAAGGGCACTGAAGGACCTGAAGTCGCGGATATCTCGACCCTTTATAAGAATACCGGGATGTTCACCTATGACCCCGGCTTTGTTGCTACAGCAAGCTGCCGCAGCTCCATCACTTACATCGATGGTGACAAGGGTATCCTGCGTTATCGCGGTTATCCCATCGAGCAGTTGGCCAAGGAGTCGAGCTTTTTAGAGGTGGCGTATCTGCTTATGTATGGCGAGCTTCCTTCTGCCGAAGAGTTCGCGAAATTTGATAACACCATTCGTCACCACACGATGATCAAAGAGACCTTGAAGAACTTCTTCGATGGTTTTCAGTACGATGCGCATCCGATGGGCATCATGGTCGGTGTGGTCGGATCGCTCTCTGCCTTCTATCACGACTCTTTGGATATCAACAACCCTCGTCACCGTGAAATTTCTGCTCACCGGCTGATTGCTAAGATGCCGACCATTGCGGCGGCCAGCTATAAGCACAATGTCGGCGAACCGTTCATCTATCCGCGAAACGATCTGGATTATTGTGAAAACTTCCTGCGCATGATGTTCAGCAACCCATGTGAGGAATACACCCCGGATCCCGTTGCGGTGAAGGCCATCAATACGCTGTTCATTTTGCATGCAGATCATGAGCAGAACGCCAGTACCTCCACCGTGCGTCTTTCTGGTAGTTCCCAGGCCAACCCGTTTGCCTGTATCGCAGCCGGTATCGCCTCACTGTGGGGGCCGTCCCATGGTGGCGCCAATGAAGCGGTGCTCGATATGCTGAATGAGATCGGCGACGTTTCGCAGATCGATAAGTACATCGCTAAAGCGAAAGACAAGGATGATCCGTTCCGCCTGATGGGCTTCGGTCATCGCGTTTACAAAAACTTTGACCCGCGCGCCACCCTGATTCGTGAGGTGTGCCATGAGGTGTTGGAGAACTTGAAGGATAACGACAATCCGCTGTTTGAGTTGGCCCTACGTCTTGAGCAGGTGGCTCTGGAGGACGAGTACTTCGTCGAGCGTAAGCTGTATCCAAATGTGGACTTCTACTCCGGTATTATCTATCAGGCACTGGGTATTCCAACCAGCATGTTTACGGTGATGTTTGCTGTGGCCAGGACCGTTGGCTGGGTCGCTCACTGGATGGAGATGATGGATGATCCCGAGTTCCGTATTGGACGTCCCCGTCAGCTCTACACCGGTGCGCCGAAACGCGATTATGTACCAGTAAATAAGCGTTAATCGACGGCAAGCAGCTTTAAAAGTTGGTCCAGCGACGCCCCCTTATGGGGGCGTCCTTCTGTCGGGTCCAGTGGCAGATTGTGCCGATCGGATGCAGGTAATACCAGCAGTTCAATTTCGTGTTCACCGGCATGGAAGCTGAACACTGTTCGGGTGGCTCGCTTCTTGTTGCCGTAGTCCAGGGTTACTTCGCGTTGCCTGCAGGGTATTTTCCACTCAATCAGTGAAATGGCGATCGCTTCCACCGTTTCTGAGAAAAGTATCAGCGTTATAGGTGTATAGCGGTTTGCGACCCCGCTCAATACCGGCCCAACCAAGCGCGGTTGAAAGTCGTTGAACAACTGCATCGCCTTTACCGCACTTTCCCGATGCTGTCTAAGTTGTAAATTCTGCTCTGTAGGTTGGAAGAGTTGCAGGTGGCTTTTCAGGGCTAGTTCTATTTCACGATTTTCTGGTAGTTGTCTTTGGTCGGTACACCGGAGCCGCTTGGCGGCCTTGGTGCGGGCCTGTTCATAACTGAGGTCACTCTGCTCAGCGATCAATTGGGCCGCTTCAATGGCGATTTGATGTTTGAGTGAGCGAGGTGATGAGCGACGGGGCATGGCTATGCTCCTGGTTAGAAAATCTGCTCTTCGCTGGTCGTTCCCTTGCCGGTTTTGCCCGATCCAGTATTGGTGACGGCTTCACTGGAGAGCTCCTTGGGCGCATATTCACTGCGAAATACTTCAAAAATGGCGTCTTCCTGATCCACGCTGGCGCGTTTTCCTGTTTTGGGGTCGATGCGTACGGTGACCATTCCAGTCGGCACCTTAAGTGGTAGCTCAGGAATATCTTTCAGTGCCGTCTGCATAAATTCGATCCAGGCGGGCAAGGCCGCCCGACCGCCTACTTCACCTCGGCCAAGTGGCTTGGAAGAGTCGAAGCCGACCCAGGTGATGGCAACCAGGGAGCGGTTAAATCCGTTGAACCAGGCATCTCTCTGGTCATTGGTGGTACCCGTTTTCCCGGCCAAGTCCTTTCGTCCCAATGAGCGGGCTTTTATGCCTGTGCCTCGTGTGATCACATCACGCATCATCGAGTTCATTAGATAGTGATTTTGGGGTGAAATGACCCGCTGTGCGATTGGTAGGTTGTTGGGACTTTCTCCGGTGCAGCTTTCACAAACTGTATTGGGAGTGGCTTGGAAAAGTATTTCGCCCGTTTCGCTCTCAATGCGATCGATAAAATAGGGTGTTATTTTGTACCCGCCATTCGCCAGTATGGCATAGGCCGATGCCATCTGGAGTGGCGTAACGGCTCCGCTGCCTAAAGCCAGCGACAGATTGTGTGGCAGATTGTTTGGGTCAAAACCGAATTTTTTGGCATGCTCGAGGGCGTGCTCTATGCCCATGGATCGGAGCAGGCGGATTGAAACCAGATTGCGTGATTTAGTGAGGGCGTAGCGTAATCGAGTGGGCCCAAAGAATTTTCCACTGTAGTTCTCCGGACGCCAGGCGCCTTCCAGACTTGGGTCGTCGAACACTACGGGGGCGTCGTTGATCAAGCTGGCAGCGGTAAAGCCGGCCTCAAGAGCGGCTGAATAGATGATGGCCTTAAAGCCTGAGCCAGGTTGGCGCATCGCTTGCGTGACCCGATTGAATTTGCTGTGATAAAAATCGTAGCCTCCTGTAAGCGCCTGGATGGCGCCATTGTCTGGCAACAGTGACACAAAGGCGCTTTCCACGGCAGGTATTTGGGCAAGGCGAAAGTGAGTGTCATGATCATCCGCAGACTCAAGCAGGCGAACCAGGTCGCCAGGTTTTAGGGTCTCATCGGCACGTTGTGGTTTTGGGCCGACTCGATTCTCGTTCTTAAAGGGTCGCGCCCACTCCAGTCCCTCCCAGGTGAGCTTTACGTGGCGGCCTTCGCCCAGGTAAAGTTCGGCGCTTTTCTCCTCGACGCCCGTGACAAGCGCCGGTAAAAGGTCGCCGATTATCCTGTGATCCCTGAGGAGGGCATCCAGTGCCTGGTCGTCTTCACTACCCGATAACTCCAAGTGCAGTTCAGCGCCACGATATCCATGTCTCTGGTCATAGGCTTGTAGGTTGTGCCTGACTGCCCTGTTGGCTACTGTCTGCAGCGTGCTGCTAATAGTGGTATGGACATTAAAGCCGGTGGTATATGCATCATTACCGTAACGTTCAAACATCTCGGCCCGCACCATCTCGGCAATATAGGGTGCTTCAACTTCAGTTTGGGCTGTGTGCAGGGAGGCAGTGATAGGGGTTGATCGAGCCTCTTGTTCTTCCGAATCGGATATGAAGCCCAATTTAGCCATGCGGCCGATAACATAATCCCTGCGCTGGAGTGACCGCTCCGGGTCGGCAAGGGGATTGTAGCGGGAAGGCGCTTTGGGGAGTCCCGCAATCATGGCGATTTGTGGCAGCGTCAGCTGGTCCACGGTTTTGCCGTAATAGACCATGGCTGCCGCACCGACTCCATAGGCGCGATTGCCCATATATATCTTATTAAGGTATAGCTCCAGGATCTCCTGTTTAGTCAGTTCGTGTTCGATGCGAAGAGAAAGGAAGATTTCGCTGAATTTTCGGGTAAAGGTTTTTTCACTGGACAGGAAGAAATTTCTTGCGACCTGCATGGTGATGGTGCTGCCGCCCTGACGGCGCTCGCCGGTTAACAAAAGTTGATAAGCGGCACGCATTAGCCCTTTATAATCCACCCCCGGGTGCTCAAAAAAACGATCGTCCTCGGCAGCTAAAAATGCTTGAACCATGCGCTCAGGGATGGCGTTGTATACCAAGGGGATGCGGCGCATTTCACCAAATTCGGCGATCAGTTTGTTGTCGGCAGAAAAGATCCTGAGCGGGACCTGGAATTTAACGCTCTTCAGGTTTTCGATCGGAGGAAGCGTTGGCTCAAGATAGTAGTAGAGTGAGGCCACGGAGATCGCCCCGGCGAGGGATCCCAGCAGGCTTAGCCAAAGGAAAAACTTGATCAGTTTCATTAACCACTTCATGAGCCAGTTCACGGATTGAGTATTGATGGGAATCCAGAATATATTGTCCGGAATATGTGGCTATACTAACAAATATGTGTTGTTGTGACAGTCTTAGAGAAAAAATACTTCACAAGAAAATCATTTACTGCTATATAGTTAACTATTCTAATTAAAGGAAAACCTAAAAGTTCTCCGTAAAGCCATATTATAATTGCGAGAAAGGAAACGCGATGGTCCCTTTTTTCGGATCCAAGAAGCAGGCGGTGCTTGGGCTGGATATCAGTTCGACAGCTGTCAAGTTGTTGGAGTTGAGCAAGTCTTCAGGTAGATCAGGCGCCCAATACCGGGTTGAGGCCTACGCCGTGGAACCGCTACCGGCCAATGCGGTAGTGGAAAAAAACATCGCCGATGTTGATGCGGTTGGCCAAGCGATTCAGAACGTGGTTCGACGATCGGGTACCAAGGCTCGCCAGGCGGCCGTTGCGGTTTCGGGCTCGGCCGTTATTACCAAGATCATCACTATGCCTGCTTCACTCTCGGATGCCGAGATGGAGAGTCAAATTCAACTGGAAGCCGACCAATATATCCCCTACCCACTTGAAGAGGTTAATCTGGATTTTGAGATTCTTGGTTCGTCCGAGAAAAATCCGGAGATGATGGATGTATTGCTGGCGGCATCCCGTAGTGAAAATGTCGACGACCGTGTCGCAGCGCTGGAGATAGCTGGGCTAACGGCCAGCGTTGTCGATGTCGAAGCCTATGCGATGGAGAATGCCTTCTCCCAGATTTCTGATCAACTCCCGGACAGTGGTGATGACCAGACGGTCGCGATTGCCGATATCGGCGCGACCACCACTACACTGAATGTGCTTCGCAATGGCAAAATCATCTATACCCGGGAGCAAAACTTCGGAGGCAGACAGCTGACTGAGGAAATCCAGCGGCGATACGGTCTCTCCCATGAAGAGGCTGGAATGGCTAAACGTCAAGGAGGGCTTCCGGACAATTATGTGCCTGAAGTGCTGGAGCCGTTCAAAGAGGCGATGGCTCAACAGGTTAGCCGATCACTGCAGTTCTTTTTTTCATCCAGTGCCTATAACAGCGTCGATCACATCATCTTGGCGGGTGGGAGTTCATCAATTCCAGGTGTAGATGAGCTGATCGAAGAAAAAATAGGCACTCCGACGATTGTAGCCAACCCCTTTGCGAACATGTCCGTATCGTCCAATGTAAAACCCCAGGGGTTGAGCAATGATGCGCCATCGCTGATGATTGCCTGCGGACTCGCATTAAGGAGTTTCGACTGATATGGCTCATATTAATCTACTTCCCTGGCGGGAAAATCTCAGGAAAAAGCGCCAAAAAGATTTTGGCATGGCGGTTCTGTTGGCATTGATTTTAGCGGGGGCGGCATGCGGCGGTGTCCATTTTTATATCGAAGATATGATTAGCCACCAGGAAAATCGCAATAACTATCTTGGTCAGGAAATTGCCATCGTCGATAAAAAGATTAAAGAGATTAAGGAGTTAGAAAAGCAGAAGGCGCAGCTGATTGCCCGCATGAATGTTATCCAGTCACTGCAGGGGAGCCGGCCCCAGATTGTCCATCTGTTTGATGAGTTAGTGACAACCATTCCGGATGGTACCCATTTGACCAAGTTGGAACAGAAAGGTGGCGCGATCACGCTGAATGGTATTGCCGAATCCAATGCCCGGGTTTCAGCTTACATGCGTAATATTGAATCGTCTTCCTGGCTAGGCGGGCCTGCGTTGCAGGTGATTACCAGCACCGAAAAATCAAAGGGCACATTCATCCTGACGGCAAAGCAGATTGACCGGAACAAGGATAAAGGGGATCAGCAATGAACCTTCAGGAACTGAATGAACTTGATATCAATAATATCGGTAATTGGCCAACGCCAGTAAAGGCGTTCATTATTATCCTGCTGTGTGTTGGCGTGGGCGTGGGGTGGTACTACTTTAATACTGAAGAGCAGCTTGTTGCCCTGGATACAGCTGAAAAAAAGGAACAGACGCTGCGGTTGGAGTTTGAGCGCAAGCAGGCCAAAGCAGTCAATCTCGAAAAATACAAAAAGCAGCTTGAAGAGATGAAGCAATCTTTTGGAGCCATGCTGCGACAATTGCCGAACAAAACCGAAGTGGCGGATTTGCTGGTGGATGTGTCGCAAACAGGATTGGCTTCCGGATTGGAGTTTGAGTTGTTTGACCCACAAGATGAAGTGCCTAGAGAATTCTATGCGGAACTGCCCATTAAGTTGGTTGTGTATGGCACTTATCATGAGCTGGGAGCTTTTATCAGTGGCTTGGCGGCCCTTCCGCGCATCGTAACGATTCATGATGTTTCGGTTTCTCCGCGTAAGGAAGGTGAGCTGGTGATGTCCGCCACAGCTAAAACTTACCGTTATCTGGAAGAGGAGGCGAATTGATGCGTTATAAAAAAATCATTCGTCTCGTACCGGCACTTAGTGCGGCTTTTTTATTAGCGGCATGTGCTGACAGGAGCATGCATGATCTCAAGAGTTATGTGGATGAGGTGAAGTCTAGAAAGGCGGGGCACATTGAGCCGCTGCCTGAAATTAAGCCAATTGAAACGTTTGCCTACATAAGCGATGGGCGCCGAAGCCCATTCGAGTCTCAGCTGCAGGGTGAGGAGACGGTAGGGCAGAGTACTGGCAATGGTTTGATGCCAGATTTTAATCGCCGCAAGGAAGAGCTGGAAAGCTATCCGCTTGATTCACTACGCATGGTGGGACTTCTTGAGCAACTTGGTGTCACATGGGCGCTTATTCAGACACAAGAGAAGACAATTCATCGGGTAAAAGCGGGCAATTATCTGGGGAAAAATCATGGCCAGATAACCCAAGTTAGTGAAACCCAGGTTGAATTGACGGAGATTATTCCGGACGGTCAGGGTGGCTACCGAGAGCGGCAAGCTTCGCTGGCATTGGCAGGAGAGTAACAGGGCTATGTTGATGAAAAATAAACCACTCGAATTGAAACGGTGGAACCAAGCTGAGGGCAATGTGTTAAATCGGATGAATTGTCGACGGCTGTTCGTAACTGTTTTTCTCCTATTTCTTTGTTCAATCGTGCCTGTTTCCGCAGCAGAAAATGTACTGAAGGAGCTGTCGTTTTCCGCTTTGCCGGGTGATGATGTAGTTATCACACTGCGTGCAGAGGGACCCATTGATAAGCCACAGATGTTTACCACCGATAATCCTGCGCGCATCGCGCTGGATTTTTATGGCATGTCAAACGGGTTGGCGAGTAAGACACAGGCTATCGGCATCGGGATGGCGCGCAGTGTAACCGCGATCGAGGCGGGCGACCGCACTCGAGTGGTGGTCAACTTGGTTGAGTCGACGGGGCATGATATTGCTGTGAATGGCAATCAGCTTGAAATCACCATCAAGGGTGGTGCGCAAGTAGCCTCTAGTAGTACGGCCCCGACTATGCAATCGCCGGTTATGGGCAGCATGGACAAAGAGGCGACTGCTGGCTCGGCAGATAGCTTGCGCAATGTGGATTTCAGACGTGGTGATGGGGGCGAAGGTCAAGTAATTTTGACGCTGGGTAATCCCGCTGCCGCTGTGGATATGCGTGAAGAGGCGGGCAGAGTGGTGTTGGATATACTCAAAACATCACTGCCAGAGCGACTGATGCGCAAATTTGATGTTGGGGATTTCGCTACTCCAGTCAAGGAGTTTGAAGTCACGAGTCAGGGTGAGAATGTACATATCGAGATCACGGCAAAGGGTGAATATGAACACCTCGCCTATCAGGCGAACGATCTGTTTACCATTGAGTTCCGGGCGCTGACTAAAGAAGAAAAAGAGGAGATTCAACGCCGCAAGGAGACCTTCACTGGCGAGCGGTTGTCACTCAACTTCCAAGACATTGAAGTGCGTGCGGTTCTCCAGCTATTGGCTGATTTTACCGGCTTGAATCTGGTCACGTCAGATACCGTAACCGGCAATATCACCCTGCGGCTGAAGAATGTTCCCTGGGACCAGGCGCTTAGTATTATTCTGAAAACACGCGGCCTCTCGATGCGGCAGAATGGTAACGTGCTGTTGATTGCACCTACTGAAGAGATCGCGGCGAGAGAGAAGCTGGAGCTTGAATCTCAGCGCCAGATTGAGGAGCTTGCTCCACTGTTTTCGGAATATATACAGCTCAATTTTGCCAAGGCGGATGATATTCAGAAGCTATTAAAGAGCGAAAGCAATCAGCTGTTAACGCCGGAAAGAGGGAATGTTACCTTTGATGAACGAACCAATACTCTACTGGTTAGAGATACTGCCGCGAAATTGGAAGATATTCGCCGTTTGATCAATAAACTGGATATTCCGGTTAGGCAGGTATTGATCGAATCACGGGTCGTGATAGCAAACGATGATTTCTCGAAGGATATCGGTGTCCGATTTGGTCTGTCTACTGAGCTGCGTGCGGATGATAATTTTGCCATTATTGGTGGTGGCCAGGAAGGATTCTTGGGCAGTACTACTGCTCTGTCTCCGGGTATTGAAAATCCGGCAGGGGAAGGCCAGCAATCGTTGTTAGTAAATCTGCCGGCAACTGCCCCAAGCGGCTCCATTGACTTTGTTATCGGTAAGTTAGGTTCCTACCTGTTGCAGCTTGAGCTGTCCGCCATGCAGACCGAGGGAAAAGGTGAGATTGTTTCAAGCCCCAGGGTAGTGACCTCCGACCAGAAGACGGCCGTTATCAAGCAAGGTGTTGAGGTGCCGTATCAGGAAGCGAGTTCTAGTGGTGCCACCAGTGTTTCATTTAAAGAAGCTGTACTGAAGCTTGAAGTGACGCCGCACATCACGCCTGATGACCGGGTTATTATGGATCTAAGTATCACCAAGGATAATCCTGATTTCTCGCGTTCCATTTTAGGTGTGCCGCCCGTCGATACCAGGCAGATTGAGACTTCGGTTTTGGTTGATAATGGCGAAACAGTTGTATTAGGTGGGGTGTTCGAGAGAACGGAAACCCACAATAAAGAGCGTGTTCCATTCTTTGGTGATCTACCCTATGTTGGGTTTTTGTTCAAACAGGAGTTGCGTAAGGACGAAAACAAGGAGCTGCTGATCTTTGTTACGCCTAAAATACTGAAGGATACCCTGACGGCCCGTTGATACGGAGTTAAGTTGGTTTAGCCAAGAAGGGTCTATCTTGGGATAGGCCCTTCTCATTTTGTGCCGGCAATTGGTGTGGTTGTTATCAGTGGCAGAAGATTGCCCTTAATATGCCTGGCGATTAGTATTAATGGTCCATTTGTTATTGTCTGTTGATACGAAATCTGGCATACCTAGCTGTCTATGAATCATCCAAACAACATCTTTTTGATTGGGCCCATGGGGGCTGGGAAAAGCACCATCGGGCGCCAGGTGGCGTCGCTGCTTGGGCTGGATTTTGACGATACCGACCATGAAATACAGCGTCGAACCGGTGTCGATATCCCTACTATATTTGATTACGAGGGTGAAGAGGGGTTTCGGAAACGGGAAAGTGCCGTGATTGATGATCTGACTCAGCGCGGCAGTTTGGTGTTGGCGACAGGCGGCGGCTCTATTCTTAACCCGGATAATCGGCGTAATCTGAGCAGTCGTGGTTTTGTGGTCTATCTCTACTGCAGTCCAGAACAGCAGTATGAGCGCACATTGAGAGATAGAAGCCGACCGCTGCTGCAGACCAAAAATCCTCTCGGAACCTTGCAGGCGTTGATGGAGGAGCGAGATCCACTATATCGGGAGACGGCGGATATTATCGTAACCTCGGAAAAGCGCAGTGCCACGGCGGTGGCAAATGAAATAGTCCGAAAGCTTAGGGCAGAGTGATCGGGAGAAAGATCCGATTAATGTGCTCCACGAGAGCCTCCAAGTAGCCGAGAAATACACGTCATCAACCGTATGTTAGGTGTTTCAGGTGATTCTATTTGGCGAGCGGGGGCCATCTTCTGCCGTTTGTAGTCTATGTAATGTGCCTATCGGAGCTTTGAGCTCTTTGCTTCTGTCGAGTAGTTGATGAAAAATCAGGCAATGAATAACCCAATCAGTATCTTAAACGTTAATCTCGCTGAGCGAACCTACCCCATTTATATTGGTACGGGCTTAATTGGCGACAGTTCGTTGTATCAGCCTCATATACACGGACAGCAAGTGCTGGTTGTGTCGAATGCCACGGTGGCGCCGCTCTATCTGGAACAAGTTAAATCGGCGTTGCAGGGGTATCAGGTAGATTCGGTGATACTGCCGGACGGTGAGCAATATAAAAGTCTGTTGGTTTGGCAACAGATCATAGATAAGTTATTAGAAAAGCGCTTCGATCGCCGTTGCACCGTCATTGGTCTTGGTGGTGGTGTGGTGGGTGATATGGCGGGTTTTGCCGCGGCGTGTTATCAGCGTGGTGTCTATTTTATTCAAGTGCCTACTACACTTCTTGCCCAGGTGGATTCTTCGGTTGGCGGTAAAACCGGCGTCAATCACCCTCTTGGGAAAAATATGATCGGCGCGTTTTATCAGCCCCAGTGCGTGATCGCCGATATACAAACCCTATCCACTTTGGATAACCGCCAGCTTTCAGCCGGTCTGGCCGAAGTGATCAAATATGGGCTGATTGGCGATCCTGAGTTTTTCACATGGTTGGAACAGCATATAGATAAACTGATGGAGCGTGATCAGGCATCATTAGCGTATGCCATTGAGCGCTCCTGTAACGACAAAGCAGTGGTTGTCGCAGCAGATGAGCGGGAGGCTGGAAATCGCGCACTGCTCAATCTCGGGCATACCTTTGGCCATGCCATTGAAACGGGAATGGGTTACGGAGCTTGGCTGCACGGCGAGGCAGTTGGTGCCGGCATCTGCATGGCGGCAGATTTCTCCCGCCGCTTGGGATGGATCGACGCTGCCGATCAATCCCGTATCGAATCGCTGATATCCCGGGCTGGATTACCCACCTCCCCGCCAGAGAGTATTAGTGCGGATCAGTTTATGAACCTGATGTCGGTTGATAAAAAGGTGCTGGAACAGAAAATTCGCTTGGTCCTGATGAAGCAACTGGGCTATTCAGTGGTAACCGATGAATTTGATTCGGATCTTTTGCAGGCGACCCTGAATGAGTATGGAAGAGCGACCAGCTGACGCTGCAGAAAGCGCAGAATCCTCTCGTATGCAAGATAGGACTCCTATTCAGAGGAGAACGGACCCTTTTTTTTCCACCCCCCAACTCAGGCAACGTCTAGACCTGTTGCGGCACTTGACCGATAACAGTGAAAAGATACTGCTGATCAGGGGGGCGAGTGGTTCGGGGAAAAGTACGCTACTGCAGCAATTCCGCAAGTTGTCTCGGGAAGAGTGGATACTTTGCACACTTAATGCTGATCATATGCTTCAGCCCGATCAATTCTTTTCCTTCTTGTTTCGAAAATTTGGTGTTACCACTTCGGCGGCCATGGATATCGATGAGCTGCTGAGGCGCTTTGAAATGCTTCACGCGGCGGGGCGCTTGCCGGTGATCATGATCGATGATGCGCAACTCTTGCCGGTCGCAACATTGATAGCGCTATTTAGATTGTTTGAGCGACGCCCGGGGAATCGGGCATTGATCAGAGTGATTCTCTTCGCCACTCCCGAGATTTCCGCTCAGTTACAGACGCCTCAGCTGCAGGCGATGAATCTTCAGTCGATTCAGTCACTTGATATGCCAGTGTTTGATGCGGACCAAGCAAAGGCGTTTATTGGTTTTTTGCTGGATACCGCCAGCGCTCAGGAGTCTTTAACGCTACTGCCTTCCAGAATTGATCGGATTATCAAAGGGGCGGATGGTGTGCCGGGTGTATTGGAGGAGCGTCTAAAAGATGCCTTCTCGACTTCCGTACGGTCAACGGTTGAGCCGGACAACAGGGCCGTGGTCCGAAAAACCACCACTGTTCCGTCGATTTTGTCTGATTTGCCTAAACCGGTTTTAATCGGAACACCTATATTGGTGCTGGTGTTGTTGCTGACACTGGTGTTTCAGGATGAGATCAATCGCTTGTTCGGTGAAACCAAGCGGACTTCCCCTCAGCAGGAAGAGGCCTCTGTTGTCGAGGGTGGACTGCGGCCCCTCCCATTACCTGAACTCTCTCCTCCCGCAGAACAAATGAACATTGGCGTTGGGCCGGATGTAGTGGGTAAACAGGAGATTGAAGCGACCACCCCCTCGCAGTCCGAAACGGATTTGGCGTTGCCTGAATTGAGTTCACGGGCGACGAGTGAGCCTAAACCGATGAGTCGTGCTCCACAAGAAATAACGCGGGAGGCGGACGCAGCGTCTATGGAGTCGGTATTAGATGCGTACCCAGAGGCGGCGGATAGGGAGTTGTCTGAAAGGGGAACAGGCGGTTTGGAAGCAGATGAAGGGGGCTCTCCATCGCCGGTCATGCCGCCTATCGGGCTGGATGATTCAGGCCAGGCAGAGCGAGACCACGCCTCGTCTCCGGTCGAGTCTGTCGTGGCAGATGAGGATAAATTGGAAGTAGCACAGCCAAAATCAGAATCCGAAATAGATGCACCGCAGAACAGGCCGGTTGAACAGCAAACGGTCGTCACGGAAAAGCCGATCAAGGACGAGCAATGGATATTGACCCATTCGCCTGGGAGTTACACGCTTCAGCTGGTGGGCGTTCATGATGAGGCGGCGGCCAAGCGTTTTATTAAGCAGCATCGGTTGAAAGGCGACATCGCCTATTTTAAGACGACTCGTTCTGGGCAAGCGTGGTTTTCGGTTATCTACGGGGTCTACGCCGATAGGTCCGCTGCGCTAAAGGGACGTGCTACACTGCCCCCATCATTGCGTAAAGGCGATGCCTGGCCACGTACCTATGCGTCAATCCGCGCGGCGCTTGATCGGTGACAGGTAGAATGCTGCACCGCACACTCCTCCCGTCTAGGGAAATTAAAGTCGTTTAGCAAATTACTGGCCTGGAACAGACTTTTCCATTATCCTGCAGGGTTCTGTCCGGCCGGAATTCCCATTGACGGGCATTTTTAGGCCATTTTGGACGAACCCCGAAGTAAAACTTTTCGGGTCTTACGTCCATATTTGCAACGGGTAGAGAGCAGTTTTTGCCGTATTCTGCCCCGATGAGATGAGGTTTACGATGGGCCAAGGCGCTTTGCCACCGAAGCAGGGACTCTATGATCCCCGCAACGAACACGATGCTTGTGGCGTCGGTTTTGTCGCCAATATCAAGGGCCGCAAGAGCCGCAAGATAGTCGAGCAGGGATTGGAAATCCTGGAACGGTTGACTCACCGAGGCGCGGTGGGTGCGGACCCCCGTGCCGGTGACGGCGCCGGAATACTGATCCAGATACCTGACACCTTCTTCCGGGAAACGCTGGAGTTCGATCTGCCGGTACAGGGCGACTATGCCGTGGGCATGCTGTTTTTGCCTCGTGACGAAGCATCCCGGGCAAGAGCGGAGAGTACCGTTAATCGCTTTGTCGAGGATGAAGGGCAGAGTGTTATCGGCTGGCGCGATGTGCCAGTGGATAACCAGGGTCTTGGTTATAGCGTAAAACCAACAGAACCTCATATAAAACAAATATTTATAGAGTGTGGCGCGGATTGTGCCGATCAAGCGGCGTTTGAACGGAAGCTGTTTGTTATTCGCAAACAGGTAGAGAAGGTGATTCGTGAAACCGGCCTGGAAAAGGATGAATCGTTTTACTTCACTTCTCTCTCGTCACGCACCATCACCTACAAGGGTATGTTGCTGTCCGATCAGGTGGGTGAATTTTATCCGGACCTGAAGGATGAGCGCATGGTGTCGGCGTTGGCGCTGGTGCACCAGCGTTTTTCCACCAATACCTTCCCGACCTGGGATTTGGCCCATCCGTTCCGCATGATTGCCCACAATGGCGAAATCAATACCCTGCGTGGCAATGTCAACTGGATGGCGGCGCGCAAGCACTCTATGGCATCGGAGATTCTGGGAGATGACTTGGCCAAGGTTTGGCCGCTGATCCCGGAAGGCCAGTCGGATTCCGCGTCTTTTGATAATGCACTTGAACTGTTGGTGCAGGGCGGCTATTCCCTGGCTCATGCCATGATGATGCTGATCCCCGAGGCTTGGTCCGGGAATCCGTTAATGGACGATAGTCGCCGCGCATTCTATGAGTACTACGCAGCGCTGATGGAGCCGTGGGATGGTCCGGCGGCCGTGGCCTTTACCGATGGTCGGCAGATCGGCGCGACACTGGATCGCAATGGCTTGCGCCCGGCCCGCTATCTGATCACCGATGACGACATGGTGATGATGGCTTCGGAGATGGGTGTGCTGGATATCCCGGAAGAGCGCATTATCAAGAAATGGCGCCTGCAGCCGGGCAAGATGTTCCTGATCGACCTGGAAGAGGGGCGCATTATCGATGATGCGGAGCTCAAGGAGCAGCTCTCTGCCGAGCACCCCTATCAGGATTGGCTTGATCAGACCCAGATTCATCTGGATCACCTCCCCGAGGTGGTGGGTGCCATGTCACCCGATCCCGAGACCCTGTTGGATAGCCAGCAAGCCTTCGGTTATACCCAGGAGGATATAAAGTTCCTACTGACACCGATGGTGCTGACCGGTCAGGAGGCGACCGGCTCAATGGGTGCGGACAATCCGCCGTCGGTACTCTCGAACCGACCGCGACATCTGTCGACCTATTTCAAACAGAATTTCGCCCAGGTGACCAATCCGCCTATTGATCCGATCCGGGAAGAGATCGTGATGTCGTTGGTGTCGCTAATTGGTCCTCGCCCCAACCTGTTGGGCATCGGTCAGAGTAAACCGGCCATGCGGCTGGAGGTACATCAACCGGTCCTGACCAACAGCGATCTGGAGCGAATCCGCAATATTGAAGATAACACCGGTGGCGCATTTCGCACCCGTACCTTGAGTATCTGCTTCAAGGCTGCGAAAGGCGCTTCCGGGATGAAATTGGCCCTGGATGCGCTGGGTCATGCCGCGGAGAAAGCGGTACTGGAAGGATATAACATCCTGATTCTGTCGGATCGTCGTGTCGACGCGGATAACGTCGCCATCCCAGCATTGTTGGCCGTTTCAGCGGTACACCACCACCTGATCCGTAAGGGCCTGCGTACCGAATCGGGGCTGGTAGTAGAGACCGGCGCAGCACTGGAAGTGCACCATTTCGCCACGTTGGCCGGTTATGGTGCTGAAGCAATCAACCCCTACGTGGCATTCGATACCATACAGTCGATGCTGCCGTCGCTACCGGAACAGCTCTGCTTTGAGGATGCGCAGAAGCGCTACATCAAGGCAATCGGCAAGGGTCTGAAGAAGGTCATGTCGAAGATGGGAATCTCCACTTATCAATCCTATTGCGGTGCGCAGATCTTTGATGCGGTCGGGCTCTCCAGTAGTTTTGTGGAGCAGTATTTCACTGGCACCTCCACCATGATCGAAGGCGCCGGATTGGATGAGGTCGCCCAGGAAGCGGTGCGGTTGCACATCAACGCCTATGGCAACAATCCGATCTATCGCAAGCACCTGGATGTCGGCGGCGATTACGCCTATCGGCAACGGGGCGAGGAGCACGCCTGGACGCCGGATTCCATCGCCAAGGTGCAGCATGCGGCGCGCGCCAATGATGCGAAGAGCTTTGCCGAATTTTCCCGCCTGATTAACGAACAGGATGAACGCCTGCTCGCCTTCCGTGGACTGTTTGATTTCAATTGGGCGGATGAGCCAGTGCCGCTGGAAGAGGTGGAACCGGCGAAAGAGATCGTCAAACGTTTTGCCACCGGGGCCATGTCCTTCGGCTCGATCTCCTATGAAGCCCACTCCACCCTGGCCGAGGCGATGAATGCCATCGGTGGCAAGTCCAATACGGGCGAAGGGGGCGAGGAACCGAGTCGCTTCAATCCGCTTCCGGATGGCTCGAGCAATCCCCAGCGTTCCGCCATTAAACAGGTGGCATCGGGCCGTTTTGGGGTGACCACCGAATACCTGGTCAACTCGGACGATATCCAGATCAAGATGGCACAAGGCGCTAAGCCGGGCGAAGGCGGTCAACTGCCGGGACATAAGGTGAATGCGCAGATTGCGCGGGTGCGCCATTCCACGCCGGGGGTGGGATTGATATCGCCGCCACCGCATCACGACATCTATTCGATCGAGGATCTGGCACAGCTGATTCACGATCTGAAGAACGTGCAGCCGAAGTCGCGCGTCTCGGTGAAGCTGGTGTCCGAAGTGGGCGTCGGTACCGTGGCGGCAGGTGTGTCGAAAGCCCATGCGGATCATGTCACTATTTCCGGCTTTGACGGTGGCACGGGTGCGTCGCCCCTCACCTCCATCAAGCACGCCGGCTCCTCTTGGGAGATCGGTTTGGCGGAGACGCATCAGACCCTGGTACTGAATAGATTGCGGGGTCGCATCGCGGTCCAGGTGGACGGTGGTTTGCGTACCGGACGTGATGTGGTGGTGGGTGCTCTGTTGGGCGCAGACGAATTCGGTTTTGCTACGGCGCCGTTGATCGTTGAAGGTTGCATCATGATGCGCAAGTGTCATCTGAATACCTGTCCGGTCGGTGTCGCCACCCAGGACCCGGAGCTGCGCAAGCGGTTTACCGGTAAGCCCGAACACGTGATCAACTACTTTTTCTTCGTTGCCGAAGAGGTGCGTCAGTTGATGGCGAAACTCGGCTTCCGCTCATTCAGCGAGATGATCGGCCAGACCGACCGTCTGGATACGCGCAAAGCGGTCACCCACTGGAAGGCCAAGGGGCTCGATTTCTCGCGTATCCTGACCAAGCCGGTGGCCGACGAGGGAGTAGCGATCTGCAATACCGAGAAGCAGGACCACGGTCTGGACAAGGCGGTCGACCATCAGTTGATCGAACTAGCCCAGCCGGCCCTGGAAAGGGGCGAAGCGGTCAAGATCGATATCGATATCCATAACTATAACCGCACCTTCGGTACCATGTTGTCGGGCCGTGTGGCGGAGCGCTACGGTCACGCCGGATTGCCTGATGACAGCATCTATATCAAGGCCAAGGGCACCGCCGGTCAATCGTTGGGCGCCTGGCTGGCCAAAGGGGTGACCATCGAGCTGGCGGGTGAAGGTAACGACTATGTCGGCAAGGGTTTATCTGGCGGTCGTATTGTGGTCTATCCACCGGCAGAGTCCGGGATCGGCAAGGCGGAAGAGAATATCATTGTCGGCAATACCGTACTCTATGGCGCCATCAGCGGTGAGTGTTATTTCCGTGGTGTTGGTGGCGAGCGTTTTGCAGTGAGAAATTCGGGTGCTACCGCCGTGATTGAAGGGGTGGGTGACCACGGTTGTGAGTATATGACAGGAGGCGTAGTGGTCTGCCTGGGCAGCACCGGTAGAAACTTCGCGGCCGGCATGTCGGGTGGTATTGCCTATGTACTGGATGAAGAAGGCACCTTTGAACAGCGCTGTAACCTTTCCATGGTCGACCTGGAGCCGATCAAGGATGAGGATGATGCATTGGAGACGCTGGATCATCAGGGCGGCGACCTGGAGACCAAGGGGCGTGTCGATGTCAGTCATGACATGACCCGCTTCGACTCCATCCGTCTCAAGCAGCTGATTCAGAGTCATCTGCATTACACCAATAGTTCGGTCGCACAAAAAATACTCGACAACTGGTGTGAATATCTGCCGAAGTTCGTCAAGGTGATGCCGGTGGATTACCGCCGCGCCCTGCTCGAGATGCAGGTGGAGCAGACGAAAAGCAGTGAAGTTGTTAAGGGGAGCCACTAATCATGGGTAAGCCAACAGGTTTCAAGGAGTATCCACGTCAAGACCGCAGCTATGCGCCGGTCGCCGATCGCTTGACGCATTTCAACGAGTTCACGGTTGATCTGAGCAGCAATGAGCTGAGCATTCAGGGTGCGCGCTGTATGGATTGCGGTATCCCCTTCTGCCACAAGGGTTGCCCGGTTGATAACATCATCCCGGACTGGAATGACTTGGTGTACCACAAGGATTGGAAGTCTGCGATTGAGGTTTTGCACTCGACCAATAACTTCCCCGAGTTCACCGGGCGCATCTGCCCGGCCCCCTGCCAAGAGGCGTGTACCCTCAATCTGACCGATGAGCCGGTGACCATCAAGAGCATTGAGCTGGCAATCGTCGAGAAGGCGTGGGAAGAGGGTTGGATTCAGCCGCAGATCGCGCGCCACAAGAGTGGCAAGCGCGTGGCTATTGTCGGCTCCGGTCCTGCGGGCCTGGCCTGCGCCCAACAGTTGGCGCGGGTGGGCCACTCGATATCGGTATTTGAAAAGGAGAACCGGATCGGCGGACTGCTGCGTTACGGTATCCCCGATTTCAAGCTAAATAAAAAGGTAATTGACCGCCGTATGGGACAGATGCAGGCGGAGGGCGTCAAGTTCCACGCCAACACCCACATCGGGGTCGATATACCGGCCAAAATGCTCGTGGACAAATTTGATGCCGTGGTACTGACCGGGGGTTCCGAACAGCCGCGGGATCTACCGGTGCCCGGTCGTGATCTGAACGGGGTCCACTTCGCCATGGATTTCCTGCGCATGAATAGCCACAAGGTGCAGGGGGATGATGTGGGCGACACCTTTATATCGGCGGCGGGTAAGCATGTCGTGGTTATCGGCGGTGGCGATACCGGATCGGACTGTATCGGCACATCCAACCGTCATGGGGCGGCATCGGTGACCCAGATAGAAATTATGCCGCGGCCGCCTGAGAAAGAGGACAAGCTGACCGTTTGGCCCTATTGGCCGAACAAGATGCGTACCTCCAGCTCCCAGGAAGAGGGTTGTGAGCGTATGTGGAGCGTGGCCACCAAAGCCTTTGTTGACGATGGAAAGGGTAATGTTAAGGCCGTCCAGTGCATCAAGGTTGAGTGGCAGCAAGCCGAGTCGGGTGGCTGGAAAATGCACGAGGTGCCCGGTTCCGAATTCGAGCTCAAGGCTGACCTGGTTACCCTGGCCATGGGTTTTGTGCATCCGGTGCATGAAGGTATGCTCAAGGAGTTGGGTGTGGGTCTGGATGAGCGCGGTAACGTCAAGGGCGATACAGAAGGTGTCGAAGCTTACCGTACTTCCATAGGCGGCGTGTTTACCGCCGGCGATATGCGCCGCGGGCAGTCCCTGGTCGTTTGGGCCATCCGCGAAGGTCGTCAGTGCGCCCGCGCTGTGGACGAGTATCTGATGGGGAGTTCAGAGTTGCCGCGCTAGCCAGTTATCGCCGGAGGCGGTTGGAAAAAAAGGGGGATGACCAGGAAGGCCATCCCCCTTTTTTTCTTCGCGGTTTGGTCCAGATAAATCATCGTATTAGCAATCGCAGTGAATGATGGGATTTCTCATACACAGATGACACGGCACCGGCGTGCCACCAGGCCGGGCGTTCTCGTACGGCATGCCGGAGAAACCACGGTTGATATTACAATTGCGAATCGTTATTATTAACAGCCTTAAATCTCTTTTCCCCGAACTGATGTTGGCCCATGCCGCATCAGACAGGCCAACTGGAGTACGACCCGATCATGAAATACGGCTTGCTCAGCTTATGGCTACTGGCGCTGCCCTGTGCGGGTTGGGCCGGCGATTCCACCGGGTGGCTGGCGGTGGCTGAAGCGGTTGTCCAGCATATCGACCAGGCGGAGCAGGCCTATCTGGCCGGGGATCATAAACAGGCCAAGCATGCGGTGGTGAGCGCCTATTTTGGCGTCTTTGAAGATCGCAAGATGGAGGCGGCTATGCGGCTGGAGTTGGGCGCCAAACATACCTACCTAGTGGAGAAAAAGTTTGGCGATCTGAGAAAGGCGATCCAGAAGGATGCGGGGGGTGCGGAGGTGAGCGCCGTTGCCGAATCGATACGGGTGGCCATGCGCCGGGATGCGGCGTTGCTGGATAAAGCCGGCATCCCCTTGACTGTATTTAAGGTGAACCAATGAGCCTTCGCTGGCTGCTGTTGATATGGCTGGTTCCCGTGCTCTGCTTTGGGGCCGAGAACGCGTCATCACCCTCGGCACCGGATTTTCAGCGCATCGTGGCGGAACTGACGGATCAGGGAGACCGGCTCGTAGCCGGTTATAGCGCGGAAAACGGGATGGACACCGCGGACGCTTTCTCCGGGCTCTACTTCGATATCTTCGAGGGCAGCGGCATGGAGGCGGCCGTCGGTATGCGGGATCCGGGACTGAAGAGCGAATTGGAATCCCGTTTCGGCAAGATTATCGGATTGGCGACCCGCGGGCGCACCCAGGATGAAGTGGCAACCGCCTGGCAGCAACTGAGCAACCAGCTGCGGCAGGTGGCTGATGCGCAGCAACCACCGGCGGTCAATTTCTGGGGGCTGTTGGTGCAGGCCTTTTTGATCCTGTTGCGCGAAGGTTTTGAGGCAATGCTGGTAATTACTGCGTTGGTGGCCTATCTGCGCCGCCAGGAGGCCTCCAACCAGGTGCGGGTGGTCTACCAAGGCGCATTTTGGGCGCTGTTGGCGAGCCTGGTTACTGCTTGGCTGTTTAGCGTGGTGCTACAGGTCTCCGGTGCTGGTCGCGAGGCCCTGGAGGGGGTGACCATGCTGCTGGCTGCCGCGGTGCTGTTCTATGTCAGTTATTGGCTGATCTCGAAAAGTGAGGCGGCCCGCTGGCAAGCCTTTATCCATGCCCAGATCAATAACGCCCTCTCTAAGGGCAGTGCCTTTGCCCTGGGATTGGCGGCGTTTCTTGCTGTGTATCGGGAAGGTGCGGAGACGGTGCTTTTCTACCAGGCACTGAGTAGTGAATCGAATGGGCAGTGGTGGCCGTTATTGGCCGGATTTGGCTTGGCAGCGGCCGCGCTCCTGATCCTGTTCCGCGTGATGCAAGCGGCTTCGTTCAGGCTGCCGATTGGACTCTTTTTCACCCTCACCGCCGTGTTGCTCTATTACCTTGCCGTCACGTTTGCCGGTAATGGGGTGCTGGAACTGCAAGAGGCCGGCTGGGTGGCGATTACACCGGTGGACGGGGTGGCACGTATCGGTTGGTTGGGTGTGTACCCGACTGTGGAAAGCCTGTCCGCCCAACTGCTGTTGCTGATACCGCTGCCGCTGGCGATTGCCTGGTGGTGGACTCGACGGCGTCGTGCGTTGGCTGGGGCCCGGGTGTGAATGCACCGCTGACGGACACGATGACCAGAAGCCAGGCGGCCGATCGGCTGGCGGCAATCCCGATTCGCGTGCCCGGAACCCTCGATGCAAAAATGGCTGGACCGGTGGAAGCGTTCTTTGTCAGGCATCGCGACCGCCTGGTGTGGCTGCATGCCGTGATGTTCCTGTTTTTTCTTGCGGTTATCTTCCTGCCGCTGTTTCTCCCTGAGGCGCCGGAAAACGCCACCGCGCTGAACAATTTCACCCGCTTTGCCAATTACGCCATGTGGGGGCTCTGGTTTCCGCTGGTGTTTATTTCCGTCATATTCACCGGACGCAGTTGGTGCGGCTTGCTTTGCCCCATGGGGGCGGCTTCCGAATGGGCCAATAAAAAGGGATTGCAGCGACCGATACCGGCCTGGGTTCGGTGGGAAGGCACGCCGATCATCAGTTTTCTGCTGATCACCATCTTGGGTCAGACGGTCGGTGTACGTGATCATCCGGAAGCGGTGGCCGAGGTGTTTGGGGGTACCCTGTTGTTGGCCATTGCGCTGGGATTTGTTTACGGGCGCAATAAGCGGGCTTGGTGTCGCCACATGTGTCCGATTGGGTTGTTGCTCGGGGTATTTTCGCGTATCGGCGCGGTTCAATTCGCACCCAAGCGCAAAAAGGCCGGTGGTGATCGGTTTACCGAGAAGGGTGTTTGTCCCACCATGATCGACATCCCTCGCAAGGAAGAGTCGCGCCACTGCATCGAGTGTTTTCGCTGCGTTAATCCCCAGTCCCAGGGGGGACTCTATCTGCGTTTGCGACAGCCCGGAGAAGAGATTGCGCAAATTCGCCGGCACCACCCCAATCCCTATGAGGTGCTGTTTCTGTTTCTTGGTACCGGGATCGCGTTGGGCGGTTTCCTTTGGCTGGTGCTGCCGCAGTATCAACAGCTGCGCCAAGCAGTCGGAAGCTGGTTTATCGAGCGGGATTGGTACTGGATCGGCGAGCCGGGTCCCTGGTGGCTGATGAGTGTTCACCCGGAGCGGCGTGAGGTGTTCAATTGGCTCGATTTCTCCATGATCGTCGGATTCATGTTGGCGGTGATGGTACTGCTGAGCCTGGTGTTGTCCCTGACCACCGGACTGTCTGCCTGGTTGGCCGGACGTCTCGGCGCAGATCGCGGGCTGGCCAGCCGGTTTGTCGAGTTGGGGTACCAATATGCCCCGGTGGCGATGGTATCTCTGGTGTTGGGGTTGGGTGGAGAGCTGTTTTCCCCACTCACCCGGCTGGGTTTGTCGGCCGAGATGGTGGGCCTGGTGAAGGGAGGGTTGTTCACCCTGGGGTTGCTCTGGAGTCTCTATCTCGGACGCCGGATTTTGAGCAACCAGGGCCTGCAGGGCGCCCGCTTGTGGCTGCCTCTGCTGCCGGGGGTTATCGGCAGCATAGCGGTTGGGCTCGCTTGGTGGCCGGCCGTGTTTGGTATCTAGATCTGTTCCGTCAGGGCGTTACCGGGCGGGTTTTTTTTGACCCTTTAACACGAATGAGTCGTATTAACGATAGTGGAGATTGATATGAAGAGAAGTACATTGAGTCTGTTCCTGGCAGGAATACTGGGAAGTGGGATGGTCGTCGCCGGTGAACAGCCGATTGGCGATCCCGTGGAGTTGAATGGCATGGAGATCGCGGCGGTTTATCTGCAACCGACCAAGATGGAGCCGATGTTGCCAGGCATGGGCAGCGCCGATATCCATTTGGAGGCGGATATCCATGCCAGCAAGGGCAATCAGAACGGTTTTGGTGAAGGTGAATGGATGCCCTACCTGGATATCAGTTACACCATCACCAAGCAGGGTGGCGACTGGGCCACTACCGGCAACTTCATGCCCATGGTGGCTTCCGACGGCCCCCACTATGCGGACAACATCAAGTTGAACGGTCCCGGCAAATACCACTTGAAATACCACATCAAACCGCCGGCCTATAACGGTTTCTTCCGTCACACCGACAAGGAGACCGGTGTCGGCGCCTGGTGGGCCCCGTTCGATCTGGAGTGGGATTTTGCCTTTGTCGGTGTGGGTAAGAAGGGCGACTACTGATCTTCAGTCGACAATTTGACAACTGAACCCGGTGATACGGCGCCATTGATTGCCAATGGCGCCGTGTGTCATGGGCTATTTCGGTGTAAACTCGCCCTCTCACCGGCGACGCAGGCCGGTTGCTTCTGGTTGCCAACAAAGGAAACATGCTGTGTCCAGCTTGAAAAACGATCGATTTCTTCGTGCCCTGCTTCGTGAACCTGTAGATATGACGCCGGTCTGGATGATGCGCCAGGCAGGCCGTTATCTGCCGGAGTACAGGGCCACACGGGCCAAGGCGGGCAGTTTCATGGATCTTTGTATGAACCCGGAGCTCGCCTGCGAAGTGACCCTGCAACCGCTGGAGCGTTTTCCGCTGGATGCGGCCATCCTGTTTTCCGACATCCTCACCATTCCGGATGCCATGGGTTTGGGGCTCTATTTCACCGAGGGTGAGGGGCCGAAGTTCAAAAAGCCGGTGCAGGACGAAGCGGCGGTGGCGGCGCTCGGCGTACCGGACCCGGAAGATGACCTGGGTTATGTCATGGATGCGGTGCGCACGATCCGTCGTGAGTTGGATGGACGGGTTCCGCTGATTGGCTTCTCCGGCAGCCCCTGGACCCTGGCTACCTACATGGTGGAGGGCAGCAGCACCAAGAACTTCGCCAAGGTAAAGGAGATGATGTTCGATCGCCCCGACCTGATGCACAGCTTGCTGGGTAAGGTGGCGGAATCGGTGATCGGCTATCTGAACGCCCAGATCGCCGCCGGCGCTCAGGCGGTGATGGTGTTTGATACCTGGGGTGGTGTGCTGAGTCCTCGGGATTACCAGCTGTTTTCGCTGGCCTATATGGAGCGTATTGTGCAGGGACTGGTACGGGAGAGCGAGGGCCGCAAGGTGCCGGTGATCCTGTTTACCAAGGGTGGCGGCCAATGGTTGGATGCCATGTCCCGCACCGGCTGTGATGCCCTGGGTGTGGATTGGACCACCGATTTAGCCGATGCCCGTATCCAGGTCAAGGATCGGGTGGCGCTGCAGGGTAATGTGGACCCGAGCATTCTCTATGCTGCGCCGGAGCGCATCCGAGAAGAAGTGGGCCGAGTGCTGGCCAGTTACGGTCACGGTCCCGGTCATGTGTTCAATCTCGGACACGGTATCCATCCGGATGTAAACCCGGAACATGCCGGGGTGTTGGTCGAGGCGGTGCATGAATTGAGTCAGGCTTACCACAGTCCCGGTGTGAAGGGGAAAAGCTGGGGCAGCGATTGATTAGCTAAGCCACTGAATAGCGGAACAAAGAGAACCCCGACCGGGAAACCGGCCGGGGTTTTTTGTCCAGGGATGGACTTATGCCGCGGAGGCCATGGAGGGCCGAGAGCGGCGTTGTCAGGGATGGACTTATGCCGCGGAGGCCATGGAGGGCCGAGAGCGGCGTTGTCGGGGATGGACTTATGCTGCGGAGGCCTCCGGGGATTTGTGTAGGGGCAACCCCCTGTGGTTGCCCGCACTCGTCGGGTGCTTCTACTACGGGCAGACACAGGGGTCTGCCCCTACGGGCCGGGTGCCGGTTTTAGGTTACCTGACTGGCCATGGCTAGAATCCGTAACTCAGCATCAGTGTCAGCTTCTCGTAATCATCGCTGCTGGCGTTGGTATCGATATCGGCATAGACCAGGTTCACACTCAGGTTCTCGGCGATGTCCGCCAGGTCGTAGCCGAGGGTTAGATCAATCTCGCGTTCTTCGCTGTTGCCGGCATAGTCGCTGTTACCCACCAGCAATCCGAGGGTGGCGCGGCCCATGCTGTACTCGGCACCCAGATACCAGGTTTGAGCGTCGGCCCCGTAGACCTGATTGCCCTCCTCCAGTGGGTTGATGTTTTCGCCCAGATCGTCCAGATGCCCTACGCCGCCCTGTTTGTCGGTGTCGATGTACCCGGCTGCCAGAGTAAGGCCACCCAGGGTGCCGCGCAGTTCCAGGTGCAGGATGGCACCATCCGACTCGCCCGCCACATCGACGTCAGAGGTGGCGTAATGGGCGGTAACGCCCAGACCGGAGGCGTGCTCATAGTCGGCCTTCAGACCCAGTCCGTCGAACACCTCATCCTCATGGATGTAATAGGGGTTGAGCACCAGTCCCTCGGCCGGCATGACTTTGGCATCCAGGAACCAAGCGCCGTCATCACCGATATCGCTAAAACTGTGTTGCAGGTCATCTTCATCCGCCACGGCCAGGCTGCGGCTATAGCCGGCGGTGAGTTCGGTATTGGGCAGGGCATCGCTGGTCAGGGTCACCGCCTCGTGATAATCCCCGACCCACTCCAGATCAATGGCTTGGCGGCCCAGCACGGCGCCGAAGCCGTCGGCCTGGTAGCTGAGATAGGCTTCGGTCACCAGGGTGCCGACACCTTCATCGGAGTCGCCGGGGTTGTCCTCGTTCACTTCGCTGCCGTGGCGAACCGCCAGACCCAGTTGCAAGCCGTTCAGCGGTGCCGTCTTGTATTTCAGTCCGAGAAAACCGGTGCCGTAGCCGCTATCGGCGGCGCTTCGGTTATCGATTCCTTTGTAGAACAGATTCAGGTCACCGCTGACGGTGCCGTTTTTAAACGCGTCAGACAGGCTGTCGGCCTGTGCGCTTTGGATACCCAGTAGCGACAGTATCGCCACACCAAGATAGCTTTTTTTCACTTTGTTTCCTTCTATGTAACGGATAGTTGATTGGATCTGTGTCGTTCCCTGCGTGTGGCATGCCAATTGGGTGGGTGCTCCGAGGGATCAGTTGAGTTGTTGCTCTGTGCTGCTGTTCTAATCCCCTGCGAAGCCGCTGAGTCCGGCCAGCATCAGGGCGGCCAGGGTGGTTGCCCAAAGCAGCCCGGTGGAGATGCCACTAAGTGCCCAGCTTCGACGCGGGCGTTCGGATGCCTTTATGCTGATATTCGATGACATTTCCTTTCCGATAGTGATGTTGCTTAAGTATCGGTCCGGTTTAACTGCGACAACTCTTTGGCAAAGGCCGACAGTCCGGAGCTGCGCAGGGGTATGAACGCCTTGGCATGCTGTTTACAGAAGCGTTTCACTTTCAGACAGGCGTCGTGGCTGATGCAGTCGATGGGACAAAACACCATATCCGCCTTACTCAACAGGCCGTGCAGGTTAGCCCGGCTCTCTTCCATGCCGCCGTCATGGTGCTCAAAGCGACCGCGACATCTCTCCACCAGCGCGCGGAAGTGAGGTGACAATGAGGTTCGTCCGCCGACATAGACGATCTGTCGGCCACAGAGATCGGTCGCGGGCTGGCCGGGCGTCGCATCAGCAGTCAGCAGCTGATGCAGTACCAGCTCGCTGGCCTGCTGTTCCGCCTCCGCCGCTTGCCGTGCCGTTTGGGCAGAATCCAGCTGCTGCTGTAAATACTCGTTGCGTCGCTTCAGGCTGGTGACGCGCCGCTGGCTTCTTTCCAGTTGTCGTAGCGACTGGGTCAACTCCCGGCGTGTGGCGGCGAGTTGTGCACCCAACTCGCTATCGCCGGAAGGGGTGGCTACCCTGTGCCGGGAGAGTTGGCGTAGCAACTGCGCCTCCAATTCGCGGATCAGCTGCTCTTTTTGCGCCAGCTGTTGATGATGTTGCTGTGTGGTATGGGCGGCGGCTTCCCTTAATTCGGCTACGTTGGCTTCCAGGCTGGTCAGGCGCTTCAGGTCCGCACGATTGGCGGCTCCGGTCAAGTGTGACAGCATATGTACATCGCCATAAATCTGCTGCATCAGCGTGGAGGGGTGGTTGGGATGGGTGACCAATGCCCAGAAAGGACCGGCGACATCGCCTGACTGCAGGGCCTGGTGCCAATAGTGGCTGAGTGCCTGGCTGTCGCCCTTTGGCAGTCGGCTGATCGGGGTTCGATATTTTCTGTCGAGTAATCGGCTCAGCAGCCGGGCGGCACGACCCTCCTGCCCGGCGCTGGCGACCAGGGCATTGTGGGCATCATAGTCGGTATGCTTTGGGTCCAGGATGATGCCGGCTTGACGAATCACCTTGTGCAATTCATGCAGGGTCAGGCAGGTGCCGAGGATAGCGCAGTGGAATCGCCGTTCCACTTCCCAGATCCGCAGGCGACGCGATGGCGCCGAGCGGGGCGGCTCAAAGCGTTTTTTGGTCAAATTGCACATCGATCAGAATGCTGCCAATGTGGGTGATTCGGCCGCGGCAAAACCCAGGCGCTCGGCGTAGCTGAGTCCTTCATCCTGGATATCATCCAGGGTCAGCTGGCCGCTCTCCAGCAGCGGGATTATCCAACCGGCACCGCAGCGCAGGATCTCTTGGCCCGTCTCGGCATCCAGTAGTCTTAGGCAGGGGTTTGGGCGCTCCAGCCAAGCATCTATGATACATCGCATCGTTTCAGCTCCTCGCTATTAACAACAATGATAATCATTATCATTCGCATGTCAAGAGGACGAGCGGGCATATCTTTTGACCCGAGGCGCACAATCAAACTTCAGCTGTACTGGATAGCGGCCAGCTCAGTGTGCGTCCGACCAAGCCGGGCGTTTGTTATTCAACGATAGGGAGCAGCCGATAAGGGTGGCTTGCGTATCAATAGTGTGGTGGGATTTCGGTGCCGTTTCCAGACCCTTCCGAGGGTGCGAGGCTTTGCATCTGTTGACGCAGCTCCTTGAGGGCCAGTTGCAGGGTGGCAAGCTGATTCTGCAGTTGGGCGACGGTCAGGTTGAGCTGATGGATAGCGTCTTCCTGGAATGCAATACGGCTCTGTAGATCGATAATTTCGTGATTCATGCCTTATGCTCCCGTGACAGATAGTCGATCGACTGCATCTCTTGCAGACGGCTTACGGCTCGTTCGAATTCAGCCGTCAGGCGTTCACCCCGGTAAAGCTCCAAAGGGCCGGCTGCTGCACTGATAATCAGTTTTACACCCCGATCGTAGAACTCATCCACCAGGAAGACAAAGCGGCGTGCCGCATCGTCCAACTCACCGGTGAGCAGCGGGATATCGGATATGATCACGGTGTGGTAACAGCGTGCCAGTTCCAGATAATCAGCCTGGCTGCGCGGTGGTCCACAGATGGCAAAAAAATCGAACCAAGCCAGATCGTCGGCCAGGCGTTTAACGGCAATGTCGCGCCCATATAATGAGATAGCGCCCCCGCTCTGCCCCATTTCAGGTGCCAGCCGTTCGAACTCTTCGTGAAGGTGCTCGGTGACGGTCGTGGAGAGGGGGGTATGGTAGACAGTGGCCTGCTCCAGATAGCGCAGCCGGTAATCGGTGCCGTTGTCGAGACGGATCACTCGGGTATGCTGTTTGAGCAGTTCGATGGCGGGGATGAAGCTGGCCCGCTGTAGGCCGTTTTTATATAGATTGTCCGGTTCGGTATTGGAGGTGGTAACCAGGGTCACGCCGCGTTGGAACAACGCCTTTAACAGTTGGGCGAGGATCATCGCATCACCAATGTCGGTGACGATAAACTCGTCCAGACAGAGTATGCGGGTCTGACTCGCCAACGATTCGGCCACGCGTTCGAGCGGGTTTTTCACCCCTTTGAGGCGGTTCAGGGACTCGTGGGTGTCACGCATAAAGTGGTGAAAATGGATGCGTAACTTGTCGTTAAAGGGGAGTCGGTTGTAAAAGATGTCCACGAGCCAGGTCTTGCCTCGACCGACACCGCCCCACAGATATACCCCCTTGATCGGGGTTTGCTCCGGCTGGGTTTTACGTTTCAGCAGACGGCTGAGCAGATCCGGTTCGGCAGACGGTGTTTTCGGTTGGATCAACCGCGCGTAGAGTGCCTGAAGTTCAGCGACCACGGCCGCCTGGTCCGGGTCTGCCACCACTTCGTTGCGTTGCAGCTGTTGTTGATAAAATTGCTCGGGTGTCATCCGGGCAAGAATACCGGAATCCGCCGGAAATTGCCTCGTCCCGGTGGTCGGGGCTTACTCCTTGTCCTGGGGATAGCGTTCGTCCAGATTGGCCGGGCAGAGGACGGTACGCATGGTGCCGATCAAGGTCAGTAGCTGACCGTTGCGAATACGGTAATAGATGCGGTTGGCCTCTTTCCTTGAGACGACAATGTTCTTGTTTCGCAGCTGTTCCAGGTGTTGCGAAATATTGCTTTGGGAGGTACCGGTCCGCTCCACAATCTCGCCGACTGACAGTTCGTCGTCACCCAGTGAGCAGAGTATTTTCCAGCGCAAAGGGTGGGCCATGGCCTTGAGTGCATTGGCGGTAAGAGTGGTGTCTTCTTGTTCCCGGGGGGGTTGGCTTTGATCACTCATAATTTACTCCTGTTCCAACTCAAGAGGGCCTATCCGCTTCAGATGTTTCGTTGGCGGCAGGGACATCTTGTCTGATGTAGCCACTCATATCCTTGGCAATACACAAAATGTCGCTGATTTCGCCCTCTGTATCCGTAACCGCGGTACGCGAGAAGAGGATCGGAATGCGCCTTCCGTCATGGGTGATGAAGCGGGCTTCAATCTGGCTCAGTGCACCGACCCGAATCAGGGCTTCCAGCCAGGTCCCCATAAAGGCGCCGGCCTGTTCGTCCCCCTCCTCTTCAAAGATATCACCGATTCCCATTCCCAGCAGCTCTTCGTCGCTGTATCCCAGCATCTGCCGCAGGGCAGGGTTGACTTCCCGTATCTTGCCGTCAGGGCTCAACACCAGTAGTGCTTCGCCCATATAGGTGACGATGTTCTCCAGGTGCTGTTTGGCCTGTGCCAGTTCGGCGGTGCGTTCGGCGACCTTCTGCTCCAGGATAATATTGAGGTTGCGCTCTTTTTCAATCAACCTGAAATAGGTGCTGATCTTGTTGATCAGTTGGTTGTCGTCGATCGGCTTCAACAGGTAATCCACGGCGCCCACTTCGTAGCCCTTTTGCTGAAACTCCTGGGTTTTGAAGGCGGCGGTCAGGAAGATGATCGGAATGTCACGGGTTTTCTTGCGGATCTTCAACATGGAGGCGGTCTGGAAGCCGTCCATCTCCGGCATCTGCACATCGAGAATGATCAAGTCGATGTGGGCGTCGCCGAGTGCGATATCCAGCGCTTGCTGCCCGGAGGTCGCTTCCAGAATGCTGACGTCCATATACTGCTGCAGCAAACTGCGCAGGGTGAAGAGATTGTGCTCGTGGTCGTCAACCGCCAAGAGGGTAAATCCACTGTAGCGGTTCATATCTGTACCGCACCCTGGCGGGCGACCAGCGGCCGTAAAACTTGTCTCTCCTGCCAATTTTTCATTATTCAGTGTCTACTGCTTGTGCTGGAAGATAGGGCGCCAATCCGTTGTACAAATCCCCGGGGTCGATCGGTCGGTGGATCAGCGTATCGGCGCCGGCGGCCAGACAAGCCGTTTCCATCTCGGGGTTCGTTGCCGGGATCATGGCGATTACCGGTATCGATTGTGCCTGCTTTATGCTTTTGATCGTATCACAGCCGCTATCCGTGGGTAGTATGACGTCAATCAACACAAGGGCGAATGATTCATCGGCCATCGCCTCAATCGCTTCGGCAACATCTGCCGCCGCCGTCACCTTGAGCCCGGCCTGTTCCAGCAGCGGCGTCAATTGCAACAGGTTGTGTAGATTGGCATCCACCACCAGTAGTGAATGGCTGCCCAGGTAAGGTGTCGCCAACGCTTCCGTCACCTGTTCCGGCTGTGCTGTTGTCGTTTGTTCGGGGGGATCCGATTCGGCCGGGTCGGCACCTATCTCGGCCGGTAACAACAGACTAAACCGGCTGCCCTGCCCCGGGCGGCTGGACAGTACGATATCCCCACCCAGTAACCGGGCCAGCTGGCGGCTGATCGTGAGGCCCAGTCCGGTACCGCCATAACGGCGGTTGGTGGCGCCATCGGCCTGCTTGAATGCCTCGAAGATCTCTTGGTGCTTCTCTTCGGCGATGCCGATGCCGCTATCGCTGACGCTGATGGCCAGGGCGTAAGCGTTGGATGCGGTCGGCGTGGTGGAGGCCAGGCGGATTTCCACCACCCCCGCTTCGGTAAATTTCACTGCGTTGGAGAGGAAGTTCTTGATGATCTGGCGCAGTTTGTCCGGGTCGCTGAGAATCTTTTGGGGGGCATCTTCTTCCATTACCAGATTCAAGGTCAGTCCCTTGGCGTCGAATTGGGGTTGTACCAGTTCCACCAAGCCTTCCAGCAGTGGGGTGAGTTCGACGGTTTCCCGATGAAGGGGGATGCGCTGTGCCTCGATGCGCGAGAGATCGAGGATATTATCGATCAATGCCTGCAGATCGCTGCCGGCCTCGTGGATAACTCGGGCTTGCTTCAGTTGATCCTTGGTCAATCCCTGTTTTGAGTTGGCCAGCAGTTTGGAAAGCAGCAGGATCGAGTTGAGCGGTGTCTTCAGCTCGTGACTGATGTTGGCCAGAAACTGGGACTTATAACGGTTGGACGCTTCCAGCTCGCGGGCATGGGCGCGCAGATTGCGTGAAGTACGACCATGCTCCTCCGCCAGCCGGGAGAGGTTCATACCCAACCGCTTTAACTCTTGTGGGCCTTTCCAGTCAAAGGTAACGGGCGTTTCATTTTCCAGGATCTGTTGTATGCCGTCGATCAGCTCCCGGCTGAGACGCTCTGCCCGTTTTGCCAGCCAGCGGGAGGCGACCCAGGTGGCCAGCATTAACAGGAACACAATGCTCAGTACCCTCAGGGTGAGGGCGTTGCGAAATTCGGCGATGGGTGACGGGTCCACCAGACGCCCCACCCAGAGGGCGTCGGCCTTTTCGGTGCGGAACATCGGTACCCACATGATCTGTTCATGGGGCCCTTTCCAGAGTGCCGGCTTCTCCTCGGCAAACAGCCGGTCCAGTCCCGGGTAGCGTGCAAAGGCATTGCCTGAAGGGGCGTCGGGGATGGGTATCTGCAGGAAGCGGCCGTCGTTATTGACCCACAGCGTATTGCGGTAAAAGCGGGCGATGCCGCCGACATCAATATTCAACATCACCGCCCCGATGGGGGTGGTACTCTCGCGGGTAAAGATGGGGGTGATCAGCCTCAGGGTCATGAAGTGGCGCGGGTCCAGGGCTCCGGCCTGGGGGTTGAGGCTGAGCGCACTCACCAGTACCCGCCCCGGCTCCGCCTTGAACGCCGCACTGACCAGCGCCTCGGGCGCTTTGCCCGGCCGTGTGACGGTCGGTTGCCAGGATTGATCCTCCCGGTCCCGGTCCAGCCAGAACTGCTCCTCTCCCTGTGAGTCGAGAAACACGATCTGCACGATATCCAACTGCTCATGCAGGATCTGATTAATCCACTGGATATAGCGGGTGCGGGCCAGGTCGATGTTTTTACTTTCAGTCGCGTTCTTATCGCCCAGTACCGCTCCCGGTTCCGGCAGCTTGGCCAGCAGCCGGACCATCTCATGGCGACTGGCCAAGTGCTCATCCAGGTCGCGGAAATCGGCACGCAGGTTTTGCAGATGGGCCTTCTGATAAAACAGATCCATCCGTTCCAGGACCAACGGCAAATTGATCACTACCGCGATCATCAGCGGGGTGAGGGCGAAGGCAAAGAAGAACAGCAGTATCTGGGTGCGGAGTTTCACAACATGTTGTTTTAGGCTGCCGGTGACTGGCACATTAACCCAAGCCATGCTTATCCGCAAAGTATGTCATGATGCGCTCATGCAAGAACTGGCAATCCTCTACCGGGACGAACACTATATTGCTGTTGATAAGCCGGCCGGATTATTGGTACATCGAACCCGAATTTCCGAAGATCGACGCTTTTTGCTGCAGCAGTTGCGCGACCAGATCGGCCAACGTGTTTATCCGGTACATCGCTTGGATAGGCCGACCTCCGGGCTGTTGGTTTTTGCACTGGATTCGGATGCGGCGCGCCGGCTGGTCCAGCGCTTTGAGCAGCGGCAGGTTGAGAAGCGCTACCTGGCGGTGGTTCGGGGTTATGCCGCCGATGCGGCGCGCATCGATTATCCGCTGCAGGAGGAGGCCGGCAAGTCGCTGCAACAGGCGGTCACCGACTATCGCCGGCTGGCCGCCGTGGAACTGCCGTTAGCCGTCGGCCGTTACGCCACGGCCCGCTACTCCCTGTTGGAGGTGCAGCCGCAGACCGGCCGTATGCACCAGATTCGCAAACACATGAAGCACATCTTTCATCCAATCGTGGGCGACACGACCCACGGCGATGGCAAGCACAACCATCTGTTCAGGGAGCAGTTTGGGATACGGCGTCTCCTGCTGATGGCGACGAACCTGCGCTTTGTTCACCCCTACAGCGGTGTCCCGCTCTCTATTGAGGCGCCGCCGGATGAGGAGATGGTTGGGCTGTTTGCGCGGCTGGGGTGGGCGTCAAAGGGCCTTGACTAACTCCAGCACCGCCTGGGCATGACCTTTCGGTTTTACGTCATAGAGGGCGTGGCGGATGATGCCCTGTTTATCGATGACGAAGGTGGAGCGCTGGATACCCATACGCTTTTCGCCATGCGCCTCTTTCTCTTTCCACACGTAATAATCTTGGCACAGGGTGCCGTCGATGTCGGCCAGCAGGCCAATGGTGAGACCATTCTTGTCACGAAAATCGCCGTGGCTGAGGCAGTTGTCCATGCTGACGCCGAGTACATCGGTCTCCACGGCCTGAAAGTCATCCATCAGGTCGGAGAACTCCAGCGCCTCGATGGTACAGCCCGGCGTGTTGTCCTTGGGGTAGAAATAGAGCACCAAGTTGCGCTTGCCCAGATAGTCACTGAGCTCGGACTTTTCCAGGTCTGCATTAGGCAAGGCAAAATCCGGCGCTTGATCACCGACTTTCAGCATGACTCCTCCTCAGGTGTCGCGACGCTCTTGTTATGAGTGTTGAATCTATTGCCGTTGCAACGGCGCGTCAACCTCTGGTTTGTTACTGTAATAGTGGCACAGAATAATCGGGTCAACCGATCCGTGGCGGGTTTATTTCGTGGCTGAGCAGAGGAAAAATTAAAACAGGCTGGAGAGAAAATCCAGGGTGACCCGATAGCGTTCTACCTGTCGCAGATCCTGGTGAATGACCGACCAGACCGCCCGGGAGGGGATTTCCAGGCCGGGTAGCAGCTCATGGAGTTGCGGGTGTCTGGCGGCGATCAGTCTGGGCAGCAGGCCGATACCGACCCCGGCAACGGCTGCCTGGGCGGTGGTAAGCGTGCTGTCGCTGCGCAACACCCAATGTAGGTTCGGGAGTTGTCGTACCAGCCAGCGTTGCTCCGGTACTTCGCTGAGTCCATCGCCGTAGCCAATATGCATGTGATCGGCTAGATCCGCCAGTTGGGTGATCGGCGGATGGTGCTGCAGGTAGTCGTCGGAGGCGTATAGTGCAAAGGCGATGTGACCGACTTGCCGAATCACCAGATCATTGGCATCGGGACGGTAGAGTCGCAGGGCGATATCCGCTTCACCGCGGGTCAGGTTGGCGCTGGCATTGGAGGCGATCAGGACAAACTGCAGGTCGGGGTGCTGGCGTTGCAGGGCGGGAAGGTGTGGGGCGATCAGCTCGGCGCAGATCCCTTCGGTGGCGGCAATGCGCACGGTGCCGGTGAGCTGTGGTGTCGCGACCTGCGCGGATTGCGCCAACAGGATGGCGGCATGGGCCATTTTCTGGGCGGCGGGATAGAGACGCTCACCGTCCTGGGTCAGGGTCAGCCCCAGGGGGTGACGCTGAAACAGTTTGAGTCCGAGTGCCTGCTCCAGGCGGTCGATGCGGCGCCCGGTAGTGGGTTGATTGGTGTGCAGTTGCCGACTGGCTCCAGACAGGGTGCCCGACTCCACAGCGGCGAGAAAGTAGCGCAGATCGTTCCAGTTAAAGTCATTCATAAATGAATATGTATTGTTCAGTTTGAGTTATATCGGACCAGTTTTGTTGATGATACGCTCATCGGTAACTTATCCAAAACCGGAGATGATCACGATGTCACAGCCCCAGACCCTGTTGACCATGGCGGGCGCCACCCGACCCACCCTGGAACCTGATTGCAGTGCCCTGTTACTGATCGATATGCAACG
This sequence comes from Sedimenticola sp., assembly GCF_050289425.1. Classification (NCBI taxonomy): domain Bacteria; kingdom Pseudomonadati; phylum Pseudomonadota; class Gammaproteobacteria; order Chromatiales; family Sedimenticolaceae; genus Sedimenticola; species Sedimenticola sp. Next base: position 50,074 of record NZ_JBNKFS010000016.1, on the reverse strand, counting down.
GGAATACGTAACGGGGAGGTTGCCGCTGCCCGACGCAGCGCCCGCCCTCGAGCGGGCGCGTTACCTGCTGGATCGAGCCCGGGAGGTGGGTATGGCCGTAGTGCACGTCGCCCATCGCGGCCGGCCGGGTGGTGCGTTTGATCCGGCCGCTGACGGTTTTCTCTTTGCGCCCGAGGTGACCCCTGTACCGGGTGAGCGGATCATTGAAAAGGGCTTGCCCAACGCCTTTGCCGATACCGAGCTCGATAGCTACCTGAAGCAACGGGATATACGCCAGCTGCTGGTGATCGGTTTCATGACCCATATGTGTGTGAGCTCGACCGTCAGGGCGGCACTGGATCTGGGTTATATCAGTCACCTGGCGAGTGATGCCTGTGCCACGCGTGATCTGCCCGCCGCCACCGGCGATGGCGTCATTAGCGCCCGGCAGTTGCAGGCGTCCTCGCTGGCGGGCTTGGCGGATCGCTTTGCCTGGGTCGACAAGTCGCGGGAGTGGTTGTAGCTCGAAAGGGAAAGCGCCGGTGGCGTGTCGATTGCACGCCGCCGGCTTAACGCGACTAACGGGGTTCGGGGTCGTAGCCCAGATTGGGTGCCAACCAGCGTTCCGTCTCGGCCAGGCTCATCTGCTTGCGTTCCGCGTAGTCTGCAACCTGATCATGGGCCAATTTCCCGACCGCAAAGTAACGGGCATCGGGGTGGCTGAAGTAGAGGCCGCTGACGGCGGCGGTCGGTACCATCGCCATGGCATCGGTCAGCCAGATACCGGTTTGGGCTTCTACGTCCAGCAGATCCCAGAGGATGCTTTTCTCCGTGTGGTCGGGGGTGGCCGGATAGCCGATGGCCGGGCGGATGCCCTGGTACTGCTCCTTGAGCAACGCGCGGATGTCCAACTCCTCCTCGGCGGCGTAACCCCAAAGCTCGCGGCGCACCTGCAGGTGCAGTTGTTCCGCCAGTGCCTCCGCCAGTCGATCCGCCAGGGCCTTCAGCATGATGGCGCTGTAGTCATCGTGTTGGGCCTCGAACTCCGCCACCTTTGCATCGATACCGATACCGGCACTGCAGGCGAAACCACCGATGTAATCCTTTACCCCGCTTGCTTCCGGTGCGATGAAGTCGGCCAGGCAATCGTTGTAACGGCCGGCCGGTTGCTTGCCCTGCTTGCGCAGAAAGTGGAAGCGGGTGGCGATTTCCGTCCGGGCTTCATCGCGATAGACCGTGACATCATCGCCCTGACTGTTGGCCGGCAGGATGCCGATCACCGCATTGGCGCGTAGCCACTTGTGTTCGATGACCTGCGCCAGCATCGCCTGAGCGTCATTGAACAGCTTCTGCGCCTCTTCTCCTTTTTCCGCATCCTGCAGGATCTTCGGGTAACTGCCGCGCAACTCCCAGGCGTGGAAGAAGAAGGTCCAGTCGATCAGCGGTAGCAGGCTGGTGAGATCGATATCTTCCAGCACGTGGATGCCAGGATTGAGCGGTGCCGGCGGCTGGTAGTTTTGCCAGTCGATGGGCTCCCGGTTGGCCTGTGCCTCGGCCAGCGGAATCAGCTTGCGGCTCTCTTGCTGACTGGCGCGACGTGCCTTGGCATCGGCGTACTCGGCCTTGATCTGGCTGATGTACGCATCACGCCGGTCAGCCGAGAGCAGGCTGCTGGCCACGCCGACGGCCCGCGAAGCGTCCGGTACATAGACCGCTGGGCCGCTGTAGCCGGGGTGGATCTTGACCGCCGTGTGGATCAGCGAAGTGGTGGCGCCGCCGATCAGCAGCGGAATGCGCATCTCCAGTCGCTCCATCTCCCGGGCGATATGCACCATCTCCTCCAGTGAGGGGGTGATCAGGCCGGACAGGCCGATGATATCCACCTTATGCTCGGCCGCTTTCTGCAGAATGGTCTCGGCCGGTACCATCACGCCCAGGTCGATCACTTCATAGCTGTTGCACTGCAGGACCACACCGACGATATTCTTGCCGATATCGTGCACGTCACCCTTCACCGTGGCGAGCAGGATCTTGCCATTGGGCTGGCTGTTGCCGACGCTCTTCTCGGCCTGGATAAAGGGTTCCAGATAGGCGACGGCCCGCTTCATGACCCGGGCCGATTTCACCACCTGGGGCAGGAACATCTTGCCGGCGCCAAACAGATCACCGACCCGGTTCATGCCGTCCATCAGCGGGCCTTCGATCACCTCCAGTGAGCGCTCTACGCTTTGGCGGGCCGCCTCGGTATCCGCTTCGATGTATTCGGTGATGCCCTTCACCAGGGCATGCTCCAGGCGCTGTGCTACCGGCCAGGCGCGCCAGGCCAGGTCTTCCTTCTGCTCCGCCGCGGCGCCGTCGCCGCGGTATTTCTCGGCGATCTCCAGCAACCGTTCAGTGCCTTCTGGGCGGCGGTTGAGGATCACGTCTTCCACCCGCTCGCGCAGCTCCGCCGGCAGGTCGTCGTAAATCGCCAACTGGCCGGCGTTGACGATGCCCATGGTCAGACCGGCCTGGATGGCGTGGTAGAGAAACACCGCATGGATCGCCTCGCGCACCGGATTGTTGCCGCGGAACGAGAAGGAGACGTTGGAGATGCCGCCGGAGACCAGGGCATAAGGCAGGTTCCCGGTGATCTGGCGGGTCGCTTCGATAAAGTCGACGCCGTAGTTGTTGTGCTCCTCAATACCGGTGGCGACGGCAAAGACATTGGGGTCAAAGATGATATCTTCCGGCGGGAAGCCCACCTGCTCGGTCAGCAGCCGGTAGGCGCGGCTGCAGATGGCCACCTTGCGTTCCAGCGTGTCGGCCTGTCCCGCTTCATCGAAGGCCATGACTACCGCGGCGGCGCCGTAGCGGCGGATCAGGGTGGCCTGGCGCAGGAAGTTCGCCTCGCCCTCCTTCATGGAGATCGAGTTGACCACCCCCTTGCCCTGGATGCACTTAAGCCCGGCTTCCAGGACTTCCCACTTGGAGGAGTCCACCATCACCGGCACCTTGGCGATGTCGGGTTCGGTGGCGATCAGGTTGAGGAAGCGGATCATGGCTGCCTTGGAGTCAAGCATCGCCTCGTCCATGTTGATGTCGATGATCTGGGCGCCGTTTTCCACCTGTTGGCGGCAGATATCCAGCGCTTCGTCGAACTGCTCCTCCATGATCAGGCGTTTGAACTTGATCGAGCCGGTGACGTTGGCGCGCTCGCCGACATTGACGAACAGGCTGTCGCGGGTGATGGTCTGGGGCTCCAGCCCGGACAGGCGGCAGGCACGCTCGATCTCCGGCAGTTGCCGTGGAGACACGCCGGATACGGCTTCGGCGATGGCGCGGATATGCTCCGGCGTGGTGCCACAGCAACCGCCGACGATATTCAGGAAACCGCTACTCGCCCACTCGCGGATCTGCTTCGCCATCGCCGCCGGGTCCAGGTCATATTGACCGAACTCGTTGGGCAGGCCGGCGTTGGGGTGGGCCGAAACATGCGTTTCGGCGATACGCGACAGCTCTTCCACGTACTGGCGCAGCTGGTCGGGGCCGAGGGCGCAGTTGAGGCCGATTGAGATCGGCCGGGCGTGGCGCAGGGCATTGTAGAACGCTTCGGTGGTCTGTCCCGACAGGGTGCGGCCGGAGGCGTCGGTGATGGTGCCGGAGATCATCACCGGTAGGCGCAACCCCAGCTCTTCGTACACCTGTTCCACAGCGAAGATGGCCGCCTTGGCGTTCAGGGTGTCGAAGATGGTCTCGATCAGGATCAGGTCGCTGCCGCCCTCGATCAGCCCCCGGGTTGCTTCGGCGTAGGCGAGCACCAGATCGTCAAAGGTGATGTTGCGAAAGCCGGGATCATTCACATCGGGTGACAGCGAGCAGGTGCGGTTGGTCGGGCCCAATACCCCGGCGACAAAGCGTGGGCGCTCCGGCGTGCTGGCGTCGTCGGCCACTTGCCGCGCCAGTTGGGCCGAGGCGAGGTTCATCTCGTGGCTCAGTGTCTCCATCTGGTAATCCGCCATGGAGATGCGGTTGGCGCCGAAGGTGTTGGTCTCCAGGATATCGGCACCGGCCTCCAGATAGGCCCGGTGAATATCGCCGATCAGTTCCGGCCGGGTAATGGAGAGCAAGTCATTGTTGCCCTTCAGGTCGCAGGGCCAGTCGGCGAAGCGCTCGCCCCGATAGTCCGCCTCAACCAGCTTGTGTCGCTGAATCATGGTGCCCATGGCGCCATCCAGGAGTAGGATACGCTGTTGCAACAGGGAGATGAGTTCTGCGGTACGGTCTTCGGGGCGGTTCATGAATCTACTCAAATAGTGGGAGACAGAACGGCCTATTATAGAGTGTGGCGGGGCAGAAGGGGAAACGGCTTGACCGGCGGGTGGTTAATGGTTGTTGTGACAGGAAAAAGTCGCTGCCATGGATGGTTATAATTGATCGTCGCTAAGAAAACGATCCATTTTTAGCCAGGAAAAGGATACACTTTTTACATGGGTAGGTTGGCTAAACAAAACAAAAAAACCTTATTCTGCAAGGGGTTGACGTTGTGGCTGCTGTGGGCGGCTGTTGTCAGCGCAGCGCTGGCGGGGACCGTCCGGGTCGGCGTGCATGCCAATCCACCGCTGTCATTGGTGGATGATAGGGGGGTCGCGCGGGGCTTTGTGGTCGATCTACTCAATCTGATCGCCACCGAAGAGGGCTGGAAGCTGGAGTATGTGCCCTGCAGTTGGGATAAGTGTAATCAGCTGTTGGCCCTGGGCGAAGTGGAGATGCTGACGCCGATCTCCTTAAGTGAAGCGAAACAGCGCCGTCTCGACTACAACCGGGAGAGTCTCTACGTAAACTGGGGCCAGATTGTCATGGCGGGCAAGGATGCGATCAAGTCGCCTCTGGATCTGGCGGGCAAGACCGTGGTGGCGCTCTCCAGCGATCCTCACTTTTCCGATCTCAAGGAGCTGGCGGCGCGCTTCGATATCAACGTGCGCTTCCTGGAAGTGAGTGATTACGAGTCGGTCCTGGCCTGGGTCGATCACGGTCCGGTGGATGCGGGTCTGGTGCCCCGCTCTTTCGATTTGGCCGGCTTTCGCCAGTATCCGCTGATCAAGTCCTCGGTGATATTCAATCCAGCGGAGATCCGCGTCGCACTCTCCCCGCTGAACGGCCAAATTCCCAATGCCAAGCGTATCCAGCGCCTGGACTACCACCTGACACGTCTTAAGGGAGATCGGGAATCTCCCTTTTATCAGTTGCAGGAGCGCTGGTTTGGCGATACGGCTCCACTGGAGATTCCCGAGTGGCTGCGCTGGGTACTCCTGTTCCTGTTCCTGCTGATGTTGTCGTTGGTGGTGGGTGTGATGGTGTTGCGGCGTCAGGTCAGGATACAGACCGGCGAGATCCGCGAAATGAATGCCCGTTTTGCCGCCTTCATGAAGCATCTCCCGGGTATCGCCTACATGAAATCGGCAGCCGGTCGTTATCTGTTCGTCAATCCGGTTTGGGAGCGGACCAACCACCTGACGGAAGAGGCGGTGCTGGGTCGCAGTGCCGAAGATATCTGGCCGGAGCGCGATCTGCAGGCGCGGGAGCAAGAGGAGCGCAAGGTGCTGGAGGCAGGAGAGGTGGTGGAGAGTACCGAGATACACCCCTGGGGCGATCGACCCAGCCATTGGCAGATGATCCGCTTTCCTATAACCGGGCTCTCCGGCGAGACCGAGATGGTGGGCGGTATCGGGTTGGATGTGACGGCACAGAAGGAAACGGCCCGGGAGTTGAGCCATCTGCACCACCAGTTGCAACTGCTATTGGAGTCCGCGGGAGACGGTATCTGCGGCCTCAACGGTATGGGGCGCTGTACGTTTGCCAATCCGGCGGCGTTGGAGATGCTGGGCTATACCCGGGACGAGCTGATCGGCAGCAAGTTCCATGATCGGGTGCAGCACACCCGGGAAGACGAGTCACCCTCCACCGAAGAGGAGTCGCCACTCTATCAAGCTTACCGCCAAGGCCAGCGGGCCCATGTGGAGTCAGGGGTGTTCTGGCATGCTGATGGGGCTGCCGTGACGGTGGAGTACTCCGCCTATCCGATCGCCAATGGCGAACTGCCGGGCGCGGTGGTCATTTTTCGGCTGGCCCGTACCGGCTGAACGTTATTTGTCGCTTTCCTTTCGGCGTAGTTTTTCCTCCCGTTCCGGAGGGGTGATGGCGGCCGTCAGATCGCCCTGCTGGCGGACAAACTCATACATGACAATGGAGGCGGCAATGCTCACGTTGAGGCTCTCCACCTGCCCGAACTGGGGAATGCTCAGGCGCTGGATATCCGGATAGGTGTCCGGGTCGAAGCTGATCCCCCGCTCTTCATGCCCCAGTACAAACGCGCACTTCTCCGGCAGTTGGGCCTGGTAAAGCGACTCCCCGCTACCGGCCTCCAGGATGAACAGACTATAGCCGCGTGCCTTGAGTTCGGCGTAGCTCTGTTCGAATGTCTCGTAAAAGCGTGCCGGTACCTTCTTGAACGACCCCTTTCCCGGTGCCGGATCGAACATGCCGATATCGACCAAATGGACCTCGCGGGCACCAAAGGCTTCCGCGCTGCGAAAGATCTTCGGTACGTTGAAGCCGGCTTTGAGGTGGTCCAGGACCAGTATGAAGCGATGCAGGCCAGGGTTGGCCAACCGATTTCGCTGGCGCTGCTTTTTGTAGCGAAGGATGGCCTGGTTACGTGAGGATTTTTTCGATTTTCGTAGTGGCATCGGCGTTGTGGGTGGGCAATGGGGTTGGAATCATGCCATGATAAAAAAGCTTTGTCCCCCTTTGGCGGGATGGGGGCTGATCGGTTCCCGCCGGTTGTTAGCCGTGTACTTGTGCGTGGTTGCAATCATTCAAGGCGGCCTGGGGTGTACCGGGCTGCCATTCCAAACACGCAAATACAAGGAGACAATCGATGTCTACACCTCAACCAGGCCAGACGGTCAAAGTCCATTACACCGGTACCCTCGAAGATGGCACCCAGTTTGATTCGTCGTCCGGGCGGGACCCGCTGGAATTTACTTTGGGGGAGGGGCAGGTGATACCTGGGTTTGAGCAGGCGCTAGCGGAGATGCAGGTGGGTGAAACCAAGACTGTACATATCCCGGCTGACCAGGCTTACGGCGAGCACCAGCCGGAACTGGTGCAGCAGGTGGAGCGGGCGCAGATTCCGGCAGAGATCGAATTGGCCATCGGCGTGCAGTTGCAGGCCCAGGGACCAGAGGGCCAGGTGTTCCGCCTGGTCGTCACTGAATTGGCGGAAACCAGTGTCACCCTGGACGGCAATCATCCGCTGGCCGGGAAGGCGCTCACCTTTGAGCTGGAACTGGTGGAGATCGCCGCCTGATTTATGCTGTTTCCTGACTATCATGGCGGCAGTATTGCCAATCTCATGTCCTCCATCGCCCAGGCGATGGGGGGCTGGGAGACCGGCTATCCACCGCTCAGTCAGTTAAATGGCGAACGTTTGCGTGAAGTGCGCAACCTGGTCTTACTGGTGGTGGACGGGCTCGGTTACCGGTACCTCAAAGAGCAGGCGCCAGACAGTGTGCTGTTCAGCCACTGTGTCGATTCACTCACCTCGGTCTGCCCCTCCACCACGGCTACGGCAATTCCGACCTTCTTGACCGGTCTGCCACCGCAACAGCACGGCTTGACCGGCTGGTTCACTTATTTTGCCGAGCTGGGGTGTATCGTCACGGTACTCCCGTACTGTACGCGGTTAGGCCGTATGCCGATCGATGAGCGACTACTGAGTCCGCGCCAACTGAGCGGAGTGTTGCCGATTTATGATCGGATCGAGGCGCAGAGCCATCTGGTGGTCCCGGACTGGATTGCCAGCACCAGCTTTAACCGGGCGTTTTCCGGTCGAGCTACGCCGCGCCCCTATCGGGGCGGCATGTCGGGGATGTTCAAGGGTATCCAGAGCGCGGTGAATGCGGGCAAGGGGCGGAATTTTATCTATGCCTACTGGCCGGAGTTTGACTCGCTGTCCCACGAGTATGGCGTTGCCAGTGGCGAGGTGGCACGGCACCTGGACGAGCTGGACAAGGGTTTTGCCGAGTTGCTGGAGCGGCTCCGCGGCACCGATACCCAACTGTTGGTGACAGCGGATCACGGATTTATCGACACCACGCCGGAGCGTACGCTGCGGTTGTCACATCATCCCGAGTTGGCGCAAACCCTGATGATGCCGCTCTGTGGCGAACCGCGATTTGCATTCTGCTATGTACATCCGGATCGCCGCGAGCGTTTTGAGCATTATGTCAATGAACAACTTAGTGAATCGGTAACCCTCTATCCGAGTGCCCAACTGCTGCAGGAAGGGCGCTTCGGTCTTGGCGAAGCACATGGGCGACTGGCCGACCGCATTGGTCATTATGCCCTGATAATGAAAAAAAACTATATCATCACCAGTGAGTTACCCGGTGAGTGGCCGTTGAACCATATTGGCGTACACGGCGGTCTCTCGTCCGAAGAGATGTATGTTCCCTTGATCAGCCTGGATTTGACCGAATGATTATCGATCTTGATGACTTGAGCAGTACCGAAACCTATTTCGCCATGACCCAGGCGATTATTCCGCGGCCCATTGCCTGGGTGTTGTCCGAAAACAGCGCGGGTGATTACAACCTGGCCCCGTTTTCCTACTTCAATGCGGTTTGCAGCGACCCGCCACTGATCATGATTTCGCTGGGTAAGAAGCCTGACGGCAGCCCCAAGGATACCCGGGTCAATATCGAGGCGCGACACCACTTTGTGATACACATCGCCAGTTGCGAGCAGATCCATCAACTGAATGAGAGCTCGGCCACTCTCCCTGCCGGCGTATCGGAAATCGAGCAGTTGGGGCTTGAACTGGCTGAATTTCCCGGTTCGCCGCTGCCCCGCCTGGCCGATTGTCGACTGGCCATGGCCTGTGAATTCTATGAAGTGAAAGAGCTGGGTCCGGCTCAACAGGCATTGATTTTCGGTCGACTTACCCACCTCTATATTGATGATCAGGTGGCGGACCAGGATCACAAGGGTCGCTTAAAGATCCATGCGGACCGTCTTAATCCGTTGGGGCGTCTCGGAGCCAGGGAGTATTTCACCGGCGGCGAGGTGATCACCCTGGTCAGGCCGGCGTGAACGGTTGCAGAAAACCGGATAGATGACGATACAGTAATAGAGTGAAGCGGATTCCGACCGGGCCGCTATCCGCTGATTCCACATTAGGTATGGGCAAGATGAAAGATCTGCAGGCGCTGAGAGAGAAGCTCTCCCGGCTGGACGTTGAGTTGTTGGAGATGGTGGCGCGCCGCCAGGAGATCGTGGCCGAGATCGGCCGGGTCAAGTCCTCTGCCGGGCGGGGGACGCGGGACTATGCGCGGGAAAAGGATGTGCTGGACCTGGCCCGGCGCACCGCACAGCGGGTGGGACTGGATGCGGATATCGGTGAAGAGATGTTTCGCCTGTTGATCCGCGCCTCGCTGGCGGCACAAGAGTTGGATAAGGTCACCTCCCAGGGTACCGGCAGTGGAAAACGGGCGCTGGTGATCGGCGGCTCCGGTCAGATGGGACAGTGGTTTGTGCGTTTTCTCGATGCCCAGGGCTACGCGGTGGAGATTTGTGACCCGTTACCGGCCCCCTCCGGACATACTCGCTTTGCCTCGCTGGAAGAGACCGATCTGTCCCAGGATCTGCTGGTTATCGCTGCCCCGATCAACCAGACGGCCCAACTGCTGGAAATCCTGGTCGAACGTCGGCCTGGCGGTGTCATTTTCGATATCAGTTCGCTCAAGGGGCCATTGGCTGAAGGGTTGCAAAAACTGCGTGCAGCGGGCTGCCATGTTACCTCCATACATCCCATGTTCGGTCCGGATACGGAGCTGCTCTCCGGACGTAATGTAGTGTTTATCGATGACCTGGGCGATACGCAGGCCACCGCGGTCGTGCAGGAGCTGTTCGACTCCACCATGGCGGAACAGGTGAACATGTCGCTGGATGGGCACGACCGGGCGATGGCGTATGTGTTGGGTCTCTCCCATGCCGTCAATATCGCCTTTTTCAACGCCTTGTCCCAGAGTGGTGAAGAGGCGGAGGCGTTGGCGACCCTCTCCAGCAGCACGTTCGATGCCCAGATGGATGTCGCCAGCCGGGTGGCAGAGGAGAACCCCTACCTCTATTTTGAGATCCAGTCCCTCAATGCCCACAGTCCGCGTGCGTTGGTAAACCTGTTGAACGCGGTAACCCAGGTAGCCGGGCGGGTGTTGGATGGGGATGAATCGGGTTTTGTCGCCTTGATGGAACAGGGCAAGGCATTCCTGGCCCGACGCCCCGAGGATCGGCCGTGACCGAAGGCGAACGGATGCCATGACGGGAGATGAAGGGTGAGAGTGAAAAAGGCGTTATTGATCACGGTGGTAATCGGCGTGGCGACTTATGCGGCGGTCAAGGGCGCGGTCTATTACAAGGTGAAGACGGAGCTGGATAAGGTCGTTGCCATGGCGGCACCTTTTGCCGCGCTCAAATATGACGGGATTGAGTCGGACCTGAAGGGTAGCGTGTCGGTGACCGGGGTCAGCGTGATGCCGGCCCAGGCGCCGGTGGCTATTCAGATCGAGCGGGTCGAGTTGCAGGGTGAGGGGACGCGTTTTTTGCTGGGGCTGTTGATAGGCTTTGATACGGACCAGCCTCCACAGCGTTTGCGCGTCTCGATCAAGCGGATGCGCGTGCCGTTGGGCAGCACCTACCTGGACTATTTTAGCAACGGGGCAACGGCTGAAACGCCGGCGCTCTGTTCCTTGGGTGGCTTGTTAGGTCAGACCGAACTCGAAAAGCTGGGTTTTCGCCAGCGGATAGTGGATACCCGCCTGCGTTATGACCTTAACCTGTTGTCGGAAGAGTTTACCCTGCTGACAGATTACGCCATGGAGGGGTTGTCGTCTCTGAGCATGGAGTTGGTAATGAACCATGTCGGACGGCCCCAGGCGATGATGGCGGGCGCGTTGCCGAGTCTGGGCCGTTTCTCGCTACACTATCGGCTGGATCCGGACTATATGCAAAACGCGATTGCCTATTGTGCCGGCGAGGCGGGATTGGATAAGGCGGCTTTTATCGATCAACTGTTCGCCCAGGATGAGGCCTATTTCGCCAAGAATCTCGGCTTTATCCCGGGCGATGGGCTATTGTCGGCGTTGCGGCGCCTGGTCAGTCAACCGGGCGAATTGCTGATCACCGCGCGACCGGACAGCCAGATCAATCCTGCCCAGTTGCAACAGTTCAAGGTACCGGAGATGATCGAGCGGCTGGGTATTCAATTAAGTGTCAATGATCAACCGGTGAGCGATTTGAGTTTCAAACTGCCCGGCGGTCATGAGGCGTTGGCGGATCTGCTAGAGGAGGCGGCGCCTGACGGCGCAGATGTGCCGGGTCAAGCTGCCGCGGCATCCGCTGCGCCGGCAAAGCCGCCCCGTGTCCGTTTTCTCGCCACCCCGTTGGCGGAGTTGACCCGCTATGTCGGGCGTGATGTGCGCCTATTCAGCAGTGACCGGACGGAGCCTCAGCAGGGTATATTGATCGGCCTGCGTGATCAGCAGTTGGAACTGGAGCAGCGCCTGTATGGAGGAAAGATGACGCTCTATATTCCGCTGAATAAGATCAGGCGGGCCGAAGTCTTCCGGCGGGAGGAGTAAGCGATCGGGATGCCTGTTACCCGGTCCGGTTATCTGATCTATGCTCTAGGGGGCGCCTGGCGGTGACGCGCAAGCGGATACAAAACAGATAAAAAAAGATCCTCCCGCGCAGGGAGGGCATCGACAATCCAAGGGAACGGGATCGGCATAAGGTGTAGCGGTTCACAGCTTATCCGCCGACAGTTGATAGGGTTACAGGATATGGATAGTGCAGCTGTACGGCGCCGCTCGGCGTTAAGTGCTAAGTGGCTTGCTTGGCTAGGATGGCCGCTACTCTGTTGGTCTTTGTGGGCGGTGGCGGATAGCGTCACCGGGGTCGCGCCATTGTCGACCGAAACCACCTATACCGACCCTTTTACCCCGGTGGAGCGGGCTTTTATCGACGCCCATCCGGTGCTGCGGGTACACAATGAAACCGATTGGCCGCCGTTCAATTTCAACGAAAACGGTCGCCCGTCGGGTTACTCCATCGATTACATGAATCTGCTGGCGGAAAAGAGCGGCTTCCGCATCGAATATGTCACCGGTCCAAGCTGGGACGAATTCATGCAGATGATTCGCTCTAAGCAGATTGATGTGATGTTGAATATCGTCAACACACCAGAACGACGCGAATTCCTCACCTTTACCGATGCCTACCTGGTCGCAGCCGCCAGTATCTATATCCGCAAGGGGGACCAGCCGGTAGCCGGCCTGGAGGCGTTGCAGGGCAAAACCGTGGCGATTCCAAAGGGTTTTTTCTGGCAGGAGTTACTGCAGCGCTACTACCCGAAAGTGCGCTTGTTGTTGTTGCGGGACAGTCTGGAGTGCCTGGAAGCTGTCGCTTTCGGGCGTGCCGATGCCACGGTCGGTATGGTGGGTGTGTTGGACTATCTGCTGCAAAAAAACTTCATTCCCAACCTGGTGTTGGCGGCACAGGTAAAAGATACCCGCTTCGCCAGTGCGATGCATATCGCGGTCAACAAGGATAATCCGATGCTGCGGGATATCCTGCAGAAGGCGATGAACCTGGTCACCGAACAGGAGCTGGTGGCGATTCAACGGCGCTGGGGGGAGCGTCGCGCGGGGCCGAGCATGGCATTGAGCAAGGAGGAGCGCCAGTTTGTCGACCGGCACCCGGTGGTCAGGGCGCATGTGGAGAAGGACTACAGCCCGTTTCTCTACATGCAGGACGGACGGGCAACCGGTTATGTGGTGGATTACGCTCAGCTGTTGGCGGAAAAGATCGGTATGGAGATCTTCTTCACCAATGAGCGCCGCCGGGAAGAGGCGGTGGCGGCGTTGGTGGGGCGGCAGGTGGATCTGATCCTGGCCATGGAAGAGGGCCCGGTGCATCGTCAGTATGCCGATTTTACCCGGCCTTACCTCACTACCTATACGGGCGTCGCCTACCGCAAGGAGCAGCGCAACCTATCGACCTTGGAGGCGCTCAGGCAGAAACGGGTGGCCACTGTCACCGGTTACCCTTACGCCACACAGTTGAAAAAACGCTTCCCGGAGATGCAGTTGCTGAACTATCCCGGTCACCAGGCAGCGCTGGAAGCGGTTTCGTTGGGCGAGGTGGATGCCGCTGTGATGTCGCATCCGGTGATGCGCTACCTGATACAGAAGAATTTTTTCAGTGACCTGGCCACGGCGCCGGTTCAGGACGACAGTGAGCTGAAGCGATCCCAGGAGGCCATCGCTGTTCGCAATGACTGGCCAATGCTGAAAAATCTGCTGGATAGGGCGATTTCCCAGGTGACGACGGAAGAGCTCAACCGGTTGAAGCAGAAGTGGGACGTCCAATTGCAGGGGGAAGCTTTCTCGGACGTTTCGTTTACCGATAAGGAGCGTGAATATCTGAAACAACGCAAGCGTATCCGCATGTGTGTTACGCCGGACTGGATGCCCTATGAGTCTATTGATGAGCAGGGCAGGCTGATCGGCATGACGGCCGATTTTGTCAAATTGCTGGAAGGGCGCCTGGGGACTCCGTGGGAGCTGGTGCCGACCCGTACCTGGGGCGAAACCCTGCAGCGAGCCAAGGATCGGGTATGCGATGTCATTACCCTCGCGGCAGCCAATCCCCAGCGTGAATCCTTTCTACGTTTTACTACCCCCTATGTGAGCTTTCCTTCGGTTATCGCCACCCGCAACGAGGAGCTGTTTGTGGAGAATATCCGCCAGGTAAAGGACCGGCGCCTGGGTGTGGTGAAAGATTATGCCATCGGTAAGACGATACGCCGCCGCTATCCGAATCTGCAACTGGTGGAGGTGGCGAGTGTCCAGGATGGCTTGCGGCGTGTCCGTTCCAGGGAGATATACGGACTGGTGGATGCGGCGCCCACGATCGGTTATGCCATTCGTCAACTGGGGTATCCGGATGTGAAGATTGCCGGTAAAACGGAATTTATGCGTGAGCTCAGCATGGCGGTACGTAGCGACGATCCACTGCTCTTTTCGGTGATCGACAAGGCGGTGCGCGCAACCACACCGGAAGAGCGGCAACAGATCTATTCGAAATGGATCAACGTCGAGTATGTTTCCGGGGTGGATTATCTGCTCATTGGGCAGATTCTGTTGGGTGTGCTGTTGATACTGGGCTTTTTTATCTACCAGAATCGCCGGCTTGCCCGTTATAACCGGCAAATCCGCCTCGCCAATGAACAGGCTGCGCTAAAGAATGAACTGCTGCTGGAGAAGCAGCGGGAGCTGGAGCGTCTTTCCATTACCGATCGGCTGACGCGCATCTATAACCGCATCAAGCTGGATGAAGTGTTTAATCAGGAGCTGCGGCGGGCGGATCGCTATGGCCAGCCTTTTGCCGTCATTATGTTGGATGTGGATGATTTCAAACAGGTCAACGATCGGTTCGGCCATCCGGTTGGGGATCAGGTGTTGGTGGAGATGGCCAACCTGCTGTTAAGCGGTATCCGCCAGACCGATACGGTGGGGCGTTGGGGGGGCGAAGAGTTTTTCATTATCTGCCCGCAGGCCGATGCCACGGGCGCGCTGCATCTGGCCGAGTCCCTGCGTGCCCGGATTGATCAGCACAGTTTTCCGGAAGTCGGCCATCTGACGGCCAGTTTCGGTATAGCCGTTTATCGTGAAGGGGAGCAGGAGCACGATATGGTGAAACGGGCCGATGTGGCCCTTTACCGGGCCAAACGTGCGGGGAAAAACCGGGTCGAGGCGTATGATGAATGAATGCCGGTGGAGCGGAGCGAAAATCAGACCATGAGCAGCAAACTGTATTATGTGCACGACCCCATGTGTTCCTGGTGCTGGGCCTATCGCCCGGTATTTGAGCAAGTCCTGGAATCTCTGCCGGCCGGGGTATCGCTGGTGCGCCTGTTGGGTGGTCTGGCACCGGATAGTGATGAGCCGATGCCGCGGCAGTTACAGGAGTATCTGCAGGCCACTTGGCGTACCATCCAGAGGCGGGTGCCGGGTACCGCATTTAATTTTGATTTTTGGACCCGCTGTCAACCACGCCGCTCGACCTATCCAGCCTGTCGCGCGGTGATCGCGGCACGTCAGCAGGGAGAGGCGTATGAGCCAGCAATGATACTGGCGATACAGCAAGCCTATTATCTGCGCGCCATGAATCCTTCGGATGACGCGACCCTGATCACCCTCGCCGAAGAGATCGGCCTGGATAGTACGCGCTTTGCATCGGCACTGAACGATCCCGCCACCCAGCAACAGCTTGAGCAGGAGATCCGGTTCGGTCAGTCGATCGGTGCCGAGGGGTTTCCCTCCCTGATACTGGAGCACCGCGGACAGTATCACCGTCTGAATTATGAATATCAGGATCCGCAGCCGCTGCTGGCGCAACTGAATGGCTGGGAGCACGGGGCCTGAGTGTAAAAGACGAAGGCCGTTTGTCTGCCCTGTAACGGCGCCAAGAGCATTTGGGCAGCCGACGGGATGGCCGGTGATGACCCTGCTATTTAAAAACCAGCGCCTCAGCGGCCGCGGGATTGTCGATAAAGCGGTTGCGGGTTCCCTGGTATTGGGCGATCAGCTCATTGCGCCGTCGTTCCTCGGCGTCCGGCGGATCATCCCGGTTCCACTTTTTCATCAACTCGCCCTGTCGCCGGAAGAGGGTCAATCCGTAGGCGTCATGCATATAGAGTAGGGCGCGGGCAATATTGCCGCGGCTGGCCGGGCGCGGTTCCACCACCCGTTGCCGCGGGTGGAACTCAAAGTCGCAGCGGCCGAATTCGCGTTTTTCACCGGCGATTTCGGCATAGGGAAAACTGCGGCGGATCTTGTTGATATCGGATCGGGCGGGATACAGGTTGTGCATGTCGGCCTCGATCCGGTTGAAACGTTCACTGACCTCCCGACAAAGTTTCCGGCTGCGGCACCCCTCATCGCGCATCGCCCAGGCCATCGGAAAGACGTGCTCAATATTGATACTGTGGCCATGATACGCAGCGAATTTTTCGTCGCAGTAGAGGGTCCGTCCACCTTCCGGATAGATGCGCTGCCAAAATACCGGTAGCGCATCCAGGTAGGCATGGAACACCTGCTGCTCGGCGGCTTGGCCGGTGTGGATCGGGGAGAGGGTGAACAGACAGAACAGCGCGGGGCCGATTCGGGATTTCAGATAGAGTGTCATCTTGGCAACGGGTCCGGCGGATTGGCAGTGTGGCGAGCGTGCGCCTGTCACGCTCGCCACAGATGATCAAATGGCTCAGGAGTAGCTGATGTATTCCCGCAGATAGCTGGCTTCTACCGTGATATCGGTCAGTTGGGCCTTGACCAGGTCACCGATGGAGATCATGCCGATCGGTACGTTGTTTTCCAGTACCGGTAGATGTCTGAAGCGGTGCTCGGTCATCAGGGTCATCGCCTCGTCCACGCTGGTGGACGGGGTGACCACGATCAGTTTGCGCGTCATGGCATCGTTCACGACGGCGCCTTTCAGGTTGCCCTTGCTGGTGGAACAGAAACGGAGGATATCCCGCTCGGTGGCGATGCCCTGCAAGGAGCCGTCTTCGGCCTTGACCAGCAGCGCGCCTACCTTGTGATCACACATGGTGTTGATCGCTTCCAGCAGATCCATGGTGGCTGGAATCGTGATTACGCCGCCCGGCTTTTTTTGTAATACATCATTCAATGTCATGACTGCATCCTCCTTTGGCCTATGAGTGCAATCGTCCCGTTACTGACCGGCGGGCCGGTATGGATGGGACAATTAACTTAAGTAAAACAGAAATCCCCCAACTGTGCGATACGGGTTGCGCGTGGTATCCGTGTAGAAATGGCGCTATAGTTGTCTAACGCGCTGTAATTATTGGAATAAAATAGGGATTATAAGCCGGCATCGGATGCTGAAAAGGGTGGGGACAGGCGTCTTTTAATGCGTCGATCAGGGTGCAGGTCCGCCATCCCGAATATTTTAGCTGGGTGGTTACCGAGGGAGTAAGTCAATGGCGTTACTACCGCCGCGCAAGGATCTGAACAGCTCGACGCTGGTGGGCATTATCTCCGGCATGTTGCTGATCGTGCTATCGGTGCTACTGTCGGCCGAGGAGCCGGGGATATTCCTCAATTTGCCGGGGCTGTTGATTGTCGTTGGCGGCACCATTGCCGCCACGTTCATCAGCTACCCGATGAAAGAGTTACGCCAGGTTTATCGCAGTTTCCGCCTGATCTGGCGGCATCAGGAGTTGCCGGTGGATCGGGAGATCGAAGAGATTGTCCGGGTCTCTATCCTGCTGGGGCACGGCAGACTCTCGGCCATCGAAGATGCCATGACCCGGGTCCACAACCCCTTTCTGCGCACCGGTATCCAGTTGGTGATCGACCGGGTGCCTACCAGCGATATCGACGCCCTGTTGAAGTGGCGCATCTTCAAGTTGCGCCGCCAGGAGTGGGGCGAGGCGCAGGTGTTTCGTTCCATGGCCAATTTTGCTCCGGCCTTCGGCATGGCCGGCACCCTGTTGGGACTGGTCAATATGTTGCAGGCCATGGACGGTGCCGATTTCAAGGTGGTGGGGTTGAATCTGGGTATTGCCCTAACTACTACCCTGTACGGCATCATCCTGGCCAATCTGCTTTTCAAGCCGGTGGCCATCAAATTGGAGCGGCGCACCGAGCAGCGGGTGATGCTGATGTATATGGTGTTGGAGGGGATCAGTATGCTGGGACAGAAACGCAATCCCAGCTTTATCCGCGAAACCTTGAATTCTTTTGTGGCGCAGTACGAAGATGAGATCCACTCTCCCTCTCTGGAAGAGATTGAGCAGCGGGTTGAGGCGGAAACCGAGGTGGCTGCAAATGAAGGCGGGGGAATGCGTTGATGGAGCGTCGGCGAGCTCACCTGCCACCACCACCCCAGTGGGAGGATGAACCGCAGCCCGATGATACGGATGGCGGTTGGCTGATCATCTATCTGGATGTGATGACCCTGATGCTCTGCCTGTTTGTAGTGTTGCTCGCCTACTCCAGTTACTCAAC
Organism: Sedimenticola sp.; assembly: GCF_050289425.1. NCBI lineage: Bacteria > Pseudomonadati > Pseudomonadota > Gammaproteobacteria > Chromatiales > Sedimenticolaceae > Sedimenticola > Sedimenticola sp. Next base: position 31,961 of record NZ_JBNKFS010000016.1, on the reverse strand, counting down.
CGAAGAGTACAAGGCGCTGACCAAGACCCTCTCCAATCCGGTGGCCGTGCAGGGCCCGGTGGAGGCACCGATCGAGCCCCGCCTGCAGCGCCAGGAGCAGGAGGCGAGTATCGATAAACCGACCGACGTGGAGGCGAAACAGCTGCAGGAACGTTTCCGGAGCGCTTTGCTGAGTCAGGGGCTACAGGAGTCGATTGAAGTCACCGTCTCGGCCAATCAGGTCAATTTACAGATCAGTGAGCGTATCCTGTTTGAGCTGGGTCAGGCGGAGCTGACCGGCGAAGGGCGCGACGTGTTGGTGAGGCTGGTGCCGATGTTGACGGCCGCCAGTGACTATACCCTGTCGATCGAAGGTCATACCGACCCGACCCCCATCGCCAATGCCCAATTTCCCTCCAACTGGGAATTGTCGGCGCAACGGGCAACCGGCGTATTACGGTTTTTGCTGACCCAGGGGGTGGCGGCCTCTCGCATGCGTGCGGTCGGCCACGCCGACACCCGGCCGCTGGCTGACAACGCCACCGCCGAGGGCCGGGCACGCAATCGCCGCGTGGCGCTGATTCTGCAGCGCGCGGAGGAGTAGTAACGGCGTTGGTTAAAAGACGTCCGCCAGAATATCCATGATCAATCCGGTGGCGGTCTCTATCAGCAGTACATCATTGTCGACCACGACCCGTTCATAGCCGGGTTGTCGTTTCGGCAGCAGGCGGGAAAGCCCATCCGGGAGTTCCCGTTTTTCCAGTCCGGGGGGCAAATGGCCATTGCGTTGTAACTGTTTCTCCAAACCTGGCGGTAGCGAATCACGCTTGGCCAGTCCCGGTGGCAGTCCTTTTTTGTGCCTCGATTTTTTGCCCGATTTTCGCTCTTCCGATTCGCTCTTGCCGTAGCGTCCATGGTAGTACTCTTCGATGGTACGCTTTTCAAGGGCGGTAAAAATACCGCTGATCAAGGTATCATTATCACGGGCCTGGCCCGTGAGGGGGAAGGTAAAAAGGATGACGAGTGCGCCGAGAATGAGGCGCGTGATGGGCGGTTGTGGCATAGATTGCTCCTTCAAAGGTCCGACCCTCCCAGCATAACACCCGGCTTAGTGCGACGGTACCGATAGGCTTCAGCTGTCACTGTCGTCATCGGTTGGGTAGTGTGCGAGCTCACGGTCATAATCATCGAATCCAACCAGCGATCGCAGACGGGCGAATGGGAGCAACTGTTGCGGGTGTTCCCCCCGTTGCAGCGTCACCAAGGCTTCCTGCATGGCACGTACGGCGCTGCTGACCAGGGTTAACGGATAGGCCGCTATCTTGTAGCCGATCGCTTCAAGTTCCTTTGCGCTCAGCAACGGGGTGTCGCCCTGCTCCACCATGTTGGCCATCTTCGGGCCGGGAATAGCGTGGCAAAACTGTTCCATTTCTGCCCGGTTGTGAGGGGCTTCCAAAAAGATGATGTCGGCGCCGAGATCGGCAAAGGCCTGGCAGCGCCAGAGCGCCTCTTCCATGCCGAGGCTGTGGCGGGCGTCGGTGCGCGCCATGATCAGGATGTCGCTACCCGCCTCACGCTGGTCTATCGCCGCCCGGATTCGATTGACCGCCTCCTGTCGACCGACCACCCGTTTGCCACGGGTGTGGCCGCAACGCTTTGGACTCTCCTGGTCCTCGATCATGGCGCAGGCAAAGCCCGCTGCGGCATATCCGCTAACGGTTCGGCGTACATTCATCGGGTTGCCGTAGCCGGTATCGGCATCGCCGATCACCGGAATCGATACCGCGTTGCAGATGTTTCGACCCTGATCGAGCATCTCTCCGTAGGAGATCAGTCCGGTATCCGGCGCACCGAGTCGGGCGGCGGCGGTGGCGAAACCGCTCATGAAGGTGAGTGGAAAGCCGGCCTGCTCGATCAGCCGGGCGCTGAGGCCGTCAAAGCAACAGGGCATACTGATCAGTCCCGGTTGCTGCAACAACCGGCGCAGTTGGTCGGCGGGAGAGGCGGGTCTCTGCATGGCGATAATCCCAAGGTGGCTGAGCGGGTGAAAAAGGTTCAGGTGGAGATTATCTTTGCTATATTTCCACAGAACAAGCGGTGTAACGGCAGGTGCTGCCAGTTGAAAAAACGGTCTGCTGGGAAACTGGTGCCGATTTTTCCCTTCTCTCGGTTTACAGTGAAAAACACCCATTGCAAACTAATTTGCAATTATTAGGGATTACCATAAAAGAACTGGTTTTTTTCAAAAAAATCCAGCTAAATAAGCATTTAGCGGTTTATTTTTCCTTTACGCAAACGTAATCTATGCGAAGCAATTAACACAAGGGTATGGTCTGGGGCTGCCTCAGGCCGGGCATTTACCACCAACAGCGGAAGAGACTTATGAGCTACGAAGAGATCTATGCGCGTTCGATGGAAGATCCTGAGGGTTTTTGGGGAGAGCAGGCGGCGGCCATTGACTGGTACAAACCGTGGGACCGGGTGCTTGATGAGAGTCGCAAGCCGTTTTATCGCTGGTTTGCCGGTGCCGAGCTGAACACCTGTTACAACGCCCTCGACCGGCATGTTGAAAAAGGTCGTGCCGACCAAGACGCCTTGATCTACGACAGCCCGGTCACTCATTCCCAGCAGCGTTATACCTACCGTGAGCTGCGCGATGCCGTAGCGCAATTTGCCGGCGTGCTGCGTGATCAGGGGGTAACCAAGGGTGATCGGGTGATTGTCTATATGCCGATGATCCCCGAGGCCGCCATCGCCATGTTGGCCTGTGCCCGCCTCGGCGCCATCCACTCGGTGGTGTTTGGTGGATTCGCTTCCAAAGAGCTGGCCACCCGTATCGACGACGCCAAGCCGAAGGTGATCATCTCAGCCTCCTGCGGTATTGAGGGTAGCCGGGTCATCGAGTACAAGCCGCTGTTGGATGAAGCGATTGAGCTTTCCAGTCATAAGCCGGATCACACCGTGATCTATCAACGTCCTCAGGCCGCCGCCGCTATGCAGGAAGGCCGGGATGTGGATTGGGCCTCGGCCGCTGCGGCAGCAACGCCGGCCGATTGTGTGCCGGTCGCCGCTACCGACCCGCTCTATATCCTCTACACCTCCGGTACCACCGGTGTGCCAAAGGGTGTGGTGCGCGATAACGGTGGCCATGCCGTGGCCATGCAGTGGAGCATGAAGAATATCTATAACGTCGATCCGGGCGACGTGTTCTGGGCCGCTTCCGATGTGGGCTGGGTCGTGGGTCACTCCTACATCGTCTATGCGCCTCTGCTGCACGGAGCCACTACCATCCTCTACGAAGGCAAGCCGATCGGTACGCCGGATCCCGGTGCCTTTTGGCGGGTCATCTCTGAGCATAAGGTGAAGGCCCTGTTTACCGCGCCCACGGCGTTTCGTGCCATCCGTCGCGAAGATCCGGAGGCGGAGTACCTGAAAAAGTACGACTTGTCCTGTTTTGAAGCGCTGTTCCTGGCGGGTGAACGTTGCGATCCCGACACCCTGGCGTGGGCGCAAAAGCAATTGGCGGTTCCGGTGATCGATCACTGGTGGCAGACCGAGACCGGCTGGGGTATCGCCGCCAACTGTCTCGGTATCGAGGAACTGCCGGTAAAACCCGGTTCCCCCACCGTCTGTGTGCCGGGCTATGACGTACGCATCCTGGACGAGAACGGCAATGAAGAGGCGGCCGGCGAGATCGGACGCATCATGGTTAAGCTGCCGATGCCGCCGGGCTGTCTGCCGACTCTGTGGCAGAACGACCAGCGGTTTGTCGACTCTTACCTGAGCGCCACGGAAGGTTATTACCTGACCGGTGACGCCGGCTACAAGGATGCTGACGGCTATCTCTGGATCATGAGCCGTATCGACGACATCATCAACGTGGCGGGTCATCGTCTCTCCACCGGTGGCATGGAAGAGGTGTTGGCCTCCCATCCCGATGTGGCGGAGTGCGGCGTGATTGGTGCCGCCGATCAGCTGAAGGGTGAACTGCCGGTCGGCCTGGTGGTGCTGAAGGCCGGCGCCAACCGGTCCGAGGAGGAGGTGGTCGCCGAATTGGTGGCGCTGGTACGGCAAAAGATCGGCCCGGTAGCCGCTTTCAAGAAGGTGGTGGTGGTGGATCGCCTGCCCAAGACCCGCTCGGGCAAGATCCTGCGCGGCACCATGAAGAAGATCGCCGATGGTGAAGCGTACAAGATGCCGGCCACCATTGATGATCCCGCCATCCTGGATGAAATCACCGAGGCGCTGATTCGCATCGGTTATGCCCAGAAGCACTGATTTCAGTCGTATCGTGTGACTAGAGACCGGCGGCATTTGCCGCCGGATGTTAATGAAACGGTGGCGCGTTGCGCCACTGTTCAGGAGTTATTCGTCATGGCAAAAAAGCCGAAACCCACCCTGGATGACTGGAAGCAACAGGCGGAAAAAGAGCTGCGCGGCCGTCCACTGGAAGCGCTGAACTGGCATACCCCGGAGGGGATCGAGATCAAGCCGCTGTATACCGCGGCCGATCTTCAGGGTTTGGAGAATGTGGACAGTCTGCCGGGTTTTGCCCCGTTCCTGCGTGGTCCCCGTGCCACCATGTATGCCGGGCGCCCCTGGACAGTGCGCCAGTATGCCGGTTTCTCCACGGCGGAGGAGTCCAACGCCTTTTATAAACGCAATCTGGCTGCCGGCCAGCAGGGGTTGTCGGTAGCGTTTGATTTGGCGACCCACCGCGGTTACGACTCCGACCATCCCCGGGTGGTGGGCGATGTGGGCAAGGCCGGCGTGGCGATCGACTCGGTGGAGGACATGAAGATCCTGTTCGACAGCATCCCGCTGGACCGGGTATCGGTCTCCATGACCATGAACGGTGCGGTGCTGCCGGTGATGGCCAGCTATATTGTCGCCGCCGAGGAGCAGGGCGTGCCGCCGGAGAAGCTGGCCGGTACGCTGCAGAACGATATCCTCAAGGAGTTCATGGTGCGCAATACCTACATCTACCCGCCCGAGCCGTCGATGCGTATCGTCGCCGATATCATCGGTTACACCGCGCAGTACATGCCCAAGTTCAACTCCATCTCCATCTCCGGTTACCACATGCAGGAGGCCGGTTCGACCCTGGTGCAGGAGTTGGCGTTTACCATCGCTGATGGGTTGGAGTATGTGCGGGCGGCCATCGCCAAGGGGCTGGATGTGGATCAGTTCGCGCCACGCCTCTCCTTCTTCTTCGCCATCGGCATGAACTTCTTCATGGAGGCTGCCAAGCTGCGTGCTGCCCGCCTGCTCTGGTCGGAACTGATGGAAAAGCACTTCCAGCCCAAGGATGAGCGCTCCAAGATGCTGCGCACCCACTGCCAGACTTCCGGCGTGAGCCTGACCGCCAAGGATCCCTACAACAACGTCATGCGTACCACCATCGAGGCGATGGCCGCGGTGCTGGGCGGTACCCAGTCGCTACACACCAACGCCTTCGATGAAGCACTGGCCCTGCCGACCGACAATTCGGCGCGCATCGCCCGCAATACCCAGCTGGTGATCCAGGAAGAGACCGGCATCACCAAGGTGGTGGATCCGCTGGCCGGCTCCTATTACGTGGAGAGCCTGACCCAATCCATGGTGGATGAGGCGCGCCAGCTGATCGACGAAGTGGAGGCGCTGGGCGGCATGACCAAGGCGGTGGAGTCGGGCATGCCCAAACTGCGTATCGAGGAGGCGGCGGCCCTGCGCCAGGCGCGCATCGACCGCGGTGAAGAGGTGATCGTTGGTGTCAACAAATACCAGTTGGCACAGGAGCCGGAGATCGATGTGCTGGATATCGACAATACGGCGGTACGCGAAGCCCAGGTGGCGCGTCTGCAGACGATTCGGGCCAATCGGGATGCAGCGGCCCATCAGGCGGCACTGGATGCCCTGACGGCGGCTGCGCAGGATGGCAGTGGCAATCTATTGGCCCTGGCGGTGGATGCGGCCCGCGCCCGCGCTACGGTGGGTGAAATCTCCGATGCCCTGGAGTCGGTGTATAACCGCCACAAGGCGATCACCCGTTCGGTCTCTGGTGTTTACGGTTCCGCCTATGAGGGTGATGAGGGCTTCGACAAGATCAAACAGGAGATAGACGCCTTTGCCGAGGAGCAGGGGCGCCGGCCGCGCATGCTGGTGGTCAAGATGGGCCAGGACGGGCATGATCGTGGCGCCAAGGTGATCGCCACCGCCTATGCCGATCTTGGTTTTGACGTCGATATCGGTCCCATGTTTCAGACGCCGCAAGAGGCGGCGCGCCAGGCAGCGGAAAACGATGTGCATGTTGTCGGCGTCTCATCCCTGGCGGCGGGCCACAAGACGTTGGTGCCGGCCCTGATCCGGGCGCTGCAAGATGAGGGTGCCGAGGATATTCTGGTGGTTTGTGGTGGAGTGATTCCCCCGAAGGATTACCCGGTGCTACTGGAGATGGGGGTCGCGGCGGTATATGGGCCGGGTACCCATATTCCCGCTTCGGCGGCGGAAATGCTGGCTTTGATTCGCCGCCGTCAAGGCGGTTGAGGCGACAAGAAAAAACCCCTCCCCCTGACCGGGGCAGGTGTCAGGTGGCCATGGTCACCGTTCAAGCTTGAGGAGAGTTTCATGCAAGATATGATTAGCCGGCTCGATGAAAAGCGTGCCGCCGCGGTAAATGGCGGTGGCCAGAGACGCATCGAAAGCCAACATGCCAAGGGCAAACTGACCGCGCGTGAGCGTATCGAACTGTTCCTGGATCCCGATTCGTTCGAAGAGTGGGATATGTTCGTCGAGCACGGCTGTACCGAATTCGGCATGGAAAAACAGAAGATCCCCGGTGATGGCGTGGTGACCGGGTATGGCACCGTCAGTGGGCGCCTGGTGTTTGTATTCAGTCAGGACTTTACTGTGTTTGGCGGTTCCCTCTCCGGCGCCCACGCGCAGAAGATCTGCAAGATTATGGATCACGCCATGAAAGTAGGTGCGCCGGTAATCGGCCTGAACGATTCGGGTGGTGCCCGTATCCAGGAAGGCGTGGAGTCGTTGGCCGGTTATGCCGATGTGTTCCAGCGCAATGTGCTGGCCTCCGGCGTGGTGCCGCAGATCTCCATGATTATGGGGCCTTGTGCCGGTGGTGCGGTCTATTCACCCTCCATGACCGACTTTATTTTCATGGTCAAGGATACCTCCTACATGTTCGTGACCGGTCCCGATGTGGTCAAGACCGTGACCCATGAGAGCGTGACCGCGGAACAGCTGGGCGGAGCGGTGACCCACACCAGCAAATCCGGCGTCGCCGACCTGGCCTTTGAGAATGATGTGGAAGCACTGCTGATGCTGCGCCGCTTTGTTAATTTCCTGCCGGCCAACAACAAGGAGCTGCCGCCGGTGTGGCCGACCAACGATCCGGCCGATCGCAAGATCTCCTCGCTGGATACCCTGGTGCCGGCTGATCCCAACAAGCCGTACGACATGATGGAGCTGATTACCAAGATGGTCGACGACAACGACTTCTTCGAGATCCAGCCCGACTACGCCGCCAATATCATCACTGGCTTTGGCCGTATGCAGGGCGCCACTGTCGGTGTCGTCGCCAATCAGCCGATGGTGCTGGCCGGCTGTCTGGATATCGATTCGTCAAAAAAGGCGGCGCGTTTTGTCCGTTTCTGTGATGCCTTCAATATCCCGGTGGTCACCCTGGTGGATGTGCCGGGCTTCCTGCCGGGTACCAGCCAGGAATACGGCGGCATCATCAAACACGGTGCCAAACTGCTCTACGCCTATGCCGAGGCGACCGTGCCGAAGATCACGGTGATTACCCGTAAGGCCTATGGCGGCGCGTACGATGTGATGGCTTCCAAACACCTGCGCGGTGACGTGAACCTGGCCTGGCCGACGGCGGAGATCGCAGTGATGGGGCCGAAGGGGGCGGTGGAGATCATCTTCCGCCAGGATTTGGGTAACCAGGAGAAGATCGACGCCCGTACCGAAGAGTATCGGCAAAAATTCGCCAATCCCTTTGTCGCCGGCAGCCGCGGGTTCATCGATGACGTGATCATGCCGCACAGTACCCGTAAACGAATCTGTCGCTCGCTGGCCATGCTGAAGGACAAACAGCTGGAAAACCCTTGGCGCAAGCATGGCAACATCCCGCTTTAAGGGGCAGACGCCGCGTGGGCAGAGGCGACGTGTCCACCCTACATACCATGGCGAGTCGCGAATGCATGCATTCGCGGCTAACAAACAGAGACATAAAATATGTTTGAAAAAATATTGATAGCTAACCGTGGTGAGATTGCCTGCCGGGTGATCAAGAGCGCCCGCAAGATGGGCATCAAGACCGTAGCGGTCTACTCCGATGCCGATCGTGAGGCGCTACATGTGAAGATGGCGGACGAAGCGGTGCACATCGGTCCTTCAGCCTCGTCCGAGAGCTACCTGGTGATGGAGCGTATCATCCAGGCGTGCCGTGATACAGGGGCTCAGGCGGTGCATCCGGGCTACGGTTTCCTGTCGGAAAATTCCAGTTTTTGCGAGGCGCTGGAAAAAGAGGGGATCGCCTTTATCGGGCCGGCCACCTTGGCCATCAACAGCATGGGCGACAAGATTACCTCCAAGAACCTGGCGGAAAAGGCCGGGGTCAACGTGATTCCCGGTTATACCGATGTGGTGCGGGATGCCGATCACGCGGTGGAGATCTCCAACGATATCGGTTATCCGGTGATGCTTAAGGCGTCTGCCGGCGGTGGCGGCAAGGGTATGCGGGTGGCCTGGAACGAGGCGGAGTGTCGCGATGGCTTTGAGCGTGCCACCAACGAGGCCCGGTCCAGTTTTGGCGACGAGCGGGTGTTTATCGAGAAATTTATCGAAGAGCCGCGCCACATTGAGATCCAGGTGATGGCCGATACCCACGGCAATGTCATCTACCTGGGCGAGCGCGAGTGCTCCATCCAGCGACGTCACCAGAAGGTGATCGAAGAGGCCCCTTCCCCGTTTATCGATGAGGCGACCCGCAAGCAGATGGGTGAGCAGGCGGTGCAACTGGCCAAAGCGGTGGAGTACCGCTCTGCCGGTACGGTTGAATTTATCGTCGATGCCAACCGCAACTTCTATTTCCTGGAGATGAATACCCGTCTGCAGGTGGAGCATCCGGTCACCGAGCTGGTGACCGGCCAGGATCTGGTGGAGCTGATGATCCGGGTGGCCAACGGCGAGGCGCTGCCGCTCAAGCAGGAGGATGTGAAGCTGACCGGTTGGGCGATGGAGTCCCGAGTCTATGCCGAGGATCCATTCCGCAACTTCCTCCCCTCCATCGGGCGGCTGGTGAAGTACGAGCCGCCTGTGGGTGACAACGTGCGGGTGGATACCGGTGTCTACGAGGGTGGCGAAGTATCCATGTTCTACGACCCGATGATCGCCAAGCTGATCACCTACGGTGCGGATCGCAACGAGGCGATTCACCGTATGCAGGATGCCCTGGATGCCTACTGTATCCGCGGTGTGCAGCACAATATCAGTTTCCTCAACGCCTTGATGGTGCATCCGCGTTTCATCGAAGGTCGGCTGACCACCAACTTTATCGCCGAGGAGTTCCCGGATGGCTTCGATGCCTCCTACGTTCCCCAGGATGATCCGGCCAAGGTGGTGGCGATTGCGGCGATGATTCATCGTCAATATATGGATCGCGCCGCCTGTTTGAGCGGTCAGTTACGCGGTCACGAACGTAAGGTGAATGATGATTGGGTGGTGGTCATCAATGGCGAACACCATGCGGTCAGCGCCGTCCCGGCCGATGGCGGTTGCCGGGTGGAGTATGCCGGAAACAGCTACGATGTGACCACCGAGTGGGAGTTCGGGCAGCCCCTGCTTCACGGCACCATCAATGGACAAACCGTCTGTTTCCAGGTGGAACGTAAGGGGCTCTGGCTGAGATTGTTCCATCGCGGTAACCAGACGGACGCCTTAGTGATGACGCCGCGTGCGGCCGAGCTGCACGCCCTGATGCCGGAGAAGGAGGCGCCTGATCTCTCCAAATTCCTGCTCTCCCCCATGCCCGGCCTGTTGGTCAAAGTGTCGGTGGAAGTGGGGCAAGAGGTGAAGGCCGGTGAAGAGCTGGCGGTGATCGAGGCGATGAAGATGGAGAATGTATTGCGTGCCGGGCAAGATGGCGTGGTGGCCAGTATCCAGGCTGAGGCCGGTGATAGTCTGAAAGTGGATCAGGTTATTATCGAGTTCGAGTGAGTCTTTAAAAGGGCAGGGTTATAAGCCGCGAATGAACGCAAATTAACGTGAATGATGTGATTGCTTGATGGTTCCCGGGTCTGAGGATGATCTAGTTTGCAGTTGGACCTCCGTAAGGGGATGAATCTCGATCTTGGGGAGGGTGCAAAAGAATCTCTATTTGCGTTTATTCGCGTGCATTCGCGGCTAAATACTCAGTGATTTCAAGCAGTGGATTTCAAATGACGGACACGGAACAATTGGCCGGACAGCTGTTGGCGGGCAACCGGCGTGCCCTCTCCCGGGCCATCACCCTGGTGGAGTCCACCCGGGCCGATCACCGGGTGCAGGCCAATGCCCTGTTGCAGCGGTTGACGCCCCATGCCGGCAACTCCATCCGTATCGGTATCACCGGCGTGCCGGGCGCCGGCAAGTCCACCTTCATTGAGGCGGCGGGTCTGCACATCCTGGAGCAGGGGCATCGGCTGGCGGTGCTGGCGGTGGATCCCTCCTCCGCCATCAGCGGTGGCTCCATCCTGGGTGACAAGACCCGCATGGAGGAGTTGTGCCGCCATCGGGAGGCCTTTATCCGCCCTTCGCCGGCGGGCAAGACCCTGGGCGGCGTGACCCGTCGTACCCGGGAGACCATGCTGTTGTGTGAAGCGGCCGGTTTCGATGTGGTGATCGTGGAGACGGTCGGTGTTGGCCAATCGGAGACCTCCGTAGCGGATATGACCGATATGTTCCTGCTGCTGTTGCTGCCGGGCGGTGGTGACGACCTGCAGGGTATCAAGCGCGGCATCATGGAGTTGGCCGACCTGGTTTTGGTCAACAAGGCGGACGGTGACATGGCCGCTACCGCTAATCACTCCGCCAGCGACTATATTCACGCCCTGAAACTGCTGCATCCGCGAACCCGCAACTGGCGGGTACCGGTCAAGACCTGTTCTGCCCTGGAGCGGCGGGGGATTGCCGAGGCGTGGCAAACGGTCTGCCGATATCGTGAAGTGTTGAGCGCCAGTGGCGAGCTGGCCCAGCGTCGGGCGCAACAGGCGAAGTCCTGGATGTGGACCGAGACGGCGGAGAATCTGTTAACCGCGCTACGTGAAGATAAGCAGGTGGCGCAGTTGATTCCGCAATTGGAGCGGGCGGTGATCGACGGCAGTTTGCCCCCTACCCTGGCGGCGGCCCAGCTGCTATCGACTTTCTTGCGCAATAACCGGTTGCCTGAGTGATGCGACCGGCCCGTTGTATGCGCTGATACTCCGCGTGGGAACGCATACGCGAGACCATTATTTCTCAGAGGTGAAAAGCAATGATCGGAAAACTGAATCACGTGGCGATTGTGGTGCCAGACCTGGCGGCCGGGACGGCTGTCTATCGCGATACCCTGGGCGCCCGGGTCTCGGAACCGCTGGAGTTGCCCGAGCACGGTGTGGTGACGGTCTTTGTCGAACTGCCCAATACCAAGATCGAGTTGCTCTATCCGCTGGGCGAGCACTCCCCCATTGCCAAGTATCTGGAGAAGAACCCCGGTGGCGGTATACACCACGTCTGTTATGAGGTGGAGGATATCCAGGCGGCGGCGGCGAAGATGGAGGCGGCCGGTGCCCGCGTATTGGGTGAGATCAAGATCGGTGCCCATAACAAGCCGGTGCTGTTCCTACATCCGAAGGATTTCTGCGGTACCCTGGTGGAGTTGGAGCAGGCGTAATTTCAGACGCCGGTTGTCACTCAAACTAATGTGGTTGATACTTGCGCAGACTTTTTATTGCCGCGCCAGATTTTGACAATGCCTAAGATCGAACAGCTTTTTGACTACAACGCCGAGTGGGCTGCCAGGATCAAGGCGGAGGATCCGACCTTTTTTGACAAGCTGTCAAAGCAGCAGTCACCGGAATACCTCTGGATCGGTTGTTCCGATAGCCGGGTGCCGGCCAACCAGATCACCGGTCTGCTGCCGGGCGAGATCTTCGTGCATCGCAATGTCGCCAATATGGTGGTGCATACCGATCTGAACTGCCTCTCGGTGGTGCAGTATGCGGTGGAGGTACTGAAGGTCAAACACATTATCGTCTGTGGACACTACGGTTGTGGCGGTGTCGCCGCGGCATTGCAGAATCGTCCGCTCGGCTTGATCGATAACTGGATTCGCAATATCAAGGATGTCTACCATCGCTATACCGAGCGCTTTGAGCAGTGTATCGACCAGGAGGAGCGGGTGGATATCCTGTGCGAGCTGAATGTAATCGAGCAGGTGGCGAATCTTTCCCACACCACCATCGTCCAGGATGCCTGGAGCCGGGGGCAGTCGCTCTCGGTACACGGCTGGATCTACAGTATCCGCGACGGCATCCTGCGAGATCTTGGGGTCAGCTGCGATGCGGCGGGACAGCTCCCCGACGTCTATCGGCATGCGCCGACAGAGTGAGCACTTAGAACCATGAAGCAACGACTGGCACTACTGGAAGAGACGCTGCACCGCGAGGTGCCCCTGACCCGCACCATGGGTGTCCGGGTGGAGGAGCATGACGGCCGAGAGTTGCTGTTCCTGGCCGATTTCGAACCCAACGTGAATATCCATGGCACCGCCTTTGGCGGCAGTCTCTACAGCATCTGTGCGGTGGTTTGTTGGGGCATACTGCACCTGAAATATGAGGATGAAGGGCTGGATGCCCACAGTGTCCTGGGCGATGCCAAAATCAGTTATCGTTTGCCGGTAACGGGCGAGATCAAGGCGCGTTGCCGATTGCCTGAGGATGGCAGCTACGAAGCCTTTATCGAGAGTCTCCGGGCCGGTAAGCGCAGCCGTATTGAGTTGACGGCTGAAATACTGGTCGATCGGGGGGTCGCCGTGCGTTTTACCGGCAGCTATTCCGCCACCTGCTAACCCCCCTATCCCCACATCTTAAAGCCCCTCCCTTCCCTTTTCGCCTCTGTATTGACCATATAGGCTGCCAATTTCCACCTATAGTTAATTCAATTTTGGTTTAACCCCAATCTCGGGCTTGCTGAGTGGCTGGGTTACCGGTTAAGAAAACGCGTAGACTGCCGATAGTACTTTAAGGACTCCAGGTCCAGCGTAGTTAAAGTGGATGTTCGGGTTGGGCTTGTCCCGGTTTACAGGGACGAAGGATTGAACCGATGAGCGAAGAACAGTACACCGACTGGGAAAAGGCGGCCAGAGAGAGTGGCCTGCATCTGGTATTGGTTCTGTTGCTGCAGATTCAGCTCTCCAACCGGCCACTGCGTGACTGCTTGCGGGATGCGCTGATCATAATTTTGACCGCTCCCTTCTCGGCGTTGCAACCTTCCGGGGCCATTTTCCTGGCGAACAAAGAGTCGAACGAACTGGAACTGCTGGTGGAGCGGAATCTGGCCGAGCCGCTGAAGAAGCTGTGCAAACGAATTCCCTTCGGCCGTTGCCTCTGCGGCCAGGCCGCTCGGGAGGGGCGGATTGTGCATGCTGCCTGTGTCGATGGGCGCCATGAAATCGTGTTTGACGGGATGGAACCCCACGGCCACTACAATGTCCCGATTAAGTCAGGAGACAAGGTGTTGGGCGTTATGGTGCTCTACCTGCCGCATGGCCACGAACGGAATGAAGAGGAAGAGCGTTTTCTGGAGGCGGCGGCGCTGGTGATGGCCGGGATCATTGAGCGCAAGCGCCTCGAAGAGCAGCAGGAGAGCCACTACCAAAGCTTGATCGAAAATCTGCCCCAGCGACTGTTCTACAAAGATCTCGATTCACGCTACGTCTCCTGCAATACGCTGTACGCCAAGGATATTGGTATCCAGCCGGGCGATATCAGCGGACGCTTCGATACCGATTTCTATCCCGAGGAGATGGCCGAACAGTTCCGTCGGGAAGACAGCTATGTCATGGAGACAGGCGAGACCCTGGAACAGGATGTGATTCGCACCTATCAGGAGAAGGAGTCTTCCTATCATATTTTGAAGGCACCATTGCGTAACTCACAGGGAACCACTATCGGGGTGTTCGGGATGTACTGGGACAACTCGGAAGAGAAGCGGTCCCAGGCGGCGCTGAAGGAGAGTGAGGAGAAGTTCTCCGCCATGGCCAATTCCGCTCAGGACGCCATTGTGATGGTGAATCAGGACGAAGAGGTCATCTTCTGGAATATGGCTTCCGAGACGATGTTCGGTTTCCAGGTGGAGGATATTGTCGGTCAGCGACTGGATGACTGGATTCAACCGGGTGACAGTCGTGATGAGTTTGCCCGTCTGGTGGCGGAACTGACCAAGCCGGGCCGGGGGCGGTCGGCCGGCAAGACGGTTGAACTGACGGCTTTGAGAAAGGGTGGTGAACCCTTCCCCATTGAGCTGTCCGTCTCTTCGTTGAAACTGAAGGGGCAGTGGCAAGCGATCGGCATTATCCGCGATATCTCGGAGCGCAAAAAAGCCGAGCAAGAGCGGCAGTTGATGGAAGTGCAACTACGCCAGGCCCAAAAGTTGGAGTCGATCGGACAACTGGCGGCCGGTATCTCCCATGAAATCAATACGCCAACTCAATTCGTCGGCGATAACACCCAGTTTCTGAAAGAAGCCATCGCCGACCTGGAAGCGTTGATCAATCAGTACCAGCAACTGGTCGAGGGGATTGAATCGGGTGGCGATCTGACGGGACTTATCCAACAGGTACGCGATAAGGAGGAAGAGATCGACTTGGGTTTCCTGAATGAAGAGATACCCAGAGCGATCGATCAGACTATCGAGGGTGTGGGAAGAATTAGCAAGATTGTTCGGGCGATGAAAGAGTTTTCCCATCCTGGTGTGGTGGGGAAGGTGGAGACCGATATCAACCGGGCAATCCAGACTACCCTGGATGTGTCGCGCAACGAATGGAAATATGTGGCGGAGATCGCTCTCGACTTGGCCGAGGATCTGCCAAAGATTCTCTGTGTGCCGGATCAGATTAACCAGGTGTTTCTGAACCTGGTGGTCAATGCGGCCCATGCCATTACCGATGTTAAAGCGGCCGGCAGTGCCCAGATGGGCGTGATCGGGATTTCCACGCGGCTCTTGAATGATTATCTCGAGATTCGCGTCAGTGACAGTGGAACCGGGGTGCCGGAGGATATCAAGGGACGCATCTTCGATCCTTTCTTTACTACCAAAGAGGTGGGGAAAGGAACAGGACAGGGGCTCTGTATCGCCTATACCACAGTCGTGGATCAGCATGGAGGTAGACTTCGTCTGGAAGATAATCCGCAGGGAGGTGCGGTCTTTGTCGTGGAGTTGCCACTTAATCAAGAGGCAAAGGCAGATCAAAGTGAGGACATCTCCCAACTGGAAGGGCTTGAATAGAGGGACGCTATGTTGCAACAGGTTGCCGAACATGGAGAGCGCGACTGGTTTCAGTTAAATGAAGAGTTGCGGCAATTGCCCGCCCAACAACAGAAGCAGGTGTGTGGCCGGATTGCCCGGGATATGGGGCAGCGCTCCGGCATTGCACCGTTGGGCTATCCGATCGTGGTGTTGATCATGATTGTAATCAGCGTCGACATCCGGGAACACTTGGATTGGCTTTGGCTGCCGGCGTTGACGCTGATGCTGTCGGGCTCGGCCGAATTTTATGTGGCGCGCCAGTTGTCCGTGGCCGCCGATGAGGCGATTGATAACCTGAAATGGTGGTACCACTCTCTAAGCCTGATCAGCGCGTTGAGTTGGGGGATGTTTACCGGTCTGATCATCTTGACGCATGAAGGAAACCCGGTCTCCATGCTGGTGTTTCTCTGCACGGTGGCGGCGACCAGCATTTCGGTTGGCACCCAGACCCAGGAGAAGCGTCAGTGGCTCGATTTTCTCGCCATGATGTGGACGCCTATCGCGGCCAGCGCGGCACTGGTTGCCGGCATCCACAAGGAGACGGAGGTGCTGTTGTTCGCCATGCTGGCGGTAGCCTTCCCCGTTCTGGTGGGCGTGCAGGGACTGCGGCTGGTGGCGGAGTACCTGGAGGCGCAGTTGGATCGTTCGGCACTGGAGGTTCGCTCCCTGGACCTGGAGGAAGCGCTGATTAAACGGCAGCTGGCTGAGAAAGCCAGAAAATCCATGGAGGTGCAGTTACGGCAGGCGCAGAAACTGGAATCGATCGGACAGTTGGCGGCGGGTATTGCCCATGAAATCAATACGCCGGTTCAGTTTGTGGGCGACAACAACCGGTTTTTGCAAGAGGCGTTTGCCGATATGGCCGCCCTGTATCAAGCTGAACAACAACTCAGAGAGAGGTCGCCGGAGGGGCAGGTCGATTTGGCACGGCTGACAGCGCTGGAGCAGGAGTATGACCTGGACTACCTGATGGAGGAGATCCCGAAGTCACTTAAGCAGTCCGAGGAAGGATTAACCCGTATCGCCCGGATTATCTCGGCCATGAAGGAGTTTTCCCATCCGGGCAGCCGCGATAAAGGGCTGGTGGATGTCAATAAAGTGATTACGACGACACTGGAAGTGTCGCGCAATGAGTGGAAATATGTGGCCGATCTGGAATGCGATCTGGACGCTGACCTACCCAGTGTTCCCGGTTACGTTCAGGGCCTAAATCAGGTATTTCTGAATATGATTGTCAATGCTGCCCACGCCATCGGTGAAAGACTGGACGAAACCGCCGGGTCAAAGGGGAAGATTGATATCCGTACCCGGCGGCAGGGTGAGTGGCTGGAAGTGACGGTTGGCGATAACGGTGTCGGTATACCCAAGGGCATCATTAATCGGGTGTTTGACCCTTTCTTTACCACCAAGGAGGTGGGTAAGGGCAGCGGTCAAGGACTGGCCATCGCCTACTCGGTGGTTGTGGACAAGCATGGCGGTACGATTGCCGTTGAGAGTGAGCCTGGTGTGGGGACGACCTTCACCATCCGTTTGCCCCTGAAGGACCCAAACATGGAGCAGTAGCATGAAAAGCCGGATACTTTTTGTAGATGACGAACAGCACCTTTTGGATGGGCTCAGGCGCTCCTTGAGAAGCCAGCGCAATGCCTGGGAGATGGTGTTTGCGCCATCCGGGGAGGAGGCCGCCCGACTGGCCGCTGAGTCCCGGTTCGATGTGGTGGTCACGGATATGCGGATGCCCGGCATGAATGGGGCCGAGTTGCTGGCGCGTCTCTCCGAAAATTTTCCCGATATGATCCGCCTGGTGTTGTCCGGCCATTCGGATGAGGCACTGATTCTGAAAGCGGTGCCCTACGCTCACCAGTTTCTATCCAAGCCCTGCGACGCCGAGGTGATTATTCAGGTTATCAACCGCTCTCTGAAGTTGCGGGCGCTGGTTAATGACAGTCAGATGCAGTCGTTGGTGTCGCAGATCCGCTCGTTGCCGACCCTGCCCGCGCTCTATATCGAGTTGACCGAACTGCTGCGAGCGGATCGGGTGTCGGTGCAAAAGGTGGGAGAGGTGATTGGGCAGGATCCCGCGATGGTGTCGAAAATCTTGCAGATGGTGAATTCAGCCTTTTTTGGCATCGGTCATCACATCTCCAATCCGGTGCAGGCGGCCACTATGTTAGGTACCGAGACACTACGGGGATTGGTGTTGTCGGCCGGTATCTTTATGCAGTTCGACACGCAGTCCTTGAATATAGGGGGTTTTACCCTTGAGTCACTGCACCGCCACAGTCTGTTGGTTTCCCGTTTGGCCAAAGCGATTGCCGAGTCGATGGGCGAGAGCAAGGCGGTGGTGGAGGATTGTTTGCTGGCGGGGCTGCTACATGACATCGGCAAACTGATACTGGTGCAGAGTTTGCCAAATGAGTATCAACAATTTTTCAATAAGGTTAACGATTGCAAGTGCGAACTGATTGAAGCGGAACGTGCTGTGTTTCATGTCGACCATGGCCGAATCGGTGCTTATCTGCTGGGTCTCTGGGCTCTGGCGGATAACATGGTCGAGGCGGTCGCCTTTCATCATGATCCGCAGCAGGCCGAGCATGACGGTTTTTCACCCCTGCTGGCGGTGCATGTGGCGGATGCGCTGGCATCCAATGATTCTACCGATTCAGCCGTCATCCCGGCGGGTCTGGATATGGCTTATCTGGAGGCATCCGGTGTGTCGGATCGATTGGATCAGTGGCGCGAATTGTACAGTGGATTGACAGCGGAGACGGTGTGATGGCGGCGCGGGTACTGTTTGTTGATGACGAAGAGAATATCCTGAGCGGGATCAAACGTCAGTTCAGGAAGCAGTATGCGGTGGAGACCGCTTTAAGCGGTGCCGAGGCACTGGAACTGATAAAAGGCAGCGACGAGTTTGCGGTAATCGTCTCCGATATGCGTATGCCGGAGATGGATGGTATCGAGTTTCTGCGCCAAGCCAAAGAGTTATCCCCTCACAGCGTGCGCCTGATGTTGACCGGTAACGCGGATCAGCAGACCGCCATCGATGCGGTGAATCGGGGCGCGGTATTCCGCTTTATGAATAAGCCCTGCCCGATCTCCCAATTGGTGGAGAGCGTTAATGCGGCGTTAGAGCAGTATCGACTGATTAAGTCCGAAAAAGAGCTGTTGGAGGGCACGGTCAACGGTTCCATCAAGCTGTTGACCGATATTCTGTCGATGGTGGCGCCGGAGATCTTTGGCCAACTAACGGAACTGCGCGAGACCGCTCGTGAGATCGCCCGCGCCATGCGCCTGATGTCAACCTGGGATATTGAGATGGCAGCCATGCTGTCGAAAATTGCTTATGTGACGCTGCCCCCCCAGACCCTGGCCCGGGTGCGGGGTTCAAAGCCGCTGGATCCTTCCGAGCAGCTGATTATTGAGCGACTGCCGGAAACCAGCGGCAAGCTGTTGGTCAATATTCCGCGCCTGGAACAGGTGGCACGCATCATTCTCTACCAACGTAAAAATTTTGATGGCAGCGGATTTCCCAAGGACATGCTGGCCGGTGAAGATATTCCCCTGGAGAGCCGCATTCTCAAGGTACTGCATGATCTGCAGATGCAGGAGAGTAACGGCGTATCCACCAGTGCGGCACTGAAGCAGATGTCAGGACACCCGGGGCGCTACGATCCCAAAGTGTTGCAGACGGTGGGCTGGTTCTTTATGGCGGCGGAAGAGGAGGAGAAACTGCTGCCTCCCATTCATGTCATGGTGGCGGCGTTGACACCCGGCGCCGTGCTGATCAATCCGGTGGAGACGGCGGAGGGGCATACGCTGATCACCGCCGGCCAGAAATTGACGGAGACCATGATCCACCGGTTGGTGAACTATCACGAAGTGCATCGGGTCAAGGAACCGATCAAGATAGCCATGCCGGTAAGCTGAGCTTCAGGACTCCTGCTCGACCAGTAATATTCCCTTCTCGAGCAACGGGCTCGGCTTGCTCAACAGGTAACCTTGGGCGTAGTTGGCGCCGATCTCATGCAGTTGGTTGTAGATATCCTCGTCTTCGACAAATTCTGCAATGGTCTGCTTACCCATGATTTGCCCCATATCGTTGATCGACTTGACTAGGGTCCAGTCGATAATATTGCGGGCGATGTGCCGTACAAACATACCGTCGATCTTGAGGAAATCCACCGGCAGGGTGCGCAGGTAGGCAAATGAGGAGAGTCCGGTGCCGAAGTCATCCAGGGAAAAGCGGACACCGATCGCCTTCAGGGTCTGCATGAATTTTACAGCGGCGTCCAGGTGGGCGATAGCGGCCGTTTCCGTGACTTCAAGACAGATCTTACTGGGCGGTACGTTCGAATTTTCCAGCGTCTCCTGTATGAATGTCAGCATCTCTCTATCGCCGATGGAGAGGCCGGAGAGGTTGATGGAGCAGAGCGAGAGCGCCTGCAGTTGGTCCGGGTGGTCGTTGAGCCAGCCGAGGGTGTTGAGGATCACCCAACGGTCGATCTGTGGGGAGAGGTGGTAATGTTCGGCAGCCGGCAGGAATTCGCCTGGCGGGATGATCTCCCCCTCTTCACCCAGCATGCGGATCAGGATTTCGTAGTGTTCCCCTTCGTTGTCGATCTGGTTGATCGGTTCGATGGTCTGGTAATAGAGTCGGAACCGGTGCTCTTTCAGCGCCTTGTTGATACGGCTGATCCACTGGATCTCGGTCAAGCGCTGGGTCAACAGTGAGTCTTGCTCATCGCCGATATGCACTTGGTTGCGGCCTTCATCCTTGGCGACATTGCAGGCGGTTTCCGCGGCACTGAACAGGGCGGCAACACTGTCGCTGTCACGGGTGACCGGCACCAGGCCAATGCTGACACTCAGGTCATAACTGCTCTCTTCCCAGTGAAACACATGCTGTTTCATCTGTTCATGCAGCGTGTGGATAATCTGCTGACCATCCTGCAGGTTACAGTCGCTCAGGATCAGGCCAAACTGGTCACTGCCCAGTCGTGCTGCCAGATCCCCACTGCGTCGGTGGTGTGACAGCAGTCCACCCAGCTGGCGCAGCAGCTCGTCGCCGGCGGTGTAGCCGCAGGCGTCATTGATGCGGTGAAAGTGGTCGATATCGATAAAACAGAAGATGTGCTGGCGCCCTTCCTGCTTGGCTGATTCCAGGGAGTTTTTCAGTCGCAGTTCAAAGGCGTGTCGGTTGGCCAGCCCGGTGAGGATGTCGTGCCGGGTCTGGTGGATCAGCTTGGCGCTGAGGTGTTGAACCTTGACTGCATCCTGCTTGGCGATGCGCTCGCGTTCCCGCTCGCTGCGATACCGCTCCAACGCCTCCTCCAGCGCCACCTTAAGGTCTGCCGCCGCGCAGGGTTTGGAGAGGAATTTGAAGACGTGGCCCTGGTTGACCGCGTTGATGGCGGTCTGTTGGTCGGAGTTGCCGGTCAACATGATGCGTATGGCCTCGGGATGGGAGACGGCCAACCGCTCAAGCAGCTCCACACCGTCCATTTCCGGCATACGCATATCCGATACCACCACCGCATAGGGACTGGAGCCCTCCGGGCCAAACATCTCCAGGGCTTCGGTGCCACTGGTAGCGGTATCGATGGTGAATTGCTTGCCGAGGCCACGACGATAGCCGGAGAGGATAAAGGGTTCATCGTCTACCAGCAGGATGCGTTCAGTCATTTGGTTCTCCATTCCCCGGGTAAATGTCAATCTTATTAGCCAGCTATGGAGTGATATCGGCAGCTCGGCTGAATGATTTAATTTACTACTGTTTTGCCTACCTGTGTCCCACCGATCACCCGGTATCGGCTGTTGGTGCTGGCCAGATTATAGGTGGAATTCCCTGTTGTGCCCGAGGGGAAGGCTCGATAGGTGCAGATTGCCCGATGGTCGGTGGTGTGAGGGAGTGGTGCCCCCTTCTACCCGGCTTGACGGCCGAGCAGAAAGGGGGAGGCTTTGGGTGTATGAGTCGACGCGCGCCGTTATTCAATGCCGGCGGCGGTACGGATCGAGGCCAGGTTGATGGCCGGGATGTAGTCGGGACGTGGGCTGGCCCGGCGGGTGAATTTCTTGATAATTCCCTCCAGATTAGGCCGCTTCTCGGCCGGTCCCTCGCCGGTGCCGATGCCGCCACCGAACTCAACAAACAGATCGATGCCGTCATCCAGTGCGCTCTGCATACAGCCGACCCAGTTGACCGGGTGGAACAGCTGGAAGAAGAGGCGGGATTTGATGGTTTCGGCATCCGCTTCATGGAAGCCGCCGGTATAGTTGGAGAGTACCTTCAGCTTGGCGGGGGCAAAGGCCACTTCGGCCAGGGCGTCGCGGAAACGGCGGGCCGCCTCCACCATGTAGTAGGTGTGGAAGGCGCCTTCGGTTTTCAGCCGTACCGCTTTCTTTTTCGGCAGCAGTTCGGCCATCTCCGCGGCCAGTGCATCCAGATCCGCGCCCGCGCCGCCCACGACTGTCTGATCCGGCAGATTGAGTCCGGCAATGCCGCAAAAATACTTGTCTGCCAGCGGTCGGGCGGTCTCCAGGTCCACCGTGAGGGCGGCCATTTCACCTTCACCGAAATCGCCCATCAATTCGCCACGTTTGGCGACCAGTTTCAAGGCGTCCTCGAAGCTGAGGGCCTCGGCCGCCACCAGGGCGCTGTATTCGCCCAAGCTGTGTCCGGCTGCCGCCACGGGCTGTAGCGGGGTTGCCGCCAATTCCTGATAGACCGTCAGGCAGGCAATGTGGTGGGTCAGCAACACCGGCTGGGTGTAGCGGGTCAGGTTGATCTGATCGTCCGGGTTTTCCAGCGACAGTTTGGCCATGTCATAACCGAGCACATCGCTGGCCTGTTCATAGACCTGGCGGGCGGATGCGTATTCGGCGCACAGGTCACTACCGATGCCGGTGTATTGTGAGCCCTGGCCGGGGAATATAAAAAGGGGACGTGATGCGGTTTCTGACATGGTGCTTCTCTTGATAGGGATAAATTGCGAGCGGGAAGGATAGACATTTCTGCAAATCAGGACAAGCATTGCCCTTGCTCCCGGTAAGGGTTCGGGTAGGATAGAACCTCTTTCCCGGCCTCCTGGCGGCGGGATTTTTTTCAACCGGACAGATATCACCGATGAACATGCGCCCCTATATCCCCCTTCGTTCCGTACTCTATGCCCCCGGCTCCAACCGACGGGCGCTGGAAAAGGCCCGGACCTTGCCGATCGACGGTTTGATTCTGGATCTGGAGGATGCCGTTTCGCCCGATGCCAAGGCGACCGCGCGGGAAACCGTGGCCCAGGTGTTGTCTGAGGGTGGCTACGGCTATCGCTGGCGGGTGGTCCGCATCAACGGGCTGGACACGGCCTGGGGCGAGGATGATTTACAGGCGATGGCGCAGCGGGGTGTCGATGCCATTCTGCTGCCCAAGGTGGAGTCGCCGGAGATGGTAAAGCGGGCCAGCGACGCCCTGGATAAGGCGGGTGCCCCAAGCGACCTGCCGCTCTGGATCATGGCCGAGACGCCGCGTGGGATTCTGGAAATCCAGCGGATTGTTGCCGCCCATCCACGTCTGCAAGTGATTGTGATGGGGACCTCCGACCTGGCCAAGGAGTTGCGAGTGCGGCATACCCCGGGACGCGAAGGATTGTTGGCGGCCCTCGGCCTGTGTGTGTTGGCGGCCCGTACCCAGGGGCTGGATATTCTGGATGGCGTCTATCTGGACCTGCAAGACGACAGCGGTTATGCGGCGGCTTGTGAGCAGGGGCGGGATATGGGTTTTGACGGCAAGACGCTGATCCACCCCAAGCAGATCGAAGCGGCCAACCGGGCGTTCGGTATCTCGGATGACGCCTTGCAGCAGGCGCGGCAGATTATCGCCGCCTGGCAGCAAGCGCAGCAGGTGGGCAGTGGCGTCTGCGTGGTGGAGGGCCGACTGGTGGAAAGCCTGCATGTGGATGAAGCTCGGCGTGTGGTGGCGATGCATGAGGCAATCCATGGCCGCTCCTGACAGCGAACGCTTCAGGCGGCGCCTGTTGGCCAGGCAGGCCGAATTGATGGCGGTGGCCGGTACGGCTGCGGAGGCGGCCGATACCGTGGAGCTGGATCAGACCCGGGTCGGTCGGCTGTCCCGTATGGATGCCCTGCAGCAACAAGCCATGTCCCAGGAGAATCAGCGTCGCCGTGCCCTTGAACTGAGACGCATTGTCCAGGCGTTGAGCCGAATCAAGGACCAGACCTATGGATATTGTGTAGAGTGCGACGAGGAGATTGCCGAGAATCGGCTGGAGATCGACCCGGCTGCTCCGCTTTGTATCCGTTGTGCCAGTGAACAGGAAAAGCCGCGTGACTAAGCGCCGCTAACCCGATAATCAGAGGAGCGCTGTTTGATGAATTGCAATGTGATGGTTTTGCCCAGCAAGGAGCCGGGAGGTATTCGGCTGGTGCGGATTCCCGAGGATATGGAGTCCCATGAGGCGTTTCGGCACGCCACCGGCGTCATTGCCGCGGCTGAAGAGGCGAACCCCCATTTTACCTGGGACGATATCGAAGATGCCCTGGAGGCGCACGGTTTTCGTGCCCTCGATTTTGTCCTGGGACCGGCACTGGATTGACCGGGCAGGGTTAGCTGATCCCAATTGTTCCACTGTAGGGGCAGGCCCCCGTGCCTGCCCTTTCCTCTCGACGAATAGTGCCTCCGGGCAACCCGTGGGTACCCCTAACTCCCCGCCTGCGCCACCGTCAGCGCGCATCCGCCCGTGCACGCCGTTCTAGTTTTTGCTGGATCAGGCTGATATGCAGTCGCAGATCGTACAGCTCCTCGGCATAAGAGAGGGGGATATCGATATGGGAGACATCGTATTCGATCTTGTCCAGGGCGGACCGCAGTGGCTCCAGGTCGGCATCGGTGTTGAACAGTTGGTGATCGATGGCCAGTACTTCGCGGTACCAGCGGTAGATGCGTGAACGCATACGCCAGCGATAGATCGGGGGCATGATCTTGGACAGCGGTATCATCAGTGCCAGGAACGGAAGCAGCATCACTTTCAATCTATCCACCAGGGTGGCGGCCCAGAACGGCAAGTAGCGCTGCAACAGCGGTGGGCCGTATTGGTAGAAACGTTCGGCGGCGCTGCTGAGGGGGTATACCAGGTAAGTCGGGGATGGGAACTGTCCGCTCTCCTCAAACCAGCCGCCCTTCCCGTGCACCCCCTGGGCCGCCTGTAACAGCAGATCCATCAAGGCCGGATGGAGGTCATTTCGTACCACAAGGTTGGCGCTGGCGGCCAGTAGGGTGGTTGGCCGATCGGGTAGATTGCGTTTCAGGTTGATCACCCCTTCCGGCAGCTTTACCGCTGAGAGGAAGCGGTGCGTGCGGGTATAGGCGTCCGCCCGGTCAAAACTGAGCAGCTGGATTTGTTCGGCATCCAGCAGGGCGCGTACCACCGGCGACATGGGGGAGGCGACAAAGAAGGCGCTGTCGATCTCACCCCTGAGCAGCGCGTCAGCCGCCTGGCGGCCACCCAGCGCCAACAGCGGGCTGTTGCTGGTATTGATGTCGTTGTCCGCCAACAGTTGCAACGCCAGTGCCCGGGTACCACTACCCTCTGTTCCGATAGCGGTACGTTTGTCCTGCAAGTCGGTCAAGCGGGTGATCGGCGCCTCTTTGCGGAAAAATACCCAGATCGGTTCGAAGTAGAGACTGCCGAGAGAGAGCAGGCCGGTTTCGTTCTGTGCTGTGCCGCCCTGTACCAGAGCGGCGGCCGCCTCGCCGCGCATGAGCCGGCCGATATTGTCGATCGACCCGGCTGTGGTCATCACCTCCAGATCGATTCGCTCCTCCTGCAGCCGTTTTTGGTACTGTTGTCCAAACAGATAGTAGGCGCCATCCGGCTGGCCGGTGGCCAAGCGGATATGATCGGGTGGGGCCGGTTTGACGAATTGATAAGCGAGGACGAAACCGAGAATCACCAACACGATCGCCGGGCCGAAAATATGCAGATGATCCTTGCCTTGACTGGATTTG
Organism: Sedimenticola sp.; assembly: GCF_050289425.1. Taxonomy (NCBI): domain Bacteria; kingdom Pseudomonadati; phylum Pseudomonadota; class Gammaproteobacteria; order Chromatiales; family Sedimenticolaceae; genus Sedimenticola; species Sedimenticola sp. The sequence continues at coordinate 6,415 of NZ_JBNKFS010000016.1, read as the reverse complement.
CTTTGTTTACCCAAGACACTATCCTGATAGAGTGACGTGCCTGATCGGATGTCAGGCCTCAAAAAAGTTTGCGCTATTCACTATAACCCAGATTCCCGAGGTCGCTATGCAGATCACCAACAAACACTTCGTCAATGGTCATCCGCTATTGCCGCCGTTTCCGACGGGACTGGAACGCGCCCTGTTTGCTATGGGCTGTTTCTGGGGTGCAGAGCGGCGCTTCTGGGAGATGCCCGGGGTCTACAGCACGGCAGTCGGTTATACCGCCGGGCACCTGGCTGATCCCAGCTATGAGCAAGTTTGTCGTGGCAGCACCGGGCACGCGGAAGCGGTGATGGTGCTGTTCGATCCGACCCAGGTCAGTTATGCCGAGCTGCTGAAGCTGTTCTGGGAGAGTCACGATCCGACCCAGGGTATGCGTCAGGGTAACGATATCGGCACCCAGTACCGTTCCGGCATCTATGTCACCAGTGCATCGCAGCGGCAGCAGGCTGAAGCGTCGCGGGACGCCTTCCAGCAGGCACTTACCGCACGAGGCTATGGCCCAATTACCACCGAAATCGTCGATGATCCGGCATTCTACTACGCCGAGGAGTACCACCAGCAATACCTGGCCAAAAATCCCGGCGGCTATTGTGGATTGGGCGGAACCGGCGTGGCCTGCCCGAGTGGTGTGGTTTGAAATTGGGTGCGTTATGTGGCGAAGGCCTTGGTGCGTCCCTTACGTTGCTTCAATTTATTCAACGCGGTTCCTGCCGCGGCTTTTGGCCAGATTGAGTGACTGGTCGACCCGCCTGAATTCATCCTGCAGGGCGCTCACGACGGTACGCAATGCCAGGCGTAACGGGGCCAGCGTCATGTCATCCTGGAAAAAGTATTGGGTATACAACGTCCACAGCTTGTCAGGCGAAGAGGGCTCGGAGTCTGTGATGCCCGAACGATGTCGATTGTCATAGACAATGTGAACAAGATTTTAGGGGGTTTGCAGCTCAATGGTGCCGCTGATCTGCACTTCCAGCCGCTGGCTGCCGGCCTCCAGGGCGGGGGCGGTATCGGCGCGTAGCGACATCGTCCGCATCGGATAGGGCGGCGGAGCCGCGCCGTTATGGCTGATATTCATCTGTACCAGTCGGTAGCGGCTTTGCCCCATCTCTTTGCTCACCAGCTCGGCCCGTGCCTGGAATCGCTGAATGGCCTGGCGGATCAACTGTTTTTCC
>NZ_JBNKFS010000016.1:0-5188 GCF_050289425.1 Sedimenticola sp. | reverse complement strand
CGTCTGTTCACGCTGCTGTGGTGAGACGGTGTAGCCAATACTGCCGATACTCAGCCACTCTTGCAGTTTGCCCAGCAACTGGCTGATGGCCTGGGTGTCCATGCTCTCAAGACGAATGGACTGGCGTACACGCCAGCCGGACAGAGTGTTGTCGCGGTAGACCGGGGTAGTCTGGTAATCCAGCGTCTGCACCTTGACGCCGGATTGCTGTTTGGCGGTATCCACAGCTTGCCGGATGGTGCGGTTGACCCGGGCGCTGAGTGCTGCCGGATCATTGCCTTCGTGTTGGACGAAGAGGGTGGCACTGAGGGTGTCGTTGTCCACCTCTTCGCCGGCAGAGACGGCCAGATTGATGCGGTCGTAGCTCGTGGGTGCGTTGTCGGCGGCGACGGCTTGACCGGTGAATAGGCTGAGCAGTAGCAGCAGATAGCGAACGGTCATGATAGCTCCTTGCTTGGGATCGGTTTATTAGGATGCGAATAGAGGTGATAGTAGATCAATACCGACGGTTATTGTGGGGTATCGGAGGCGTCGATTGGCACGCCGTCGATAAACAGTTGTTCGGTGTCGACCGCGTCGAACCGGTAGTGTTTGTTGCAAAAGTCACAATCGACTTCGATGGTTCCCTGCTCTCCCAGGATCGACATCAGCTCCGCCCGGCCCATGGCGCGTAGCGAACTGGCGACCCGTTCCCGGGAGCAGTTGCAGCGGAAGGCGACCGGCTCGGGTTCGAACAGACGCACCTGCTCTTCATGAAACAGGCGGTGCAGCAGGGTCTGTACCGGTAACTGCAACAGCTCTTCGTCGGTGATCGTATCGGCCAGCAGGCAGATCCGTTGCCAATCTTCGTCCTGTTCCTGGTCGGAAGGCAGTTTCTGCAACAGCAAGCCAGCCGCACGCTGATCGTCCGCCACCAGCCAGAAGCGTGACGCCAACTGCTCTGAGTGACTGAAGTAATTCTCCAGGGCGGCCGCCAGGTTTTCGCCCGCCAGCTCGACAATACCCTGAAACCGTTCCGGTCCCCGGTTGGTGACGGTGAGTGACATATGGCCAGAGCCATAAATGGCCGTGAGATCGCCTTCCGGCAGATCGCCCTGCCAATGGGCCAGTCCGCGCAGGGTACGCTGGTTCGTTGCCTGGACCACCAGGGTACGCAGGGGGCCGTCACTCTGGGATTGCAGGATCAGCGATCCGTCATATTTGATGGTGGCGGAGAGCAGGGTTACCGCTGCCATGGCTTGTCCCAACTGTCGACTTACCGCAGGCGGATAGTCGTGCCGCTCAAGCACCGCTTTCCAACTGGCATCCAGTTGTACCCACTCTCCCCGCAGGTTGTGGGATTCAAATAAAAACCGATAGAGCTGGTCTTGAGTCGTCATGGAGTCAATATTACGCGATCCGATGGATAAATGATGGCTCAGAAAATATCAAAGCGCTCGAACAGGGTGCTGAATTGCCCCCGGCCCTGGGTCATGCTGCGCAGTTCGGTGGTATAGCCGAGCAGGCTGGCCAGCGCTACTTCGCAATGGATGGTGGCTTGCTCAACGGTGCGTTCGGTATCCTGGATCAGCGCGTGACGCGACTGCAGATCCCCCAGGACCGCCCCCAGATTCTCTTCCGGGACGACAACCTCCGCTTTCATGATGGGTTGTAACAGGGCCGGGCCGGCGCCTTCCAGTGCTTTGCGCAGGGCGCGGGCGGTGGCTGATGTCAGGGCCTCGGGAGTGGAGTGGGAGCCGAACAGTTCCACCTGATCCAGTGTGACCTCCAGATCTTGCAATGGGGCCCCTTCCAGCGGGCCGCCGCCGAGGGCAAAACGGAGGCCTTGTTCCAGCGCCGCTTGCTGCAGGCTAGTGAGTTGGCCGCCCTCCGGCAAGATGGTCGGTTGGCTGTGGGTGACAATACCGGCACCACGCGACAGCGGGGCGACGCTAACGGTCACCTGTGCCTTCAATGGCTCCTTGCGGGATGGGTCGGCTGGCGGTTGGAACAGGAGGGTGAGTTGATGGCGTCGGGTAATGGTTTCACGCAGCGCGACCGCCGGTTTACCGGTTCTGACCTGTAGATTGTATTCTCGGTGCAGCCGCTCGATGATGATCTGCAGGTGCAACTCGCCCATGCCCCGGAGCAGTTTTTGGCCGGTTTCCGGGTCTTCGCCGAACTGCAGGGTGGGGTCCTCCTCCTGAAGCTTGTCCATCACCTCCAGAAACTTCTCTTCCTGGCTGGAAGAGGCCGGTTCCACGGCCAGGCTCAATACCGGTTCGCGGGTGTCGATGCGCTCCAGCAGCAGCGGGTGCCGGGGATCACAGAGGGTGTCGCCGGTGGCGGCGTGACGCAGTCCGGCCAGCAGCACGATATCACCGGCATGGGCGACGTCGAGGCGGGTCTTCTTGGCGGCATCCACGTCGAAGATGCGTGCCACGTGCTCCTGTACCACGCTGCCGTCAGCCCGGCTGAAGCGGACCTGATCGCCCGGTTTAAGTTGACCCCGGTAGAGACGGGTGAATACATGACGGCGCCCCTCCCACATCTGCACCTTGAAGGCCAGCGCCACCAAAGGCTGGTCATCCTGCATCGCGACAGTGGTGAGGCTGCCGTCCGGCAGCCAGGCGCTGGCCGGCGGGCGCTCCAGTGGTGCCGGGAGCAATTTGATGACACCGTCAATCAGTGGTTGCACCCCCAGATTACGTAGGGCGGAGCCGCCGAAACAGGGGCATACCTCACCCTTTAGCGTGGCGGCGCGCAAGGCTTCCCAAATCCTCTCCGGCGCCGGCTCTTCCCCACCCAATACCATATCGGCAAAGGCTTCGTCGGTTTCGGCAATACCCAGGAGCAGGTTCTCGCGATAGCTTGCGACGGATTCCCAAAGGGCCTGATCGCAGGGCGTCGTTTCCAGCTGGTCGCCATGCTCGCCGCCAAAGCGGATAAGGCGGCGCTCGATCAGATGGATAACCGCGTTCTGATCCGGTAACGGCAACGTCACCGGCAGCGGTGTGGCGCCGAGGCGTTTCGGTATGGTGGTTAGGGCGTGGTCGAAATCGGCGCCGGGACGATCTACCTTATTGATGAAAAAGAGGCAGGGAAGGTTGAATTTCGAGCGTTGGCGCCAGACGGTTTCAGTTTGTGGCTCGACGCCGCGGACGCCGTCCAAAACGATCACGCAGCCATCCAGGACCCGCATGCTGCGTTCCACTTCGATGGTAAAGTCCACATGCCCGGGGGTATCGATAATCTGGATCAGGTGGTCGTCCCAGGTGGCTTTGGTGAGGGCAGAGGTGATGGTAATGCCATGGCTCTGCTCTTCAGCCATGTAATCCATGTGGGCCGCCCCGTCATGGACTTCACCGATTTTATACAGTGCCCCGGTATAGAACAGGATGCGCTCGGTCAGCGTAGTTTTACCGGCATCGATATGGGCGGCGATGCCGATATTGCGGACCTTATCTTTCGAATGATTGTGATTCATTGAGTCGCTACAGTGAGTGTGAATACCCGGGCAAGCCTAAACGACTCCGACCCAATGTGGAATAACCTGCGTGCGTCGAGTAACCGATTTATGCAGATAAATGCCGTTTTTGATTATTCCATCCTACCGGGCTGCCAGATGCAGTATGATGGGGCGGTGTCGCTATCCGACAGGATAGGATAACGTGGGACTTGACGTAGCGTGGGAGCAAAGAATGATGATGCAGCGTGGATGTGCAAAGATTTTACTGGCCCTGGTGCTGTTGGCACCGTTGACCGGCTGGGGGGCTGAAGAGACGAAGAGTGAGGGGATGGGTGAGCAGGCGGCGCAGGTCTTCGGTGATTGGGGACGTCGCTGCGAGGCGCTGAAGACTTCAGGAGAAGAGCTCTGTCTGATCTTCCAACGCCTACGGCTGAAAGATAAAAATCAGACGATCCTCCATGTGACCTTCGGTTATCCGCCAGCGGGTAAAGGTCCGGTCATGGTATTGACCACGCCCCTGGGTGTGGCGTTGGCAGCCGGTGTCGAGATGCAGGTGGACAGTTTAGGTGAACCGCTCAAGGTCCCTTACAACATTTGCGTAGCGGATGGTTGCCGCGCCAGTCTGGTGGTAACCGATAACCTGCTGGAGTCGATGCGAAAGGGCGACAAACTCAAGGTGGCCTTTGCCAATGCGCAGAACAAACCCGTGGGTCTGCTGGTGTCGTTGAAGGGGTTTGTTGAAGCCGATCAGTCGCTGCAGAAGTAACGGAACTTGAAGGGGTCGGGAGACCGGCCCCTTATCTGGACTGGCCGAACAGTTCGGCCAGTTTTTCGCCGGGCTCTTCGGCCCGCATGAATGACTCACCGACCAGGAATGCATGTACGCCCTGCTGCCGCATCCGGGTCACATCCGCTAAGGTCAGTATGCCGCTCTCGGTGACGACAATGCATCCAGGAGGGATCTGGTCCAGTAGCTCCAAGGTGGTGTCCAGCGTCACTTCAAAGGTGCGCAGGTTCCGGTTGTTAATGCCGATCAAGCGGTTGCTCAGTTTTACCGCCCGCTGCAACTCTTCAGCATCATGTACCTCCACCAAGACATCCATGCCCATCTGGTGGGCCAGCGTATTCAGTTCCTCCAGGCTTTCATCACTCAGGCAGCTGACAATCAACAGGATACAGTCCGCACCGATAAGCCGGGCTTCATAAACCTGGTAAGGGTCGATGATAAAATCCTTGCGGATGACAGGTAGGTTACAGGCGGCCCGGGCCTGTTTCAGGTAGTCGTCACTGCCCTGGAAGAAATCCACATCGGTCAATACCGATAGACAGGCCGCCCCGCCACGCTGGTAGCTGGCGGCGATTTCGGCCGGTCGGAAGTCGGCTCGGATCACACCCTTGCTGGGGGAGGCCTTTTTGATTTCGGCAATGACTCCGGGTTCGCCCCGGTCGAGCTTGTCGGCGATGGCCTGGGCGAAGCCGCGTGGCGGGTTGTCGATGCCTGACAGTTGTTCGATCAGGTCGTCGATCGGCAACACGGCTTTGCGTTGCGCGATCTCCTCCAGTTTGCGCTGGATGATCTTTTTCAATATGTCGGGTGTATTGCTCATGGGCAATCTTCTCTGGTAAATACAGGCTGCAAGAGTTTACACGTTTTTGCTCATGAGTTAACCCGGGCCCGCTGGCTGGGTGCTTTTCCTAAACCGAGGTAGAGATGGGACGTTACCGTCCACCACAACCTAA
>NZ_JBNKFS010000015.1:0-100794 GCF_050289425.1 Sedimenticola sp. | reverse complement strand
GCGACCTTTTTCTTAGCTACCTTCTTTTTAGCCACTTTCTTTTTAGCGGCGACCTTTTTCTTAGCTACCTTCTTTTTAGCCACTTTCTTTTTAGCGGCGACCTTTTTCTTAGCTACCTTCTTTTTGGCCACTTTCTTTTTAGCAGCGACCTTTTTCTTGGCTACCTTCTTTTTGCTGACGGCTTTCTTTTTACTGACCGTCTTTTTGGGTGCGATAGCCTTCTTGCTGACTGTTTTCTTCGCGACTGCACCCTTCTTCTTTGCAGCTTTCTTCTTAGCGGCTTTCTTGACGGCCATTACACTCCCTCCACGATCAGTATGTAAAAGTCAATTTTGAGTATAATAAAGTATTCAAAAAAAGCTAGTAAATTACGGATATTTTGGTCTTTTTTGGCTTGATTTGTAACTTGAAAGCGATCTTTTTGAGCTTTTAGCTTAATTGGGATGGGAATAGGGATTGAATGAAAGGCTGGGGTTACCGGTACGACTTATATCCTCGCTCAGTGATGATGCCGTGCAGCGGTACATCCCAATGCTCTCTTGTGAGTTCTTCAATGCACTGAAATGCGTGGGCATAGCCAACGAGCTTGGGACGGATCCATCGCTGATGTCTCAGTTGATAAGAGAGGGTGCGATCGTAGTAACCTCCGCCCATACCTATGCGAGTACCTTCGCTGTTGAACGCAACCAACGGCATGACAATTAGATCAAGCGACCAGGCCGGTTTAGGTTTACTGTGCCGGATATTAGGTTCAGCAATGCCGAAACGGTTGGGTATCAGACGTTCTCCATCTCTATACTCGGCAAACCAAAGCGAATTATTGGTGCCGGGTTTAAGAACCGGTAAATAGAGTTTTTTATGTAGTTGTCTTAACCGGCGTATCAAGGGTTGGGTGTCCAGCTCACCATCTGCGGCGAGATAGAGTGCAATGTGATTGCAGTGGATAAGTTGTGGATTGCAAATGAAGTGGGTGGCGGCAGACAGGCTATTTGCTCGATGTTCCTGCGTGGTCAGGCTGCGCCTTTTTGCACGAATGGCTTGGCGTATTTTTGCTGGGTTAGGCATCTAGTTGTGTTGGAATGAAATAAGGCATCCCCCGCCTGTGCCGTAGCAAATCATCGTTCTTGAACCAGTAGGTTCAAGTGGGGACGACAAGGAAGCTTAAGGCTTTCCGCTTTGGGCGGACATGCACAATGACATTCCCATTAAGTCCCCGGGGTAATGAATAGGCTCAAGAAAATACCCGATTCGCTTACAAACACCGCAGGGGATACCTGTGAGAATAGGCTAACTCTAATGGATTTAAAGATCCAGCTGATTTTCTTTACTAAGGATGGCGTCAATTTTTTGTTGCATGGTGCGCAGTCGGGAGTTAATGCCAAGATTTGCTTCATCCTTATGCATCTGTTTTTCGAGCAGGTCATGTGCCAGATTGAGCGATGCCATTACCGCAATCCTATCCGTCCCCAGCACTTTCCCACTCGAACGGATCTCCCGCATCTTCTGATCGACCAGGCGCGCGGCAGCGATCAGACTCTCTTCCTCACCCTGCTTACAGGCAACGCGGTACTCCTTGTCCAGTATGCGCACGGTAACGGGGATGCTGTTCTCGATCACGTTTATTATCCAGGATGTATTTGATGTTGGCGGATTAGCGCGGTGATTTTATCCGATATGGATCAGCCGGTTTCGATGGCGCGCAGCCGGGAGATCATTGCTTCGACACGGCTTCGGGCCAGTTCGGTCTTCTCGATCAACTCCGCGCGCTCTGACATCAGCTCCTGCTGTTTGCCGCGGAGACTTCTGTTCTCATCACTTAACCGCTCGATCGTGCGGATCAGCTGATCCACTTGTGACTCAAGCCGTTTAAGGTCCAGTTCTGTAGAGGAATTGGGGTCGTTCGTGTTCATAACGTCCAATATAGAGTGAGCTAAAGCGTCGGTCAATGTTATCCCTATGCATGATACTATCATTAAGGCGATATGCTATTAGATAATGCGCAGTTAGTGATATTGTCCCAATAAATACAGCCCCCATGAAACAGGTTTCCAATGAGTGATAGCAGTTTGAATTATGAGCGTGTCGAACGGCAGATGGCCTCGGCGGATATTGAGAGTACCGGTGCCGAAGTGCATGGTATTTTGTGCGGGTTGATCTGTGCGGGTCGTGAAGATGCCCAGGCGCGCTGGTTTGCCGAGTTGTTTACCGAGATGCAGGCAACGGATCTATTGGTACGTGAGTGCGCCAACTCGCTCAAGGTGCTGCATGATGAAACCCTGGCGGCGGTAACAGGACCGGGGCTGGGGTTTACCCCCTTCCTGCCTGATGAGGAGGTGCCGATCAAGCAGCGAGCACAAGCGGTCGCAGACTGGTGTCAGGGGTTTCTCTACGGTATCGGGGTGGCGGGGCTTTCGGCCGACCACGACTTTTCTACAGAAACCCAGGATGCCTTGAGTTCATTGTCTGAAATCACCCGTATGGATCTGGATCATCTGGATGGGGGAGAAGAGGATGAGGAGTCGCTCACGGAGATAGCGGAATTTATTTGGGTGGCCGCCATGTTGGTGCATGCGGAAATGGTCGCCGACGAGACGGAGCGGTCATGACTCAGGCGGAATTCAAACGACGGCGCAATCAACTGATGCGCATGATGGGGCCGGGTAGCATCGCCATCCTCCCTTCGGCTCCGGTGTCGGTGCGCAACCGGGATGCCGATTACCCTTATCGTCCCGATAGTGATTTTTACTACCTGACCGGGTTTCCAGAACCGGAAGCGGTAGCCGTGCTGATACCCGGTCGTAAACAGGCTGAATATATTCTGTTTTGCCGTGAGCGCGATCTGGAAAAAGAGACCTGGAATGGACTACGCGCCGGTCAAGAGGGAGCCTGCGAGATTTATGGCGCAGATGACTCTTTTCCGGTCGGTGATCTGAATGACATTTTGCCGCGCATGATTGAACAGAGTGAGCGGGTGTTCTACGCCATGGGTTGTAATCATGAGCTGGATAAGCAGATGTCGGAATGGATCAGTACAATTCGCAACATGGGGCGTAATGGGGTACATGGCCCGATTGAGTTTGTGGCACTGGACCACTACCTGCATGACATGCGGCTGTATAAAAGTCGTTCCGAGATTAAAGCGATGCGAACCGCCGCGCGAATCTCAGCTAAGGCACACAAGCGGGCGATGCAGTATTGTCGTCCGGGACTTATGGAATGGCAGGTGGAAGCAGAGTTGGTGCATGAGTGCGCCCGTCAGGGAGGGCGTTTCCAGGCCTATACCCCCATTGTTGGCGGGGGCGCCAACGGCTGCATTCTGCACTATGTAGAGAATTCTGCCGAGCTGAAGTCAGGGGATCTGCTGTTGATTGATGCCGGTTGTGAGTATGACTATTACGCCTCGGATATTACCCGCACCTTCCCGGTCAACGGAAAATTCACGCCGGAACAACGGGCGCTTTACGAATTGGTACTCAAGTCCCAGGAGTCGGCAATCGAGAAAGTGCGTCCGGGAAATCACTGGAACGACCCGCATGATACGGTCGTTAAAGTGATCACCAAGGGGTTGGTTGAACTGGGAATACTCAAGGGCCGCGTCTCCACCCTGATTAAGAAAGAGGCGTACAAGTCTTTTTATATGCACCGCGCCGGTCATTGGCTGGGTATGGATGTCCATGATGTGGGGGATTATAAAATCGACGGAAAGTGGCGCCTGCTGGAGCCGGGTATGGTTCTGACGGTTGAGCCGGGTATCTATATTCCGGCCGGTGCAAAAGGGATAGCGAAAAAGTGGTGGAATATCGGCATCCGCATTGAGGATGATGTGCTGGTGACCAAGGATGGGCACGACATTCTCTCCAAAGATGTGCCTAAGTCGGTTGAAGAAATCGAGGCCTTGATGGTCAGGTAGACGGTTTGGTCAGAGTGCCCGGCCATCGTTAGAGAACAGGACCAGATCCTGAATGTCCAGTTTCAGGCTGACCGTGTCACCGGGGGTGTGTTGCTGGTGGCTGGGTGCGAGACACTGGAAATGGTGGCCGCTGGCCAGTTGCAGGGTATAGAGATACTCCGCACCCTGGAACAGGCGTTCGCTGATCCGGGCACTGATGGAACCCTCCTTGGTGGTTAGATGGATGTCGTCGGGGCGGATCAGCAGTTGCAGGGCGGTGCCGGTCTCAATGCCGTCGGGGAGTTTGCCGCTCAGGCGTCCAAACGGTGTATCGATGCTGTTTCTGTCGGCAACCTGAATGGCGAATAGGGCGCCGCGGCCGACAAAGTCAGCCACGAAGGTTGTGGCCGGGTGGTGGTAGAGATTGTAGCCGCTATCCCACTGATGCAGTTTGCCCTGGCTCATGACGCCAATTTGATCGGCCATGGCGAAGGCCTCGGTCTGGTCGTGGGTTACCAGGATGGCGGTGATGCCATCCTGTTTCAGTAGTGAGCGCACTTCGCTCGCCAGCTGTCCGCGCAGCTCGGGATCGAGGGCGGAGAACGGCTCGTCCAGCAACAGGATCTCCGGGCGCGGCGCCATGGCGCGAGCCAGTGCAATGCGCTGTTGCTGTCCGCCGGAGAGTTGGTGCGGGTGTTTGCCGGCGGAGTCGCTGAGCCCGACCAGCGTCAGCAGGTCGGCAATCCGGGATTGCTTTTCTGCGGCCGTCCAGCCGCGCAGGCCGAAGCCGATATTTCCGGCTACCGTGAGATGGGGGAACAGGGCAAAGTCCTGGAATACCATGCCCACGCGGCGCCGTTCCGGTGCAATCATGCGCTGGGTGTCACAAACCACTTTTCCATGCAGTGCGATACGGCCCTGGCGCAACGGCTCAAAGCCCGCAATCGCCCGCAACAGGGTGGTCTTGCCACAGCCGCTGGGGCCCAGCAGGCAGCCGATGTCACCTTCACGCAGCTGCAAGCTGACCCGCTGTACCACATCGGTGGCACCGAAGGTGACGGTCGCCTCATTCAGTTCCAGTCGGTAGCTCATGCTTCTCTCTCGAATTGCGTATGGAACGGCTCAGCAGGATGACCGGGATGATTCCTGCCAAGACAATGGTCAGGGCGGCGCTGGCCGAATCCTGAAGGCGTTCGTCCGAGGCCAGTTCGAAGGCCCGGACCGCCAGGGTATTGAAATTGAACGGGCGCAGCACCAGGGTTGCCGGCAGCTCCTTCATCACATCCACAAAGACCAGCAACAGTGCCGTCAGCAGGCTACCCTTCAGCATCGGCAGATGCACCCGCTTCAGCACCTCGCCCGGCGAGGCGCCCAACGTACGGGCACTCTCATCAATACTCTGTTTGATCTTGCCCAGTCCCGCTTCCACCGTTTGTAGCGAAACTGCGAGAAAGCGCACCAGGTAGGCCGAGACCAGCGCCACCAGGGTGCCGCTCAATAGCAAGCCGCTGGAAACGCCATAATGCGCCCGCAGCCAGCTGTCGATGCCGTTGTCGATCCAGGCGAGTGGCAACATCACTCCGACCGCAATCACCGTGCCGGGTACCGCGTATCCCATGCCGGCCACCCGAACCGCGGCCACCGTACTGCGGTTGGTGCTGATGCGCCGTCCGTAACCCATGAGCAACGCCAACAACAGGGCGAGCAGCGCGGTACCGGCGGCCAGGCCAACGGTATTGAGGGTCAGACGCAGAAACTCGTGATCGATCATCTCGCGTGTCTGGATCGCCCAAAATAGTAACTGGCCGGCCGGTAGCAGGAAACCCAGTGTCAGTGCGGTCGAGCAGATCAGGATGGCACCCAGCTTCTGCCTGCCCTGGAGCACAAAACCGGGCAGGGACTGGTGGCGCTGGCTGGCGTGGTGGTAACGCATCTTGCGGCGTGACCAGCGCTCCAACAGTACCAGGGTAAAGACAAACAGCAGTAGCGCGGTGGAAAGTTGCGCGGCGGCGGCACTGTCGTCCATGCCGAACCAGGTGCGGAAAATGCCGGTGGTGAAGGTGCCAATACCGAAATACTGAACCGTGCCGTAATCGGCCAGGGTCTCCATGAGTGCCAGGCTCAGGCCGGCCACCACGGCGGGTCTGGCCAGCGGCAGGGCTACCCTGAAGAAGGTGCGCCAGGGTCCATTGCCTAGTGATCGGCTCACCTCCAGCACGCACACCGACTGCTCCAGGAAGGCGGTACGCGAGAGCAGGTAGACGTAGGGATAGAGGGTTAGTGACAGCATGCCGCCGGCGCCCCACAGGGAACGGATATCGGGAAACCAGTATTCCCCATACCGCAGGCCAAACCAATCCCGCACGCTCGACTGGACCGGCCCAGCCACGTCGAACATGCCGGTGTAGGTGTAGGCGATGATATAGGCCGGCATAGCCATGGGCAGCAGCAGCGCCCACTCGAACAGGCGCCGGCCGGGGAAGCGGCACATGGTGGTGAGCCAGGCGGTGGAGACACCGATCAGCAGGGTGCCCACGGCCACCTCCAACATAAGCAGCAGGGAGTTGCTGACATAGTCGGCTAGCACGGTGTCGGCGAGGTGTTGCCACACCTCACCGGCCGGAATCAGGGCATAGCTGGAGACGACCAGCACCGGCATGGCCAGCAGCAGGGCGGTGCCCATGATCCCGAGCCGCCAGGACAGCGGTGCTGTTGCTCGTCTGTTGTTGCCAGATGCCACCGCTTCAAGGTTTCCGGAGTGACTGAAGATAAAAGACCAACGCCATCCAGCAGGATGGCGTTGGTGTGTGAAGCCCTATTCTCTGGGGTTCAGCGGGATTGTGCAATAGAGGTCGCCCCCCTTGCGATTACTTCCAGCCCGCCTTGTCCATCAGACGTACGGCGGTTGGGTTGTTCTTGCCTAGTTGCGAAAGGTTCAGTGTGTCAGCCTTGAAAGTGCCCCATTGCTTGAGGGTTTCAGACCACGCTACCCCGGGGCGCACCGGATACTCATGGTTGACGCTGGCGTACCAGGCCTGGGACTTTTCATTCACCAGGAACTCCAGTAGTTGGATCGCTGCCGCCTTGTTTTTGGCGGAACGGGTTACGCCCGCCCCACTGACATTAACGTGAGTGCCGCGGTTAGCTTGATTGGGCCAGAACAGCGCAACCTTGGAAGCGGCGGCCCGCTCGCCTTCGTCCTTACTGTTGATCATGGCGCCCAGATAGTAGGTGTTGATGATCGCCAGATCACAGACGCCGGCAGCCGCGGCCTTGACTTGGTCGCGGTCGCCGCCCTTTGGATCGCGGGCGAAATTTTTCACGAAACCGTCGGCCCACTCCTGGGTGGCGGCCTCGCCGTTAGCGGCGATCAGCGAAGCTACCAGGGACTGGTTGTAGATGTTGCCGGAGCCACGAATACAGATACGGCCTTTCCATTGTGGGTCGGTCAGGGCTTCATAGGTGGAGAGCTGCTGGGGATCAATCCGGTCCTTGATATAAGTAACCACCCGGGCGCGTACCGAAAGCCCGTGCCAGAACCCCTCGGGGTCGCGATAGTGGCTGGGGATGGCCGCGCTCAAAATGTCGCTGCTAACCGGTTGCAGGACGTCCGCTTCCTTGGCGCGGTGCAGGCGGCCGGCGTCGGTGGTGATGAACAGGTCGGCCGGGGAGTTGGCTCCCTCGCTGGTTAGCCGCTTCAACAGAGCGTCCGCCTTGCCGGTGACCAGGTTGACCTGGATACCGCTTTCGCTGCTGAACTGATCCAGCAGTGGCTTGATCAGGGCTTCCTTGCGGGCTGAATAAACATTCACCTCGGCCGCCAACGCATGGGTGCAGAGGGCGAGAGTGGTGACAAATAGGGCTAGCTTGTAGCGGATGTTCATGGGAGGGCCTCCAGGATTGTTAATTCAATGATGCGCATTCTATTAATAATCATTCGCGTTTGCAATACTAACAATCTCGTATCGCCCAGCAATCTCTATCCGATGTTTTGCGATATCGCAGTCCAGCCCTGTCGCAATTGCCATTGGAGCCAGTTTGCAAGGGATTGGGGTGGTGCGGCCGTCTACCCCGGTCAGTATAGAAAAGGCTGGCGGCGAGAGCGACCAGGGGACTTTCTCTCCACCACCGTTATTGGCAAAGGGTAACTCAACAGGTATAGTCGGCAATTCAATCCAAACCACTGTGGGAGAGATCGGCCGAGGCCGACACCGAAGGCGCAAACCGTCCGGAATCGCTCAGGTAGAAGGACCGCGGTGTGGGGAGGGATCTCTCCTTCCAGGTTGACTCTGGAGAGTGGCCGTCCGGCCCACCGACGGGGCAGGGACCGATCATTTCGGTTTCAAACTCTCAGGTTCAGGACAGAGGGGCGGCGCATGGGATCATTCCCCTGCGCCGCCCCTTTTTTTGTCCGGGGACGGACTTATGCTGCCGAGCACAGGGATGTGTGAGAGCTGCCTTGTTTTTGACTGGAGGATCCCATGGGAAACAGAACCATCCTTTTTGATACTCATAACAGCATAGGGGCACGTATCGTCCCTTTTGGCGGCTGGGATATGCCGCTGCATTATGGCTCGCAACTTGAGGAGCATCACGCCGTGCGACGGGATGCAGGCATGTTCGATGTTTGCCACATGACAGTGGTGGACCTCAACGGCGAGCGAGTACGTGAATTCCTGCGCCACTTGCTGGCCAACGACGTCGCCCGTCTGCAGCAACCCGGCAAGGCCCTTTATAGTTGCATGCTGAATGAACAGGGCGGTGTGATTGATGATCTGATCGTCTATTTCATGAGTGAAACCTGGTTTCGCATGGTGGTCAACGCCGGTACAACGGAGAAGGATTTGGCCTGGTTGAACCGGCAAGCGCCGGCATTCCAAGTCACGGTGCAGCCGCGCAAGGATCTGGCGATGATCGCGGTCCAAGGTCCACAGGCAAGGGAGAAGACGTTGCCGCTACTGCCGGAGGCGCTAAGGGGGCCGGTGGGAGAACTGAAGCCATTCTTTGCCGCCAGTGCAGCCGACTGGTTTGTTGGACGCACCGGGTATACGGGCGAGGATGGCTTTGAGGTGGTGCTGCCAGAGACCGAGGCGGTCGCCTTTTGGCAAGCGCTGGCCACTGCCGGTGTACAGCCCTGTGGCCTGGGCGCGCGGGATACGCTGCGTCTGGAGGCGGGGATGAATCTGTATGGCTCGGATATGGATGAAACCATTTCGCCGCTGGAGGCCGGGTTGAACTGGACGATCGCCTGGGAGCCAGCGGAGCGGGACTTTATGGGTCGTCGCGCGATTGAAATCCATCGGGATGATCCCGCCAACCGGCAGTTTGTCGGGCTGGTTCTCACCGGGCGCGGCGTACTGCGTGACCATCAGAAGGTCTTTTTTCAGGATCAGGAGGCGGGAGAGATCACATCCGGTGGATTTGCGCCTACACTGGAGAAATCCATTGCCCTGGCGCGGGTATCCCCTGCCGTCAGCGAGCAATGCGAGGTAGAGATCCGCGGCAAGCGCATCGCAGCAAAGGTGGTGCAACCGCCCTTCGTGCGTCATGGCAAGGTGCGGGTCGAACTCTGATCGTCCAGCGGTAATCCAGACAACGAAAATTTTAGATAACAACCTATTTAGCGAATAGCGAGGGCCTAGAGATGAGCAATGTACCCAATGATCTGAAATACGCCAAAAGTCACGAATGGGTGCGTGATGAAGAGGATGGTACGGTGGTCATCGGTATTACCGACCACGCCCAGGAATTACTGGGGGATTTAGTATTTGTCGAGCTGCCGGAGGTGGGCGACACGGTTTCCGCAGGCAGTGAGTGCGCGGTGGTTGAGTCCGTCAAGGCCGCTTCCGATGTTTACAGTCCGGTATCCGGTGAAGTGGTGGCGGTGAACGAGAGCTTGGTGGATGCGCCAGAAACCGTTAACCAGGATGCTTTTGGCGATGGCTGGCTGTTCCAGGTCAAACTCTCTGCCCCGGCAGAGTTGGATGACCTCCTGGATGCCGATGCCTATAGCGAAGTGATGGAATCGGAAGAGCACTGAGAGGGCCCTGAGAGACATGCCATTTATCCCCCACACAGAAGAAGAGGTTCAGGAGATGCTGGCGACCATCGGTGCAGCCAGCATTGATGATCTGTTCGATGAGATACCCGCCAACCTGCGCCTCTCACAACTGGATGCCATCCCGTCCGCGATGTCAGAAATGGAGATCAGCCAGCTGATGAGCCAGCGGGCTCAGCAGGATGGTCAGGCGACTTGCTTCCTGGGTGCTGGTGCCTATGACCACCACATCCCGGCAGCGGTCTGGCAGATCACCACCCGTGGCGAATACTACACCGCCTATACACCCTATCAGGCTGAGGCGAGCCAGGGCACGTTGCAACTGCTCTATGAGTATCAGTCCATGATGGTGGCGCTAACGGGGATGGATGTTTCCAATGCCTCACTCTATGACGGTGCCTCGGCACTGGCTGAAGCCGTGTTGATGGCGGTGCGGGCCAACCGTAAATCCAAGTCAAAGCGCATCTTGATGCCCCGCACAGTGCATCCTGCTTACCGCCGGGTGGTGCACAATATCGTTAAAAACCAGCAGATTGAGCTGGTGGAGCTGCCGTTTGATCCCCAGGGAGGCCATACTGATCCAGCCGTGCTGGAGGCGTATCAAGGCCAGGACTTTGCCGCCCTGGTGATCCCCCAGCCGAATTTCTTCGGTGTCCTGGAAGAGGTGGATCTGTTGACCGACTGGGCCCATGCCAATGGCGCCTTGGCCATCGGCCTGGTCAACCCCCTCAGCCTAGCGTTGTTAACACCGCCCGGTGAGTGGGGTGAAAAGGGCGCGGATATCTGCTGTGGCGAAGGTCAGCCTCTCGGTGCCCCTCTCTCCTCCGGTGGGCCCTATTTCGGTTTCCTCTGTTGCCAGCAGGCGCATGTACGGCAAATGCCGGGACGCATCATCGGGCGTACCCAGGATCTGGATGGTAAGGTCGGTTACACCTTGACCCTGCAGGCCCGTGAGCAGCATATCCGCCGCTCCAAGGCAACTTCGAATATCTGCACCAATCAGGGGCTGATGGTCACCGCGGCCACCATCCACATGGCACTGCTCGGCAGTGAAGGGTTGGAGAGGACGGCGGCGGCCTGTTTCGCCAACACCCGGAGGCTGGTGGACGCGTTGGGGGCGATTCCGGGTGTCACCCCACTGTTTGACCGTGCTGTCTTCCATGAGCGGGTATTGGCGTTGCCCGCACCGGCAACCAGTGTGTTGCGTTCCCTGGCGGCGCACAATGTGCTGGGCGGACTCGATCTATCCCGCGACTATCCAGAATTGGGCGAGGCGATCCTGGTCTGTGCCACGGAAAAACGGACCGAAGGTGAGATTGCGGCCTATGCCGAAAAACTGGCCCGGGTGATACAGCTGCAGGGTGGTGTGACCTGCGGTCTGGTGCCGAAAGAGTAATCGGGAGAATCTGTCAGCATGTTAATTTTTGAACAATCGAAGGCCGGTCGTTATGCGCCGGCCCAATCGCCCCTCGATAGGGCGGATGCCAGTGGCATCCCCGAGGCGTTCCGGCGCAAGCAGTCGGCGGCACTGCCGGAGGTTTCTGAGATGCAGGCGGTGCGCCACTACACCCGCCTCTCGCGCAAGAATTTCTCTATCGATACCCAGTTCTATCCGCTGGGTTCGTGTACGATGAAATACAACCCCCGTGCCTGTAACAGTTTGGCCAGTTTGCCGGGATTGGTGACGCGTCACCCCGAGGCGCCCGAGAGCCACAGCCAGGGTTTCATGGCCTGTCTCTATGAACTGCAGGAGATGCTGCGTGAGGTGACCGGCATGAAGGCGGTCTCCCTTAGCCCGGCGGCCGGTGCTCAGGGTGAGTTTGCCGGGGTAGCCATGATTCGCGCCTACCATGAGGCACGCGGTGACACCGCTCGCTGCGAGATCCTTGCGCCGGATGCGGCGCACGGGACAAATCCGGCCTCGGCGGTGATGTGCGGCTACAAGGTGCGGGAGATCCCCACCGGCCCGGAAGGCGATGTGGACCTGGAGGCGCTGAAGGGCGTGGTCGGTCCGCAGACGGCGGGTATTATGTTGACCAACCCATCCACCCTGGGCGTGTTTGATCGCAATATTGAGGCGATCGCCAAGACCGTGCATGAGGCGGGTGGTCTGCTCTATTACGATGGCGCCAACCTGAATGCGATCCTGGGCAAAGTCCGACCCGGCACCATGGGGTTCGATGTGATTCACATGAATCTGCACAAGACCTTCTCTACCCCCCATGGCGGTGGCGGTCCGGGGGCTGGTCCGGTCGGGGTCAGCGAACGCCTGGTACCCTACCTGCCGGTGCCGATGGTCACCAAAACGGGTGACGAGTACCAGTGGCTTACTGAGCGGGAGTGTCCGGAAAGTATCGGGCGCCTGACGGCCTTCGCCGGTAATGCCGGGGTCTTGCTGCGGGCGTATATTTATGCGCGCATGCTGGGTCGCGAGGGTATGCCGCGGGTGGCGGAATTCTCCACCCTGAATGCCAATTACATGCTGAAGCAGTTACAGGCGGCCGGTTTCCAGGCGGCGTATCCGCAGCGGCGTGCTACCCATGAGTTCATAGTTACCCTAAAAAAGCAGGCCAAAGAGTTGGGGGTGAATACCATGGACTTCGCCAAGCGTTTGCTGGATTACGGGTTCCATGCGCCCACCACCTATTTCCCGCTATTGGTACCGGAGTGTCTGCTGATAGAGCCGACCGAGACGGAGGATAAGGCGACCCTGGATGACTTTATCGACGCCATGCGAAGCATTCTGGAAGAGGCGGCGGAGGATCCGGGGCTAGTGAAAGGGGCGCCTCATACCCTGCCGGTGAAACGGCTGGATGACGTGAAAGCGGCGCGTGAGCTGGATTTGGCCTGGCGTCGTCCGGCGGTTAAATAGATGGCGGGTCAAAAGGTCACCGGCGTGCGTCGAATCATCAATGCCGGTGGCTATTCCATTGCCGGATTCAGAGCTTGCTGGCAGCATGAAGCGGCCTTTCGTCAGGAGCTGCTTGGGGCGATTCTGCTGCTTCCGTTGGCGCTCTATCTGGGCCAAAACGGTTTGGAAAGGGCGCTGTTGGTTGGCAGTGTGTTGCTGGTGCCTTTAATAGAACTGCTCAATTCCGCCATCGAGGCGGTGGTCGATCGTTTCGGTGGCGAGCAGCATGAGCTTTCCGGGCGGGCCAAGGACCTGGGGTCGGCTGCCGTGTTCTTGTCCATCGTACTGGCGATAGCGGTCTGGTTATTGATTCTCCTGCCCTGAGGTAGACCTGATCTGGATCATTGCCAGGCGCGCTCTCGCCTGGCAGTTTTGTGCAGGGATGGACTTATGCCGCCGAGGCCATGGATGGCCTGGAGCGGCTTTCTATCCAACCTTACACCTATCGGTGTATGATCCCCGGCTTGAAAAAACAATGGAGGACGGAATGTCTGCGCTGATTTGTGGCTCTATGGCCTTTGATACCATCATGGTCTTTCAGGACCAGTTCAAGAACCACATCCTGCCGGAGCAGGTACATATTCTTAACGTCTCCTTCCTGGTGCCGGAACTACGCAGGGAATTCGGCGGTTGTGCCGGCAATATTGCCTACAACCTGAAACTGTTGGGCGGGGAGGGAAAGCCGATGGCAACCGTCGGCGCCGACTTTGGTGCCTACGCCAGTTGGATGGATGAGATCGGTGTCAGCCGGGATCATATCAAAGTGATTGAGGACAGCTATACCGCGCAGGCCTATATCACCACCGACCAGGATGACAATCAGATTAACGCCTTCCACCCGGGTGCCATGTCTTTTTCCCACCTGAACCGGGTGGATGAGGCAAAAGGGTGCAGCATTGGTATCATCTCCCCCGATGGCCGCCAGGGAATGATCGAGCACGCCGAGCAGTTTGTTGAGCTGGGTATACCTTTTATATTTGATCCCGGCCAGGGCCTGCCGATGTTTGATGGCGACGACCTGAAACGCTTTGTCGACCAAGCCACTTGGCTGGCCTTTAATGACTACGAGGCCAAACTGATGGAAGAGCGTACCGGCCTAACCCCGGAGCAGATGGCCAAACAGGCGGAGGCGGTGGTGATTACTCGGGGCGGCCAAGGTTCGCTGATCTATACCCGCGACAAGCTGCATGAAATCCCGGTCGCGCCGGTGGCCAATATCGTTGACCCTACAGGTTGTGGTGATGCTTATCGGGCCGGTCTGTTGTATGGTTTGATGAACGATATGGACTGGGAAACCACGGGACGTATCGCTTCGCTGATGGGTGGCGTGAAGATCGAGGAAGCGGGGCCGCAGAATCATCGCTTCCAGTGCGACGAATTTGCGCAGTGCTTCAAGATCGCCTTCGGCTACAGCTTCTGATCCGAATTTTGTGAGTAAACCATGACAGGACATTATGATGAATCGGGCTTCGTGCCCTTGAATATTGCGGTATTGACTATCTCAGATACGCGCACCGAAGAGACGGATAAATCGGGCAAAATTCTCCAGGAGGGGGCCGAGGCGGCCGGGCACCGGGTGATCGAGAAAGCGATCGTCAAGGATGATGTCTACCAGATGCGGGCGATCTTTTCGCGCTGGATCGCCGACCCCGATGTGCATGTCGTTATCAGTACTGGGGGGACCGGGATAACCGGGCGTGACAGTACCCCGGAAGCGGTGCAGCCGCTGCTGGAGAAATCAATCGAGGGTTTCGGTGAGCTGTTTCGCCACGTCTCCCTGGAGGAGATTGGCGCCTCGGCCATCCAGTCGCGGGCGATTGCCGGATTGACCAACCAGACCCTGGTGTTCTGTCTGCCGGGCTCCACCGGTGCCTGTCGTACCGGTTGGGATAAGATTCTCAATCCACAGTTGGATCACCGCACCCGTCCCTGCAATTTTGCCCAGATGTTCCGGGCCTGACGCCTCCCCAGCAACAGAACCCAAGAGTAAAGAGCGATGAGTGAGTGTGGTTGTTCTTCCGTATCCGAGCCGAGCATGAAACCGTTGGAAGAGGCGCTGGCACTGTTGCTGGGTCACGCCCAGGCGGTGACTGAGCGTGAAGTCGTGACTTTGGCCGAGGCCAATGGGCGCATCCTGGCGGAGCCGGTGGTGAGCAAAATCAATATGCCACCCTGGGATAACAGTGCAATGGACGGCTATGCGGTCAATAGTGTCGATCTGAAGCAGGGGGCGTCTAATTGCTTGCCGGTTTCCCAGCGCATCCCGGCCGGCGCGGCGCCACAACCGCTCGTTGCCGGAACGGCGGCGCGCATCTTCACCGGTGCTCCGGTGCCGCCGGGAGCCGATGCCGTGGTGATCCAAGAGGTGTGTGCCCAGGACGGCGAGCAGGTCACCATCAATGAACTGCCTGAGCAGGGTGCCAATATCCGCTATGCCGGCGAAGATACCCGCATCGGCCAGGAGGTGTTGCAGGCCGGTACCCGTCTGGGTGCCCAGCATCTGGGCTTGGCGGCCTCTGTCGGTGTCGGCGAACTGGTGGTCTATCGTCGCCTAAAGGTGGCGTTGTTTTCATCCGGTGATGAGCTGATCAATCCCGGCAAACCACTGGGACCGGGACAGATCTACAACTCCAACGAATATACGTTGCAAGCACTACTGCAGTCGTTGGGCTGTGACATAGTCAGTCTGGGCATTGTTGAGGATACCTTTGAGGCGACCTGCCAGGCGCTTTCCGCCGCCGCGGCGCAGGCTGATCTGGTGATGACGTCCGGCGGCGTTTCAGTGGGTGAAGAGGATCACCTGAAGCCGGCAGTCGAAGCTCTGGGCTCGTTGGATCTGTGGAAGATAGCCATACGACCGGGTAAGCCGCTGGCATTTGGTCATATTGAGGGCATCCCCTTCATCGGCACCCCTGGCAATCCGGTCTCCCTGTTTGTGACTTTTTGCCTGTTCGCCCGCCCCTTCATCCTCAAGTCACAGGGTGTGCGGGAGGAGGCTCTGGCGCCTACACCGATTCTGGCCAAGGCGGATTTCGATTGGCCGAGGGCTGAAAAGCGCCGTGAGTTTGCCCGCGCCCAGTTGAACCTGGATGGGCAGGGCCAGGCACAGATCAGCCTCTACTCCAGCCGCTCTTCCGGTGTGCTCAACTCCCTGACCTGGGCCAACGGACTGGCAATTTTGCCGGAGCAGCGGACGCTGGCTCGCGGCGAACTGGTGCAATTTTTACCCTTTAGCGAGTTACTCAAATGATCAACCTGCTCTACTTTGCGCGGTTGCGCGAGGCGCTTCAGACCGGTTCAGAGGAGCTGGACTACAATTCGGATATCGACACCGTGGCTGCCGTTGTGGCAAGACTAAAAAGTCGTGGTGATGTATGGGGTGACGTGTTTGCCGATGACCAGACTGTGTTGGTGGCGGTAAATCAGGAGATGTGTGATCTGTCGACCGCGGTTAAGGATGGTGACGAAGTGGCCTTCTTCCCCCCGGTCACCGGCGGCTAGGCAGGCATCAATACTCCTTGGTGGGGCTGCATGCTCCGGTGACACAGTAGATGGTAGGGTGGGCATGCTTTTTGTGTCCACCGAATGGGGGATAACCGCGTGGGCACAAATGACGTGCCCACCCTACCGGATGCCTCTCTCGCATTTACCCTAAGAGGGCATCCGTTCGCCCCATCAAATCACGGTAGCACAGCATGAAAGAGATCAACATCCAGACCGAACCTTTTGATATTGCGGCGATTCAGGAAGAGCTGCGGCGCCAGAATCCCGCCATCGGTGCGGTGGTTACCTTTCTCGGTCAGATGCGCGATATCAACGAAGGTGACGCGGTGACTACCATGACCCTGGAGCACTACCCCGGTATGACCGAGAAGGCGCTGCAGGCAATTGTGGACGAGGCCAATGAGCGCTGGGAGTTGATGGGGATACGGGTGGTTCACCGGGTTGGACCGTTGCATCCGCTGGATCCGATTGTGTTGGTGGCTGTCGCCAGCGCACATCGTGGCGAAGCGTTCCAGGCCTGTGAATTTGTGATCGATTATCTCAAAACCCGGGCTCCATTCTGGAAAAAGGAGCAAACCTCGGCGGGTGAGCGTTGGGTCGATGCCCGTCATACCGACGACCAGGCTGAGCAACGCTGGAAAAAATCCTGAACGGCCATGGCTGCTACCCTGAATCCGGCACTGCTGGGGGTCTTTATTCCCACCTTTTTTTTCGTCTCGATCACTCCCGGTATGTGCATGACCCTCTCCATGACATTGGGTATGACCATCGGTATCAGGCGTACCTTCTGGATGATGGCGGGTGAGTTGCTGGGGGTTGGATTGGTGGCCGCTGCCGCCGTCATTGGCGTGGCCGCACTGATGCTCAATTATCCGCTGCTGTTCGAATTGTTCAAATATCTGGGCGGCGCCTACTTGGCCTTCCTTGGGATACAGATGTGGCGATCCCGCGGTAAGCTGGCCATCGACCTGGAGTCACCCCGGCATGGACGTGCTACGGCCCCGACCTTGGCGTTGCAAGGGTTTGTGACCGCCGTGGCCAACCCAAAGGGGTGGGCCTTTTTTATCTCCCTGCTGCCGCCCTTTATCAGTAACGAACAACCGATGTTACCCCAGCTCGGCGTGTTGTTGAGTCTGATACTGTTGATCGAATTCAGCTGCCTGGTGCTTTATGCCAGTGGTGGTCGTAGCCTGAGCCTATTTTTGCAACAACGTGGCAATGTGCGACTCCTCAACCGGGTTGCCGGCACCCTGATGCTGGCGGTAGGTGTCTGGTTGGCATTTGGCTGAATGTCTGGCATTGCGTCGCTCAGTGCTTTGCTATGGGAATCCTCACCACCGCCAACTCGCCAAGATCTCGTCCCTTGAGCTTAAATTTATGTGCAAGGCCGAGACGCTATGCTATTCATAGACTGTTGATTCCAGGCGAATGAAACCGCTTCCCGGATCTTCCGTTAACGGTATGGATGGACCATCTGAATGAAAAGCAGGGCCGAACTCCTCGCGTCGCAATTTCCTGAAGCTGTCTTGTCGGGTACCTTGCCGGCCCCGCTTACCCGCTTGACCCCCAGCGAGGTAGGGGTAACGCCGGCTGAGTTAGTCGATCTGTTCGAAAGCCAGCTGATGAGTCGGCACCTGGATTACCAGTCGCGTCGTTTGCGGGCCAGAAATGAGAGCTTCTATACCATCGGTAGCGCCGGCCATGAGGGCAATGCCGTACTCGGCAAACTGTTTCGCATCACGGATATGGCATTTTTGCACTACCGCAGTGGTGCACTGCTGATTCAGCGCAGCAAGCAGCGGCCTGGTGAGACGCCGCTGTATGACATGCTGCTCTCCTTTGCCGCCTCCCGGGAAGATCCGATCTCAGGTGGACGGCATAAGGTGTTGGGTAGCAAGACCCTGCTGGTGCCGCCCCAGACCAGCACCATCGCCTCTCACCTGCCGAAGGCGATGGGGGCGGCCCATGCCTTGGGTTTGGCCCGGGTACTGGAGCCAGATGCGGTAGCGCTGCCGCCGGACAGCGTCATTTTGTGTAATTTCGGCGACGCGTCAGCCAACCACTCTACGGCCCAGGGGGCCATCAATACCGCTGGTTGGGCCGCCTATCAAAACTCACCCATGCCGATCGTGTTTGTCTGTGAAGACAACGGTATCGGCATCTCCACCCAGACCCCCAAGGGGTGGATTCATGCCAGTTTCTCCCAGCGTGCCGGTCTGCACTATCTCTACTGCGACGGCACCGACTTACTCGATACGCTACGTGGTGTGCGCGCGGCCGTAGCCTATGCGCGCCGCTATAGCAAGCCGGTATTTCTGCACATGCGGGTCGTTCGCCTGCTGGGTCATGCCGGATCCGATACCGAGGTCAGTTACCGTACCTTGCAACAGGTGGAAGCGGATGAGCGCCAGGATCCATTGCTGCGTTCCGCGCGTCTGCTGCTGGAACAAGGCATTCTTACTGCGGACGAGATCTGTGCCCTGAATGAACAGATTGCCCAGCGGGTTTCACGTATCGCTGAGCTGGCTATCCTACGGCCCAAGCTACAGAGCGCGGCCGAAGTGATGGCGCCGATTGCAGCGGTAAGGCAGACATTTCCGGCTATTCCGCCGGTCGATCCCTCCCGTCGTGAGGCGATGCTGGGGGTGGATAAGCGTCAGCGGCATAAGCCGCAAAATATGGCGCGGCTGATCAATCTGGCGTTGGCCGATATCCTGTTGCAGTATCGTCACTGTGTGGTGTGTGGCGAAGATGTGGGGAAAAAGGGGGGCGTCTACAGCGTGACTACCGGCCTGGTAGAGGCATTCGGTCCGCACCGGGTGATCAATACGCTGCTGGATGAACAGAGTATTCTTGGTCTGGCTATCGGGCTGGGCCACATCGGTTATCTGCCGATTCCGGAAATCCAATTTCTCGCCTATGTACACAATGCCGAAGACCAGATTCGCGGCGAGGCGGCGACGCTGTCGTTCTTTTCAAACGGCCAGTTCAACAATCCGATGGTGATACGGATTGCCGGCTTGGCTTACCAGAAAGGATTTGGCGGCCATTTCCATAACGACAATTCGTTGGCGCTGTTTCGGGATATCCCCGGTCTGGTGATCGCTTGCCCGTCCAACGGGGCGGATGCGGTACAGATGTTACGCAGCTGTGTCGCGCTGGCCCATCAACAACGCCGGGTGGTGGTTTTTATCGAGCCGATCGCGCTCTACATGACCCGTGACTTGCACCAGCCCGGCGATGCATTGTGGACGGCTGAGTATGAAGCGCCGGGTGAGGGGATGCCGATTGCGGTTGGTGAATTCGGCTGCCACGGTAACGGAACCGAACTCTGCATCGTCAGCTATGGTAACGGCTACTACCTCTCCCGCCAGGCGGCCCATGATTTGAAGCAAGGTCACGGTATCGATCTACGTGTTATCGATCTGCGTTGGTTGGCGCCATTGGATGAAATGGCGTTAGTCGAGGCTATTGCCCCTTGTGAACGGGTGCTGGTGGTGGATGAGTGCCGCCGTACCGGCTCGATCAGCGAGGCGATTGTCACCATGCTGGCCGAGCGCGCCCCGGGTCGACATCGGGTTGCCCGGGTAACGGCTGAGGATAGTTTTATACCGTTGGCGGAAGCGGCCAATCTGGTGTTGCCAGACAAGCGGCAGATCATCGAGGCCGCGCGCGCATTGATCAATGGGGAGGTGCTATGAAGCAGACTGCCGTGGTGATCTGCCCCGGGCGCGGTAGCTATAGTCGGGATGAACTGGGTTATCTGGCCCGCTACCATACCGATAAAAGGGAGCTGCTCGACGCCGTGGATGACTATCGTCGACAGCGTGACCAGGTGACCGTCACTGATCTGGATGCACTACCCCGCTTTTCGCCCAATCAACATGGGGTGGGCGAGAATGCCTCGGCGCTGATCTATGCCTGCGCCCTAGCCGACTATGCGGATATCGATCGGGATCAATTTGAGATTGTAGCCGTCACCGGTAACTCCATGGGTTGGTATCTGGCACTGGCGGCCGCCAGTGCTCTCGAGCAGGCATCGGCTATCGCACTGGTTAACACCATGGGGTCGATGATGCAGGAGGGTTTGATCGGCGGACAGTTGGTCTATCCGGTGGTGGATGCAGAGTGGCGCCCGAATCCGGCGGCCAAGACAGCCCTGTTTGAACAGATCGGGCAGGTCAATCGCCTCAGCGGTTGCGAAGCGTATCTCTCGATTGATCTGGGCGGTCTGGTGGTGATCGGTGCCAACGTGGCCGGTATTGAGGCGCTCAAGGCTACATTACCTCCCGTCCAGGATATCTATCCCATGCAACTGGCCAAGCATGCCGCCTTTCATACACCGCTGTTGCGAGGGGTAAAGGAACGGGCGCGGGAACAGTTTCAGGCGGAGCTGTTCGGTCGGCCACAACTTCCCCTGATCGATGGGCGTGGCCATATCTGGCAACCCTGGGCAACCGATACCGCTGCACTCTACGACTATACGCTGGGGCATCAGGTGGTGGAACCCTTTAATTTCTCGGCCGCGATCGAAGTGGCGATTAAAGAGTTTGCTCCGGACCGGTTGATCTTATTGGGGCCGGGTAGCGGTCTGGGAGCGCCAATCGGCCAGGAACTGGTCAAGCAACACTGGTTGGGGCTAGAGGATAAACAGGGATTTAAGGAACGACAGGAGAGGGATCCTTTTCTGCTGGCAATGGGTCTCGAAGCGCAACGCAAACGGGTGGTGAGCGGGCAGTGGCGTGATTAGATAAGGGCAGGCACGGCGGCCTGCCCCCGCCACCATTTTTAAATTACGGCCTGACGTAAGAGTAGCCCTGCTCTTGCAGCTCCATGATGCGCATCACACCGGCTTTGACCACCTGGACTCCCTCCAGCGGCACCGGCAACTTGCCGGTCTTCTTTTCCACCCCTTTCATGGTGTTGCCGCAGGCACTGAACTGGATGTCCTGCATGGCCAGGCTGGTAACGCGTTTGCCCACTTTTGAACCGTTGGTGAGCATGCCGAGACCGGGGCCATAGGCGACGATCTCAATCTGTACATTGTCCTGGCCCAAGGCATTTTGCAGGTTTACCGCGTTGTTTAGAGCGATAGTCTGGGTGCGGGGGTCGTCAGTGCTGACCTGGATCACCACTTTGTGAGGACCGCTCTCCGCGGCCAGCAGAGCCTGCCCCGTCAACAGTCCAAACAACAGTAGCAGGGCCATTAAGCTATGGTTTATGGGTTTCATTTTTTCATCCTCGCTTTGGTTTATTAGCTGCCGTTTTAGGCTCTTATAAAGTCGGCCGTTTGGTTGCAGCTCGGTAGTCGGTCTAAATTGCGCTTCAGACCTTGATGTAGGCCCAGCCGGTCTGCTGGCGCCGTGTTATATAGGAGATGCCGGAGCGGACAATCACCGCATCCGGCAGGATTTGTATCTTTTCCCCCGTCTCTTTAGTCATCCGTTCCAGGGTGTTGCCGCAGGCGGCGAAGACCAGATTTGGGTAGGTCTCGCTCAGCCGGTGGATACGTTGCGGAAACGGTGATCGACCCTGTTGCATCAGGCGCAACCCCTGATTGTTGGCCACCACCTCCAGCCGCAAAGGCTGGCCGCTGGCGCGGTGTTCCTTGAGCACCAGCTCGACCTGATCCAGCAACAGGGCGGCATCTTTACGGCTATCGCTACTGATATGGAACACGACCCGTGTCTGCTGTTGCGGGTTCTCCTGCAGCGCAGCCAGAGGTGCCGGCCGATCTGTCTGGATGGGTGCTTCCGTTATCCATTGCACGGCGAATAGGGTGAGGCCGCCGATAGCCGCTGCCGCCAAATAACGAGTCAGGCCCGTTGTGGTTTTGGCAGCATGCAGCGGGGAGCGTTGCTCCGTCAGCGGGTAGGCGGACTGGGTCAGCGCTTTCAGATACTGCAGTTGTAGCAGGCGGCTACGCAACGGTTCCGATTCGGTTGCCGCTTGCAGGATCTCCAGTCGTTCGGGATGGGTGAGTTCATGGTCGATGAAGGCATTCAGCTGTTCATCGCTGTATCGGATATCGTTCATTTTACACGCTCCATAAATGAGCGGCTGCCAGAGGGTGTGCGTTTGTCGGATGTGATGAGTCTCCGCAACTGTTGTCGGGCACGGTTCAGCCGGCTCATCACCGTGCCGACGGGAATATCCAGAATGTCGGCCACCTCGGCATAGCTGCAGGCCTCCAGGTCAACCAGCATCAATACTTCGCGTTGATGAGGGCTGAGTTGGGCGATCACCTGGCGAAGGCGAGTCGCCGTCTGCTGTTGTGACAGGTGCTCATCAGCGCTATGCAGGGATGGGTCGATGCATTCGTCGAACGGGTCAGACGGCCGCTGGCGTCGGCAATGGTCACGAAAGCAGTTGGCGAGAATGGCGAAGGCCCACCCTTCCAGGGCCTGATCATCCTTGAGTGAGGTGAGGCGCGAAAGTGCCCGGGTCAGTGCCTCTTGGGACAAGTCTTCCGCCAGGCTCTCTTCACCACACCAGGCCAGTGCCAGTCGCCTGAGCCGGGGCCCCAGGGCCGCTAGCCGTTGCCTGTTTTTACTTTCGCTACGCCAAGTGGTGAACATCAAGCTGCCGTTCTCTTTCTGCCATTGTGTGTAAGACGCCGTACCCGTCGGATTTATTCCATCTATTTTTTATCGGTTATGGGGTTTCGTTGATTGTCGCCGCAATACCCTCCCGGATTCAGGCGGGGAGAGGCGTTGACGGCCAACGGGCAGTGACGTAAGCCCCCTCTTTCGGGCGACTATTCGCGAAAACGCTTGAATGAACCCACCGTCCCTTCAAACTGCTGGCTTTCGGCATCGGCGCTGACTTCGCCGCCGGCTAGCGCTTCATCGAATCGCTTGTAGTCATGGATCGGTGCCTCACAGTGGCTGCCGTGGCAGAGATAGGCGGTGCAGCCTGTCGTCGCCGATTTGATACTTAGGGCGGGTGGTAGTCCGCTTGTTTCAGTGGGTATGGCGAAGCTGATACGACGCGGGGCATAGTGGCGGTTGGCTCGTTTGATCCAGGGTCGCAAGGCGTCGTCATCTCCCCGCAGGACGATGATTTCGCTCGGATTGACCAGCTCATCCAGTGCTTTCAGTAGGGTGCAGTGGGCATGGGGGATCTGTTTCAGGTGCTCCCAACCGCAGTGCAGGGTGCGTTCCGCTGCCTGCAGATAACGTGGTTCGCCCAGCAGATGACCGAGTCGGGTCAGTGCGGCGGCGGCGATACCGTTACCGGAGGGTATCGATTCATCGCCAAACGGCTTGGGGCGATAAATCAGTCTCTCGTGGTCATTCGAGGTAAAGAAAAAGCCTCCTTGTTCCCGATCTTCAAAGCGCTCCAGCAGCGTGTCGGCCAGGGAGATGGCAAACTCCAGCAACTGGCTATCCCACTCTGCCTGCAGCAGCTCCAGCAGGGCGTCGATCAAGTTGGCGTAGTCATCCAGATAACCGTTCAGGTGGGCTTGGCCATCCTTGTAGGCGGCCAACAGATGCTGGTTGTGCCACAGGTGCTGCCGGAGAAAATCGACGGCACGGCGTGCCGAAGCGATCAGGGACGGTTCGTCCAGCAATCGGCCGGCCCGTGCCAGGCCTTTGATCATCAGGGCATTCCAGGTGGTCAGGACCTTTTCGTCGCGGCCAGGCCGCACCCGCTGCGCCCGTTGTTCGAGTAATTTTTTCCGTGCCTGCAGCAGTATCCCCGCTGCCTGCTCCGGTGTGCTGTCCATCTCTCCGTCTAGCGGGGCTGTGTCGCTGTAGTGGTGTAGATGCCACCGTCCTTCAAAGTTGGCTTCCCGGTCCAACCCGTAATAGCGGCTGAAGTGTCGGTACTCCTCTTCGCTCAACAGTTGCCGTACCTCATCCCGATCCCAGGCGTAGAAGCGCCCCTCATGCCCTGCACTGTCGGCGTCCAGCGAGGCGTAGAAACCGCCCTCTGGCGACTGCATCTCGGTCATAACCCAGTGGGCGGTATTCAGGGCGGTCTCCCTGAAAAGCGGCTTGCCGCTGGCCTGCCACAGATCGGCATACAGGGCGAGCAAGGGGCCGTTGTCGTACAGCATCTTCTCAAAGTGGGGGATCATCCACTGGTCATCCACCGAATAACGGCAGAATCCGCCGGCGAGCTGGTCGTTGATCCCGCCCTGGGCCATTCGGGTCAGGGTGAAGTCCACCATGTAGAG
Organism: Sedimenticola sp.; assembly: GCF_050289425.1. Classification (NCBI taxonomy): domain Bacteria; kingdom Pseudomonadati; phylum Pseudomonadota; class Gammaproteobacteria; order Chromatiales; family Sedimenticolaceae; genus Sedimenticola; species Sedimenticola sp. The sequence continues at coordinate 76,250 of NZ_JBNKFS010000015.1, read as the reverse complement.
TGAGCGTGCATCGTGGGTGCCGGTGGCGGCCCAGTGTCTGAGCAGTTGCTCCAGGCTGCTTGGGTGAGGGAATTTCGGGGCGCTGCCAAAACCGCCGTAGGTTTCGTCAAAGCCACTCGCCAACTGTTGCCGGGCGGTCTCCAGGGGGGCGGTGTCGAGCGCAGTCGCTTTACCCGTTGCGATGGGATCAAGCTGATTGATGGCGCGGATTAGCGCCTGGTTTTGTGCCCGGATATCCTCTCGCTGCTGCCGGTAGGCATTGGCGATATTCTGCAAGATATCGACAAAGGGCGGTAGACCGTGCCGCTCCGCTTTGGGGAAGTAGGTGCCGGCAAAGAAGGGCGTCTGGTCATCGGGGGTTAGAAAGACCGTCAACGGCCAGCCACCGGGGCGTTGCGCCAACAACTGGTGAGCTGATTGGTAAACCTTGTCCAGGTCGGGGCGCTCTTCCCGGTCCACTTTGATGTTGACGAACAGCTGGTTCATGAGTGCGGCGGTAGCGTCATCTTCGAAGGATTCATGGGCCATTACATGGCACCAGTGGCAGGCGGAGTAGCCAATGGAGAGCAGGATCGGCTTGTCTTCCTGACGGGCCTTTTCGAGAGCCTCTTCTCCCCAGGGGTACCAATCTACCGGATTGTCGGCATGCTGTTGCAGGTAGGGGCTGGTGCATTCACTCAGGCGGTTGGTGGACATTTAATTTCCTGTGGTGTTGTTGGATGTTCGGATCCTGTAAAAGCGGCTTAGGATGGCCGTATCCGTTGAGTAACCAATCTTTGGGGTGGATCGACGGCTGTTGGTGTTGTATCCGTTATTCCGCTGAATGCCGGTCTCTTCGGGAATCATGACAGAAACTATAGATGCTTCAACGATATAAAACCTATAGGAATTGGTATCGATCGGTGGGGCATGCCAGTTGGAATTTTCTTCCTTCATGGGCTATATCTTTAAACGGTATTCGGTATCTTTTCGCTGAACGCCGGAGAAGAATGAAATAATAACAAACAATAAGAGTGGGAGGCTGTATGAGTTGGGACCGACTCGGTGAGCGAATCGTGCAACTGCATGATGATTTGCGCACCTATTGGCCGCATCTAAGCCGCTTGGCTGTGGCCATCTATGATCCGGAGACGGATCGCCTCAACACTTTTGTAAACAGCACGGATGGTGACCGGCAGCTACGCAATTATAGCGCTCGACTCACCGATGTTCCTTCGCTGAAGCAATTGGCGGACACCGGCAAACCGCGGATTAAACAGCAGCTCAATACCCCCGGGGGGGAGATGTCTCCCCACACGCGGTGGCTGTTGGATGCGGGCTTCGCCTCCAGTTATACGGTGCCCCTGTATGGCAATCAGAATCTGGTGGGTTTTCTCTTTTTTGATGCCGATCGCACCAACTATTTTACCGAGGCGATGGTGCGTTATCTCGCGGTTTACACCGAGTTGATCAGTGCCATCATCACCAATCAGTTGGCGCCGATCTATATTCTGCGCGGGGCGCTCAATACGGTTCGCCACCTGACACTGCAGCGTGACAGCGAGACGGCCGGTCATATCCAACGCGTGGGGCATTACGCCCAGTTCATCGCTTTTAAACTGGCTCCGCGGTTGAACCTTTCCGACGAATATATCGAGTTTGTCCTGCAGTACGCGCCGATGCACGATATCGGTAAGATCGGGGTGCCCGATCATGTACTGTTGAAGCGGGGTGAGCTGAGTCGCGAAGAGTTTGAAGTGGCCAAAATCCATGTCCAGTGCGGTATGGATATTGTCGATTCCATCGTACAGGAGTTCGAGTTGGGAGATCTGGCCCATATTGATATCCTCCGCAACATCATTGCCACCCATCATGAGTGGTTTGACGGCGGAGGCTATCCGATCGGGTTGGCGGGTGATGCGATTCCTCTGGAGGGACGGATCACTGCCGTGGCCGATGTGTTGGATGCCCTAACCACCCGTCGTTCCTATAAGGAGGCGTGGAGCTTTGAAGACGCTATTGCCTATCTACAGGCGCGTGCGGGCAAGATGTTCGACCCGCTCTGCGTGGCGCCGCTGATCGACCATATCGAGCAGTTGAAAGAGATTCATGACTGCTTCAAGGAGGGTGGCGAACCGCCTCCTACCAGTTGATATTGAGTGGATTGGTGGGGTCGACGCCATCCATAAAGGGCAGGCGCCGGTCGCGGTGGGTAATTTGGTAAACCAGACCCATCCAGTTACCCACGATACCCTCTGCCGTATCGTGCCAGGTATTATCCAGCTCCTCACTGATCAACGCTTCCGGGAAAGGGGGCGGCTCGGTCCCGTCACGCCGCGCCTGCTCCAGGTAGACCCGGTATTCGTTAAAAATGGCTTGAACCTGCGGCATGAAGTAGTTATCCGGGAACGGCGGATAGCTGTCTCTTTTGCCTGCGGCATAGAGCAACACTTCGCGCTTGTACTCTTTCAACAGGCTGATGGTTTCGTATTCCGGATGGCCCTGGAAATAGACCATACGGAAGCCATCTTGACTCACTGCCAGGTGCACGCCGGCCACTTCGCTCTCTGCCAAGATATGCAAACCGGCCTCCTCAAACTGCTGACGCGAGATCTCGTTGAAACGGGAGTGAGGAACGTCGAAGCGGGTATTGACGTCGTTGACCAGCGGGTGGGTTCGATTCACCACCCGGTGCGGAAATACCCCCCAACGCTTGAATCCCAGCGGTTTGCGTTTGGTGGCGTAACGCGCCTCCAACACCGCGTGGGTGGCCAGGCAAGAGCAAAGTGTTGAGGTGACATTTTCATAGGCCCACTCCACCACCCGCTCCAGTGGCGCCCAGAACGGCTCGTCGGACAGGTTGGGATGGACCGGAGTGGCACCGGTAATGATCAGGGCATCCAGCCCCTCTTCCTGGATCTTGGATAACGGGTCATAGTACTGGTCGATGTGCCGGCGTGCTTTGTCGCCCCGTGGCAGTTCATCCAGGGTAAAGGGGTGCACATAGAACTGGGCGATCGGGTTGCTTTCGCCAATCAACTGGAAGAATTGGCGTTCGGTCGGCTCCAGGGCACCGTCCGGCATCATGTTGAGCAGGCCGATATGCAGCTCGCGGATATCCTGGTGCTGCGCCCGTGTAGGTTCCAGTACGGTCTGGCCGGCCTGTCGCAGACGCTCGAAGGTGGGCAGGTTGTTATGTGATACCAGTGGCATGACGGCTCCGGTTCAATCCTCTGTTTTGCGTGAAATGGCCAACTCCAGCAAGGCTAGAAAGTCGGCCTCGTCCCGTACCTGGCTGATCTCCATAGAGGTGACGGTATAGCCGAGCGGCCCGGCAATCGCCTCATAGTGCGGGATGCGCGAATGGAACAGGTGCGGAAAGATCCAGCGGGTGAAGTCGTCCGGATCCATTTGTGCCGCATATTGCAATCCCTGTTCCTGTAGGTAGCGCTGGAGCTGCTGTTGCAGGAACGCGGGGCGGAAATAGAGCGGTTTGGGATCGCTTTGGGCTCGGCGGATCAACTCGGCCTCTTCATCGGCTTCGGTGGCCTGGATGTAGAGGATCAGGCTGTGTTGCGCCAGCAGATTGATGACGCTGGGATCTTCCATGTCGCACAGGCTGCCGCCCACATCGTTGACGAAGTGCTGGTAACCGTATATCTCCCGTGCTTTGCGAACAAACTCCGGGACGTCGCGCATGGCATTGATTTCGGCTTGGCGGTACTGCGCCTGGCGTTGTTGAAACGCTTCCAGCGGCACGCCGCCCAGTTCCGGGTTGCCCAGTTTGCCCACATAGGAGAGTACCGGACCCAGATCGTCCACTTTGATGTTGTTGCGGATGTAGATCCAGTCCTTGCGCAGCAACTCCTTCAGGAAGGGCACCCGCATCGCCTCTTGCTTGATGCTGTCCAGGATGGATTCGTCCAGATAGCGGGTGCCGATCCGGTAGTCACCGGAGTAGTGAAACCAGTTGTAGCGGCGCATCGTTTTGGACAGATGGGTTTTGCCGACACCGGACATGCCCAGCAGGGTGATGCACTTGTTATTCCAGGCGCGGAACGCTTCCAGACTCAACTTCACGACTTGCGGCCTTCTCTAGATAAGGGTTGGTAATGTTCGAACGGCATACTATAACCGAAATCAGCGGTGGGCGTCCCTACGCTCTCCTAATCCAGCCATAAAGGGGGGTATCAGCAACAGCAGGCAGATCAGGATTACCCCCTGCCAGCCCCACTGGGTATAGGCGAAACCGCTGCTGGTAATACCGATCCAGCCGCCTATGTAGTAAAACAGGACGTAGAGGGCGTTGGCCCGGCCCTGGCCACCGGTGAGTCGTCGGTTGAGGGAGCCGACAGCGGCGGCGTGTACCGCGAAAAAACCGGCGCAGAGACCCAGCAGGCCGAGGATGATGGCGCCGATCGAAGGGAGCAGGGTTAGCAATACCGAGGTACCGAGCAGCAAGGTCCCACCGATAAGCGTATTGCCACTGCCAATACGGTTGCTGATGCGACCGGACACTGGCCCCATGAAGATACCCATCACGTAAACCAGGTAGAGCAGGGTGATCAGCTCGGTGGAGAAGGTGAAAGGGGGCGCCGCCAGCCGAAACGGTAGGTAGTTGAAAACCGAGGAAAAGATAAAGAATCCCCCGGCGGCGGCCAGATAGATCCGCACCAGTTCCCAACGCCGGAGCAGGCTGAGAAAGCGTGGCTGATCACGGATGACGCCATCACTTGGCGGGGGCTTGGGCAACTGCTTCAGCGCCACGAAGGTGGTGATCAGGATCAACAGGGCGGCCGATCCGAAGGCGTACCGCCAATGCAGTGGTGGATGGATCCAGCCGCCGAGCAGACGTCCGCCCAGCCCGCCGACCACGGTAGCCGAGACATAGGCGCCCATTACGACATTGAGTCGCTCCGCCGGAAGGGTTTTTGCCAGATAGGCGGCGATGCAGGTGGTCAGGGCCGGGATAAACAGCCCCTGCAGAAAACGCGCGGCGATCAGTATCCAGAGGTTATGGGTAAAAGCGCAGATCAAGCCGCCCAGCGCCACGGCGACGCCGCCAGCAAGGATGATCGGCTGGATCGGCAGGCGGTCCGCCAATACGCCGAAGGGTAGATTGGAGAGGGCGATGCCCAGGATCACCGCGGCGACCGTAAAGGAGACTTGCAGGGTGCTGGCGGCAAACTCTTGCTGCAACACCGGGAGTACCGGTTGGGTCAGGTAGACATTGGTGAAGGAGGCGGCCACCAGGGCAAACACCACCAGTTGCAATCGGGTCTGGTCGCGCATTCAGGTGCAACCGCCGCAGCTGCCGCAGCGCCAGTCGCTGGCATTGACCGCCTGGTAAAACCAGCGGGCGTGTTGTTCGTCGATGGGGATCTCATTGGCAATAAACAGATCCGTTAGCCAATCGATGTTTTCCAGCACCCAGTCCTCCTCCTCCAACCCCTCGGCAAACTCCGGGTCATCGGGGTAGAGAAAGGAGTAGATCCCATAGGTGCCCATATCCTCTTCACAATGGGGAGCGGGGATATCCAGCGTGCGGCCCTGATAACTGATTTCCCAGCGGCCGAGACAGATCAGGTGACCCTGCTCGCTCCAGGCGGCGGTAAACGGATTATTCATGCTGTACAAGTATAGGTAATGTCGTGCGGTTGCAGGTCAAAGCACCCGCCGGAAGGCGGGTTAAAGGCGGGCCATTATAGACGATCGACGAGTCGGGGCTGTAGTCCTGATTGGTTTTTTTCGCCGGCCGCGATACGGCGGCGGGTGACCCAGCCCGCTCCCATGAACAGTCGGTAGAGCAGCGGGATCACGAACAGGGTCAGCATGGTGGAGACGGCCAGCCCCCAGACAATGGCGGTGGCGACCGGCCCCCACATCAGCGAGGCGCCGCCGAGGCCGGTGGCCAGGGAGAAAAGGCCGGCGATGGTGGTCATGGAGGTGATCAGGATCGGAATCACCCGGCGCCGCGCCGCATACAGGGTGGCGTGCAGTACGCTCATGCCCCGCGCCAACCTTTCATTGGCGGCCGAGATCAAAACGATGGCGGCATTGACCGCAATACCGGCCAACGCCACCACGCCATACAGCGTGAACAGGCTCAAGGGGTTGTTGGTGATGACCAGACCGATTACCACGCCGGTAAAGGCCATGGGGACGGTCGATAGGATCATCAAAGGTTGGAAATAGCTCTTGAACTGGGTACCGAGGATCAGATACATCAGCCCGACACCGAAGAGGAACAGGACGGCGATGGCATCCAGGCTCTCCTGGATATCATCCAGTTCGCCAGAGAAGTCAAGATCGATACTGGGATATTGGGGGGCGATCTTGTCCCACGCCTCCTGAATCTGCCGGTTGGCCTTCACCGTATCCATCTGCCGTTTGTCCAAGTCTGCTTCGACGGTGATGGTGCGGCGGAAATTGTAGTGGCGGATGCTGTTGATACTGGGGCCGGTGTGACTGTGAACCAGCTCTTTCAACGCAATGCGCCCGCCCCCAGGTAGCGGCAGGGTGTAGTTGCCGGGTGCGCCGATGGTGGATAGCGTGCGCGGCAGGGCGCGTACCCGTACCTCCAGCTCCTCCCCCCGGTCCTGCATCTGGCTGACGATTTCGCCATCCACCAGCAAGCGTAGCGTGCGGGTCACCTCGTTCGGGCTGATGCCGGCCCGGCGGGCGGCATCCTGGTTGACCGTCAGTGCCAGTTCCATCTGACCCTGGCTGTCGTCATCGGTAATATCGCGGATCGCCGGATTCTGTTTCAGGATCGCTTTCAACTCCTGCACCGCCGCGCGGATGGAGGCTATCTCGTCTCCCCGTACCTTGACCTGGACCGGCTTTGAGGTGGGTGGTCCACCGGCCAGGCGCAGGAAGGATATTTTGTCCGGACCGGCGGTCGCCTCTATATCGGCGCGCATTGATTCGATCATCGCATCTACGCTACGCAACCCATTACTTTTGGGGTTAAGCGCCACCAGTATCTGGCCATAATGGTCGCCGAAGAAGGGGGCGGTTTCGGTGAATAGCTGCCCGGCATAGCTGAGGATGTTGCGTGCCTCGCCCGGTAGGATCTTGCGGCGGATCTTCTGTTCCACTTCCAGCACCTTGTTACGCGTCACCTCCAATGGGGTGCCGGCCGGCATCTCCAGGCTGACGTAAAACAGACGGATCGGGTCAGAGGCAAAAAAGTCTATCTTTACCAGTCCGATCGCTGTTGCCGCAATGGCGCCGATAAACATCAGCAGAACTCCGAGCAACAAGGCCTTCGGCCAGCGTAAGGCACGTACCAGCAGCTTGGTATACTTGACCCGGATCCAGTGCAGGGCATCGGTGCGCCAGCGTTGCATACGGGAAGGGTTGTTGAAGTGGATGTTGGCGCCCAGCATGTGTGCCGGCAGCATCCAGTAAGCCTCGATCAGGCTGATGGCGAGGGCGATGGTAACCACCAGCGGGATGATCAGCATGAACTTACCCAGGATGCCGGGCAGCAGCATCAATGGCAGGAAGGCCGCCATGGTGGTCAAGACTGCCGTGGTGACCGGAGCGAAGACCTCTTTTAGCGCTTCCAGGGTAGCGGGCAGCACCGCCATGCCCCGCTGCAGCCGGTAGTAGATCGATTCCACCACCACCACCGCGTCATCCACCAGCATACCGAGACTGATCACTACTCCCAGCAGGACACTGACATTTAGCGTCTGGTCCAGTGCATTGAGCACCAGGAAGGTGCCGGCCAGGATAAAGGGGATGCCAATAGTCGTGAGCAGGGAGATGCGGCTGCCGAGGAACAGCCAGGTGACAAACAGTACCATGATCAGACCCAGCAGGGCGTTGGTCTGCATGATGTCGAGGGCGTTGCGGGTGATCTCGGTCTGGTCGTCGATCAGTACCACCTTGACGCCGGTCCGATCCTGGAAGCGGTTGCGTGCCTCGGCGTAGTCGGTGATCTTCTGCACTAAATCCAGGGTGTTGGCACTGGCCTTTTTGGTAATGGCCAGCATGACCGCCGGACGCCCTTGGTAGAGCACCACCTTGTCCTGCTTTTCACGGCCGCGAACCACTTGAGCCAGATCGCCCAAGGGTACCTCGCCGCTGACTCCCGCTACCGGCAGGCCAGCGAGATAGCCTGGATCGCTATCCTGTCCGATGATGCGCACCAGCCAATTCTGGTCATTTACCCGGGCACTACCGGCGGCCAGATCCTGGAAGCTACGGGTAACGGTATCGGCCAATTGGGTCGGGCTGATGCCGGCGGCTTCAAGCCGCTCGGGGTAGAAATTGATCTGCAGCTCAGGGTCGCGCAGGGCGGTATCCAGAATACGGTCGACCCCCTTGATGCGTTCCAGATCTTTCTTGACGTTTTCCGCCTGGCGCCGCAAATTTTCGTCATCGGCCGGTCCGACCACGGCCAGGGTGGCGCTGGGAAAGGCGTTGGCGGTGGTGATCTCGAACACGAACGGGGTGGTGGCATTGTCTGGCAGTTCGTCGTCGGCGTTCTGTACTTCGCGCCTCAGGTCGGCCACCCGTTTGTCGAATACGGCGGGTTCGATATCCTCGAACCGAACCAGGATGCTGGAGATACCTTCGCGGCTGGCACTGGAGACAAACTTGATGTCGGAGAGGCGGCGGATCTTCTTCTCCAACACTTCGGTAACCCGCTTTTCCACATCCGCGGCGGCGGCACCGGGGAGCACCGTGGTGATGTCTATCCAGTTGAAATTGATGCTGGGATCCTGTTCCCGCGGCATCAGGTTGTAGGAGAGCAAGCCGATGCCCAGTATCAGCACAAAGGCCAGGTTGGCCAGCACATGGTTTTTATAGAAGCGCGCCAGCATCTCAGTTGGCCAACTCTATTCTGGCGCCTTCCACCAGCGCCTGACGCCCTTCGATGACCAGTTGGGTATCGGAAGGCAGGTCCACCCGTGCCGGGTGGCCCTCCAGTGCCTCGGGAAGCGGTAGGAAGTGGGCTTTTCCCTGTACTACGGTAAAGAGTCCCAGGGTGTCGCCGCGCCGGACCGGCAGATCGGCCGGCACATAGGGTTGTAGTGACTGCCACAGCAGGCGGCCGCTGCTGCCGGGTAGGGCGCGATCGTCATGGAATAGCAGGCGTACTTCCCGATTGCGCCCCAGCGACTCCACTACCGGGACGATCCGGCGTAGCGTAACGGGAAAGCGTCCCTGGTTGGTCTCAAAATCGATCTGTTGTGCCTGTTGGAGTGACTCGATTTTATCTACAGATACCTGGGCCGAGATCTCCAGGCGCTCCATGTCGGTCAATTGCACCAGGGGTTGTCCCGGATTCACCCACTCTCCTTCGCCCGCCAGCCGTTCGCGCACCACGCCGGCGAAGGGGGCTCTGATCTCGCAACGTTGCCGGTTTAGCTTTGCCTCGGCAAGGGTGGCATATTGTGCCTGTCGGTCCGCTTCGGCCATCCGCAGGTCGGCCTGTTGCTGATTCAATCTCTCCTCGGAGATGCTGCTGGTTTTACGCAGCGACTGGGTCCGCTCAATCTGGCGTCGCGCCAGGGTGAGCCGTGCTTCGATGCGAGTCAGTCCTGCCTCGGCTTTCTGCAGTTGCAGTTCATTGTCATGGCAATCCAACTCGGTCAATAGTGCACTCTGTTCCACCTGGTCGCCGATCTGTACCGGGATATTAACGATACGACCGGTTGTTTCTGCGCTGATACGACTCTCGTTCAAACTTAGGGTGGTAGCGGGGGCCGAGTAATCCTGAAACAGGATGATCTCTCCCAGTTGCGCCGTGGTGACTTGGATAGGTCGCTCTTCGGCCGCGCTTGGCAGGGTAAAGAGGGCGAGTAGGGTGACACCGCACAGTCGGGCTAAATGCCGGGTCGATAGGATAGGGTTCATAGGGTTTTCGGGCTCCTTGCCGCGTCAATCTCCTGGCTCAGCGAGGCGGCGCGCGTCTGCATTAACCGGAGCAGCGCCTGGTTGGCGGCAATGCCGTACTCCAGAGTGAAGTGCATGCCGGGGGTTAGGGTTTCACACTCATCGATAATGCGGGTTAAGAGGTTCAACTCGGCCTGCAGGAGGCCGGTTTGCTTATCCAGTAAAAGGGTAATCTGTTCGTTTGGCAGCAGGTGGGCAAACATCATCAGAAACAGAAAGTCGCTACGATGCTGTTCGGCCGGCTCAGTGGCCATCAACGTCTGGAAAAAATGCTTCCGACCGGTATCGGTGAGGGTAAACACCTTCTTGGTCGGACGTTTCGGCTGGGCCTGCTCGTGATAACGGACCAACCCTTGTTCGGACAGTTTTGCCAGGGCTGGATAAATGGATCCATAGCTGGTGGCCTGAAAATGGCTGAACGTCTGTTCTATGGCCTTTTTGATTTCATATCCGCTGGCATCACCCAGGCTTAAAATACCGAGGCAGAGGTGGCTGGTGTTCATGTTAAATATATATCGATCCGTTATATGTCGGGACAATATATTTAACCCGGCGTCCGGCTGTCAAATCTGTTAATCTTGCCTGCCCGTTTTTACCATCGGATGACACCAGGACTTCAGGCCATGAATTTTGCTCCGCTGCGATTGAAAAGAAATGAGGACAGGCGGCTACGCGCCGGCCATTGCTGGATCTACAGCAATGAGATCGATACTTCGGTTACGCCGTTCAAGGCGTTGGATCCGGGGCAGCCGGTCGAGATATTCAGCGATAAGGAGAAGCGGCTGGGTACCGGTTATGTCAATCCCCATTCGTTGATCTGCGCGCGTCTGGTCAGTCGTGACCACCAACATCCGCTTAGCGGATCGTTGATTGTACACCGCCTGAAGGTGGCCTTGAGCTTGCGGGAGCGGCTCTATCAACAACCGTTTTATCGCCTGCTATTTGGCGAAAGTGATGGCTTGCCGGGGTTGGTTATTGACCGATTTGGCGATTTTCTGGTGATCCAAATCACTACCGCCGGTATGGAGCGGCTGAAGATGGAAATTCTGGCTGCGGTGGTCAAGGTGATCCGTCCTTCCGGCGTGCTGTTTCGCAATGACTCGCCAGCCCGAGAGCTGGAGGGGTTGGATCTTTATGTTGAGGATGCCCTGGGCTGTTGGCCGGAGATGCTGACCGTCGAAGAGCACGGTGTACGCTTCCTGTTGCCCTCGCAAGCGGGGCAGAAGACGGGCTGGTTTTTTGATCAGGCGGCCAATCGGGGACGTATGATCCCGTATGTGCAAGGTAAACGGGTACTGGATGTTTGCAGTTATGTCGGTGCATGGGGTGTGCAGGCGGCCGTGAAGGGGGCCTCCGAGGTGATCTGTGTTGACGCATCTGCGGCGGCCCTGGATGCGGTGGATCGCAATGCCCAGGAAAACGGTGTGGCCGAACAGGTGGCGGGGCTCCAGGGGGATGCTTTTGATGCCTTGCGGGAGTTACGTCAGGCCCATGAGCGTTTTGATGTGGTACTGGTTGACCCGCCCGCATTTATCAAGCGTAAAAAAGACACCAAAGAAGGCACCCTGGCCTATCGGCGTCTGAATCAGCTGGCGCTGCAGGTATTGAGCAAGGACGGCATCCTGGTCTCCTCATCCTGCTCCCATCACATGCGGGAAGAGGCTTTGCTGCTGGAGATACAACAGGCGGCAAGGCATACCGATCGCTCACTGCAACTATTGGAACGTGGCTTCCAGGCGCCGGACCATCCGGTCCACCCGGCGATCCCGGAGACGGCCTATCTCAAGACCTTTTATCTGCGTGTCTTGCCGAGTTTTTAACGCTATCCTGAATAGGCCCACCCCTGCGTAACGGTAAACAGGGGTGGGCGATTCATCACTTACCCTTTTGCGGCAAGCTCCATGATTTCTTGTTGCACCCGAGATTTATGGGGCTCGGGCAGGGCATGCCACGCTTCGGCGACTGCCATGGCATCAGGTGGAAGTGATGCGGCCAGTTCATCGCCAAACATCAACCAGGCGGGGTTAACATCCAGTACAGCGGCAATCTGGTCAATTTTGCGAGGACGCAAGCTCTTCCCGTTTTCGATTTTCTGGATGACGGCCTGATTTGTTCCAGCACGCACGGCCAGTTGCTCTTGTGTCCAGCCTTTTTCTTGGCGTCTGAAGCGCATCCGTTGACCCAGATTCCCGGGGTTTTGGGGATTCTCATTAGTCATTTTCTTCAACCTGTCGTTAGTCCGATTTGAGTATAGCTCCCAATCAGGTGGCCGATTGCTGTTCTTGGGCCTTTTTTTCAGCCCTCTGTCACATCTCGCCATGCCGGGTTTTCGGGGCATGGCTAGCCACCACGTATTTTTACGCCAGGGTTATCGAGTGATAAACAGAACAACCCTGTGTACTTAGGAGCTCCAGCTTGTAGCTTGTATAGCCTTAGCACCTTGACGTGATATCAGTGAATTCAATTACTAATACCAAGGAAATTACTATCTTACGAGAATAATAAGCCTCAAGGTAAGCATAACCCTTTTTCCTAAAGCTGTCCCTATTTTGCGCGCCAAATGGGTGCGATTAAAAGTACTTGGTTCACTGTTTCGTACATATTTGTTCCTCGGCATACTGGGGGTGTCAGGGGTTTAACCAGATCCGAAAGCGTTGTTGGCTGGTGCCGTGCTGAGAGTCCTGTGCCTCAATGTCAACGTAGCGGATTCCATTCGGAATGGTGATAGTGAGTCCGCGGGTGAAGGGTTGTTCATGTACATGCGGATGGAGTAGTTTCCGCTCACCCAGCACTCTTCCATCCGGTGCCAGCACCCGCCAGGCGTTGGCGTAGTGTTCCCACCCACTGTCGTCGTGACGCAAGGTGACCTGGACGGTGTAATGGCCGCTGCTTTGTGCTTCCGCCTTGGCGGAAACGATCTCTACGTTACCGGCAAATAGCAGTCCGGGTAGTAGCAAGAAGAGGATCGGTACGGCGCGCATGACGGGGCCTCCTTGGGAGGGGTTCGGGTACAAGTCGACGATCTTTGCGCTTTGGCACATCCCAGGTGAAAACATGGGATGATTTATTTCCAGCTTGACCATAAGATAGCCCCCTATGTTGACTTACCCAAATATTGATCCGGTATTGTTGTCGCTGGGGCCGGTCTCCGTGCATTGGTATGGCGCCATGTATCTGGTGGGCTTTGTGGTGGGCTGGTGGCTGGGCAGAGTGCGAGCCGGTCGGGCGAATTCCGGCTGGCAGGTTGAACAGGTGGATGATCTACTGTTCTATATAGCCTTGGGTGTGGTGTTCGGAGGACGACTCGGTTATACGCTGTTCTATGGATTTGATGATTTTTTACGGGATCCACTCTCTCTGTTGCGTATTTGGCAGGGGGGGATGTCTTTCCATGGTGGTTTGATCGGGGTGTTGGTGGCCATGTGGCTGTTCGGTCGACGCCATGGTAAAGGTTTTTTTCAATCCACCGATTTTATCGCGCCCTTGATACCGGTCGGTCTGGGGGCTGGCCGCATCGGTAATTTTATCAATGGCGAGCTATGGGGTGCGCCCGGCTCCGTCCCCTGGGCGATGCAAGTCTCCTGTGAGCGTTTTGTGGCGCTCTGTACAGATAAATTGCAGTTGCCTCCCGGCACGTTAGTCACACCGCCGCTGCATCCTAATCAACTTTACGAGGCACTGCTGGAGGGGCTGGTGATGTTTATCGTCCTGTGGCTCTTTTCGGCGCAACCCCGTCCCGCCAGGGCGGTTTCGGGTCTGTTCCTTGTCTGCTATGGCGTGTTTCGTTTTAGCATTGAGTTTGTCCGCATGCCGGATGTCCAACTCGGTTATATCGCTTTTGGTTGGCTGACGATGGGGCAGTTGCTGACCCTGCCCATGCTGCTGGCGGGCGGTGTACTGATCTGGCTGGCCTATAGAAAAAGAACCCTATCGGATTGAATTATGCGTCAATACCTTGATCTCATGCGTCATGTCCTGGAAAACGGTACCCATAAGGAGGATCGTACCGGCACCGGCACCCGGAGTCTGTTCGGCTATCAAATGCGCTTTGATCTGGCCCAGGGCTTTCCCCTGGTCACCACCAAAAAAGTGCACCTGCGTTCCATCATCCACGAACTGCTCTGGTTCCTGAAAGGCGAGACCAATATCCGTTATCTGAAAGAGAACGGTGTCAGTATCTGGGATGAGTGGGCGGATGAAAACGGCGATCTGGGGCCGGTCTATGGTGCCCAGTGGCGCTCCTGGCCAACGTCGGAGGGTGGCCATATTGATCAGATTACACAATTGGTCGATCAGATTCGGCGCAATCCGGATTCCCGGCGTCTGTTGGTAAGCGCCTGGAACCCGGCCGAAGTGGAGCGTATGGCGCTACCGCCTTGCCACTGTCTGTTTCAGTTCTATGTGGCGGAGGGTCGGCTCTCCTGCCAGCTTTACCAGCGCAGTGCCGACATTTTTCTGGGAGTACCGTTCAATATTGCCTCCTATGCACTGTTGACCCTGATGATCGCCCAGGTCACCGGGCTGGAGGCCGGTGAATTTATCCACACTTTTGGCGATGCCCACCTCTATTCCAACCATCTTGAACAGGTGGAGACCCAATTGGCCCGGACCCCGTTTCCGCTCCCCCGGATGCGCTTGAATCCGGACATTACCTCGCTGTTTGATTTCACTTTTGATGACTTTGAGCTGGAGCAGTACCAGTGCCACCCCCATATCAAGGCGCCGGTGGCGGTCTGAATCGGCGTTTTCCTCTCGGCTGCACATTTTCATCACCTCCCGCAACGGAAACCTATACTTGGTAGGAAGCCTCTAAATCTCTGGAAACTGTGATTCAGGAGGTGATGCATGAGGTGTATCGCGACAGTCGGTGTGGCTTCCGGCCAAGCGGGTCAGCATGGGAGTTGTTGGCGTGGGCCAATGGTGCTGCGCAGTTCGCCAGGTTTGAAGCGCTTCTGCCATAGCCAGGGGTTGCGCCTGGTGTGGCATGCGTTGCTGGAAGCGGATGAGCGGGCGGCCAAGCCGGATGCGGTGGCGGATCTCTGTCGGCAGGCAGCACGCTTCTCTTCCGCCCTGGTGAAACAGGCCCACCCGTTCCTGTTCCTGGGCGGCGACCACGCCAGTGCCATGGGTGTGTGGCGAGGGGTGATGAGTGCGTTACCGGATCAGAGGCGGTTGGGCCTGATCTGGATCGATGCCCACATGGATGCCCATACCTTTGAGACCACTCCCTCGGGCAATGTGCACGGTATGCCGGTTGCCGGGCTGCTGGGTCAGGGTGACGCGCTGTTACAACGGATCTATGGCGGTACGCAATACTTGTCCCCGGAAAACCTGGTGCTGTTGGGGGTGCGCAGTTTTGAGCCCGCCGAGCAGCAGCTGCTGGATCGGTGTGGTGTACGGGTGATCGGTATGGCTCAGTTGCATGAGCCGGGAGCGTTTCGGGTGCAGCTACTGGAGAGTGTCGATCGATTATTACAACAGGCGGATTATCTGGGTATCAGTATCGATCTGGATGCTATCGATCCACTGGACGCACCGGCGGTCGGCGTACCCGAGCCGGGCGGAATAGCCGGTTCAGAATTGGTTGATGCCTTGGCGGCCATCGCCGGTAACCCCCGATTGCTGGGCATGGAGATAGCCGAGTTTTGTCCCCGGCATGAGAGTGGCGAAAAGACGGTGCGCTTGATCGGCGAGTTGATTGCCGCCCTCTATGGCGAGACGAGTACCCGGTACAGATCCTTGGGGTCGACTGGCGAAGGGACCAACTCGACCTCTTCACCGATACCCAGGTTGCGGGCCAGTCGATAGACCAGTTGCAGGATCACGAAGTCTTCCAGGGCAAAGCCGACGGAATCAAACAGGGTCAACTCTCGGCTATCTTGCCGTCCCGGCTTGCTGCCATTCACCAGTTCCCAAAGTTCGGCGTAGACCGGGGTCTGCTTGGCCAGTTGGATTTCGCCCTCCGCCAGGCTCTGTGGTAGGTATTCCACCACGACCTTACACTCTGCCAGCAGTGCGGGATCCAGCTCAGTCTTGCCAGGGCAGTCGCCCCCCATGGCGTGGATGTGGCAGCCGGGATCGATCATCCCCGGTTTCAACAGTCGGTTATGCTGCCTGGCCGCGGTGGCGGTGATGATCATGTCGCTATCGGCGATGGCTTGCTCTATGGATTGGCAGGGCTGCAAATCGACCAGGCCGTCCATATTGCGGGAAAATTTTTTCATCGCCTCGGGATCGGTATCAAAGAATGAAACCCGTTCGATCGGCAGCACTTGGCGGATGGCTTGCAACTGAAACTCAGCCTGGGCGCCCGTGCCGATCATCGCCAGGTGGCGACTATTAGGGCGGGCCAGATATTTGGCTCCCAGCGCCGTGGTGGTAGCCGTGCGGATGGCGGTCAGCAGGGTCATTTCACTGAGCATGAGCGGAAAGCCGTTTGACGCATCCGCCAGCATGCCCAGGGCGATAATGCTGAGCTGTCCCTGGGCTGTATTTTTAGGGTGTCCGTTGACGTATTTGAAACTGTAAAAATTGTCGTCTGCGCAGGGCATCAGTTCGATCACCCCTTGCGGGTAGTGTGTGGCGTGACGGGGGGATTTGTGAAAATCGTTCCAACGTCCAAAGGCGGCTTCCAGATCCGCCAGGTTTTGCCGGAGAAAATGATCGAGTCCAGTGTGTTGGACAATCTGTTTCAGGTGGCTGATGGTGATCAGTTGCATGTCGCCACTCCTGTATTGCCTGTTGTTATGGTCTTGAGTAAAGCTTAGTCCATGGACGTGGTATGCTCTGCGGCATGCCTAAGCGACCACGTATTTCACTCATTGCGGCCATGGACGAAAACCGGGTTATCGGCTGTGAAAATCGGCTGCCCTGGCGGCTGCCCGCCGATCTGCAGCATTTCAAGCGATTGACCCTGGGTAAGCCGATTGTGATGGGGCGCAAAACCTGGGAGTCGTTGCCCGGGCTACTGCCCGATCGGACCCATATCGTGATCACCGGGAGTCCCCGGTATGTGGCGGAGGGGTGTCTGCTGGCGCACTCGGTGGATCAGGCGCTGGCGCTGGCCGGTGACGTGGAAGAGGTCATGATTGTGGGCGGGGCCAACCTGTACCGCCAGCTGTTACCCTTGGCGGACCGACTCTATCTAACCTGTGTCCACACCCGGGTTACCGGGGATGCGTGGTTTCCGGAATACGGTTCAGATGCCTGGCGAGAGGTGGAACGGGATGCCCATCAAGCCGATGAGCGTAATCCGTTTGACTATACATTCCTTACCCTGGAGCGAGTCGACCGCTGATTCGGTTGACCGGTGTCGCTGGATCAATTGCCATCCAGCAAGCGGCCGATCCCTCCCAGTGCCGATCCTTCTCCCCGGTTGCTGCCTCCGGCCGAAGGGGCGTGCGACAGGATTCGGTCAGCCATGCGTGAGAAGGGGAGACTCTGTAGCCAGACGGTACCCTCGCCCTTGAGGGTGGCAAGGAACAGTCCCTCGCCGCCGAATACCATCGACTTGAGATTGCCTGCCCGTTCGATGTCGTACTTGATATGGCCACTGAAGCCTACCAGGCAACCGGTATCTACCCGTAGCGTCTCGCCGCGCAGCTTTTTCTCGATGATGGTGCCGCCTGCCTGGATAAAGGCCATGCCGTCGCCCTGCAGGCTCTGCAGGATGAAGCCTTCGCCGCCAAACAGGCCGACACCGATCTTGCGGTTAAAGGCGATATCGATCTTGGTGCCGAGTGCGGCGCACAGAAAGGCATCTTTCTGGCAGGTAACATTTTCACCATGGAGCGCCATATTGAGTGGAATGATATTGCCGGGATAAGGGGCGGAGAAGGCGACGCGGCGCTTGCCGACACCCTGATTGCTGAAGTGGGTGGTGAAAATCGACTCACCCGTAACGATCCGTTTACCGGCGGAAAAGAGCTTGCCCATCAGGCCCTGCTCCGGTTCGGAGCCGTCCCCCATCCGTGTTTCGAAGGCAATGCCCTCTTCCATGTAGGTCATGGCACCGGCCTCCGCTACCACGGTTTCCCCAGGATCCAGCTCTATTTCCACCAGCTGCATCTCGGATCCGATGATTTCATAATCGATTTCATGACAACGCATGGCTCACTCCTCACGTTTGCAGGCTGCCCTGCTTTCTCTGTCCGTTTAGTGTATTCGGGTTAAGGTTTTTTATATCCGCTGCAGGAGACTTGTAGCGGTTTGGGCTGTTTCTCCCGGCGCAGCTGCAGAGCTGTCAGTTTCCCGCCCCACAGGCAACCACTGTCCAGACACCAGGTATTGTGGCTGCTGTGATAGCCGAGGGTTGACCAGTGTCCGAACAGGATCCGGTGGTCGCGGGTGGCTCGGTTGGGGATGGCAAACCAGGGGAAAAAGTCGGGGGCCTGGTTACCCGGTGCCCGTTTCTCCTTTAATGCCAGATTGCCTTGGACGTCGCAAAAACGCAGGCGTGTAAAACAGTTGATGATGAAGCGGTGGCGCTCCATGCCCTGCAGCGTATCCGACCAGCGGCTGGGCTCATTGCCATACATCTGCTGGCAAAATGTCGGGAATTGGTCGCCCCGCAGTATGGCTTCCACCTCTTTTGCGCACTGCTGGGCGGTCGGCAAGTCCCACTGGGGCGGCAGTCCGGCATGTATCAGGCTGTACTCGCGCTCGGCGCAATGATGCATCAACGGGCGGTGGCGTAGCCACTCCAGCAGATCGTCCCGATCCTTCGCCTTTAAGATGTCCCGCAGGGTGTGATCCTTGTCAGCCTGTTTGAGATTACCTTGTGACAGGGCCAACAGATGGAGATCATGATTACCCAGCACGACGGTAGCGCCTTCTCCCAGTCCTTTGACGAAGCGCAGGGTCTTCAGGGAATCCGGCCCCCGGTTGACCAGGTCTCCGGCAAACCAGAGGCTGTCCCGGTCGGGCGAATATTTGATCAGTTTCAGTAGCCGCTGCAGATCTTTGTAGCAGCCCTGGACGTCGCCGATGGCAAACAGCGCCATATCAGAATCTATCTCTCATTGAAGTTGGCTAAGTTGTCGGTCGTGCAGGCGCGCCAACAGCAGTTGTGAAAGCAGTGCGCCGGTGAGTGCCAGGAACATATCCCATTGGGTATCCCACACATCGCCCTGGGTGCCAAGAAATGCGCTGGAAGCTTCTTCGCTGATGAGGGCGGTCCACCACTCAATCATCTCATACAGGGCTGAAAATGCGAGACAAATGCTGGTTACGGTGAGGATTAGCCAACCGTCGCGAATTAAAGGCGAACGGCGCAGCAGGATTTCCCGTGCCAGGATTGCCGGAATGAATCCCTGGGCCAGATGGCCGAGTCGATCATAGTGGTTACGTGACAACTCCAGGCTATCCCGCAGCCAATTGAACAGCGGCACCTCGGCATAGGTGTAATAGCCGCCCACAATCAGGATGACGGCGTGTATCGCCAGTAGGCGGTAAAGCAGCAGTGTGAGGGGAAAGGTTCGCCGCGTATAGGTCAAAAGGACCAGTCCCAGCATGACTGGCACGGTCTCCAGAAACCAGGTCAGTCGGTCGGCCACCGGATCGATGGCGCTGAGCAGAAGTAGCAGGGTGACCAGCAGCAGGAGCACGGTCGGTTCGCGGGTGCTGGCTCGATACATGGGCTAACCCTAGTGCAGTATATGGGGCAGTGCCAATCTGAAAGGAGCGATAACGGCCTCAAAATGATCGCCGGCTTCGGTCTGCATCTGGTAACTGCCCTGCATGGTACCAACCGGGGTGGGCAGTGTGGTGCCGCTGGTGTAGCTGAAATCTTCACCCGGACGCAAAAAGGGTTGCTGTCCTACCACGCCTTCCCCGAAGACTTCTTGCACTTCGCCATCCGCATCGGTAATGAGCCAGTGACGGCTGATTAGTCTGGCGGCGTTGTCGCCGGTGTTGCGGATAGTGATGGTATAGGCGAACACATAGTGGTCTTCGGCCGGGTTGGATTGTCCTTCCACATAGGCGGTGCGAACATCCACTTCAATGCTGTTTTGCAGTGATTTACTCATGTATAGATGTGTGACTCGAATTGGGGTTTGCCCGGATTTTATCTGAAATGCCGATGGTGTGGGATATTATGACAGCTTCAGATAACAGTTGTCCGGTCGCTCAATAGTTTAACGAAAAGAATATCTGAAACGAGTCTGGACTATAGGGTACTACGGATGAACAAGCGATCTTTTTTCATGTTGCTCTGGTTCCTTAGCGCGACCATCTGGGCGGCCGATTCTAATCAAATGTTGCTGGCGGCGGCTAGTCTAGGGCAGGAGCACCAGGTGGCGGCGCTGCTGGCGCAAGGCGCCGATGCCAACGTCAAGAACGGTGCTGGACGCCCCGCTTTGGTGTTGGCGGCCTTCAACGGCAATGCCCGTACGGTGAAGGCCTTGTTGGCGGCCGGTGCCGATGTGAATGCGGTGGATGGGACGGGCAATAGCGCCTTGATGGATGCGGCGGCCTTTGGTCATGCGGCCGCCGTCGAGGCATTGATTCAGGCTGGAGCCGATGTCAATTTGCAAAATAAGGCTGGGGTGGGTGCGTTGAAGCGGGCCAATCTGGGCAAGCATGCTGATGTGGTTAAAATGCTGGAAGAGGCCGGTGCCACCGAAGGGGGGGGAATTGAGTGAGCGTAGTCGTTTTGCGGCCAATGCGCCCGGTTTGTGTGTCGGCTCTCAATTTCGACATTTTGATGACGCGAAAGGTAGACCGGTGTGAAGTGATTCAATTTTAGTTCCGTTGCATTGCGGCACAATCTGTTCCGGTCTTGAGATATTTCCACTCCTGATAGTAGATCGCTGTACGGCCGGGAGGAGGTGCAACGTGTTCAGAATCCAGTATCCCCGGCGTAAGCCGGATATTCTTTTTATTCTCTATTCCCTAATGGGAGTCGCTCTTCTGGTGACGGTATCTGTCCATTTTCATCTGCTTGATCGCGCTACATCAGTTGATCCGGGTCACTCCTACAGCGATCAACAACACTGATTTCCCCCTCAAAGATGCCACTGATTGAGCAGATGGTTTAGAATCAGCCGGGTTTTCGGTTCGCGGCATCCTGCCCGAACCCTTCTGCGCTGAAACTGGGCTGAGTCTGGGTGTTTAATGAGTCATAAATTGCGTGTGGGTGTCGTGGGGGTTGGCTATTTGGGGCGTTTTCATGCCTTGATTTACTCCCGAATGGATAATGTGGATTTGGTCGGTGTGGTTGATATTAACCCAGAAACGGCGGCTCGGGTGGCCGAGGAGTGCGGTTGTAGCGCTTTCTCCAACAGTAGCGATCTGCTGGGAAAGGTTGATGCAATCAGTATCGTGGTGCCCACTACGGCCCATCTGGATGAAGCGCGTCCGTTTCTCCAGGCCGGTGTTCATATGTTGCTGGAAAAGCCGATTGCCTCCACCGTTGAGGCAGGTGCTGAGATCGTCCGCTTGGCTGAAGAGGCCGGCGTCATCCTGCAGGTCGGGCATCTGGAACGTTTTAACGCCGGGGTGATGGCCCTGGCGGATCGGATCAACCGCCCCCGTTTTATTGAGGCCCACCGTATGGGTGGATTTGTGGAACGGGCAACCGATGTGGACGTCGTGTCCGATCTGATGATTCATGATATCGATATCATCCTCTCACTGGTGAAATCGGAAATCACCGCCATTTCGGCAGTAGGTACGCCTGTTTTGACGGATCACGTCGATATTGCCAATGCCCGCCTCGAATTTGCCAACGGTACAGTGGCCAACGTGATTGCCAGCCGTGTCTCGGAAAAACGGATGCGCCGTATCCGGGTGTTTGAAGAGAACCGCTACGAATCGCTCGATTTTATCGACCAACGGATCGAGACCGCTTACCCCAAACCGCGTCCTGGCGAGACTTGGCCCGAGGTGGTCATGGAGCGTTTGGATATCGAGCCGGTAAAACCCCTGGACGCTGAGTTGGCGGCTTTCGTTGAGAGCGCGACCTCGGGCCATCCTCCTCTGGTGGATGGGCATGTCGGGCTTGAAGCGCTCGAGGTTGCCATGCGGGTTAAGGCGGAAATTATGGAGCGTCTCAGCGCGTAAGCCCCTACTATCAACCCATCACTTATCCCGGCCATGTATTGATAACCTGATAGGCGGTTGTCGCTATTCGAGCTGGGAGAAATCACTATTTACGACAGTCATTGGAAAGCGTCATGCCAGAAAAAACAGCACCCCAGGGAGTCCCTTACCTTAGCCTGCAGCAGGAATTTCACGATTTGCGGGAAGAGTGGTTCAGCCGTATCGAGTCGATTGGGTCCGGCGGTGCCTTTATTCTGGGTCCCAATGTGCGGGCTTTTGAGCAGGAGGCGGCGGAGTATGTGGGCAGCGATTATGCGGTGGCGGTGGCCAACGGCACGGATGCCCTCGTCCTGTCTCTACGCGCCATGGATATCGGGTCCGGTGACGAGGTAATCACCACACCTTTTACCTTTTTTGCCACGGCTGAGGCCATCTCCATCGTGGGGGCAACACCGGTATTCGCGGACATCGATGAGGCCAGCTTTAACCTTGATCCTGACAGCGTGGCGGCCAGAATTAACGACCGGACCAAGGCCATACTGCCGGTACATATTTTCGGTAATCCCGCCGATATGATTGCGCTGAATCAGTTGGCGCAACAACATGGCCTGGCGGTAATTGAGGACGCTGCCCAGGCGTTTGGTGCGCGTTGTGGTGAGGCAACGGTGGGCGGCTTGGGATCGAGCGGTTGTTTCAGTTTTTATCCAACCAAAGTGTTGGGATGTTACGGTGATGGGGGATTGATCACCACCAGTGATGAGAGAGTTCGGGATCGCTTGCTGAAACTGCGTAATCACGGCGCTACAGCTCCCTTTACGCATGATGAACTGGGTTATAACAGTCGTCTGGATGAGGTCCAGGCTGCGCTGTTGAGAATAAAGCTGACGAAGCTGGAACAGGATATTGCTGCTCGTATCCAGGTAGCCGATTGGTATGATGCGCGTCTTGCCCAGCTTGATCTGGTGACGCCGGTACGCCCTGATCTCGGACGTCATGCGTTCAATCTCTATACCATCAGGCACCCCCGTCGTGATCTGTTGCGCGCGCATTTGAGTGCGCACAACATCGGCAATAGCCAATGTTACCCACTCGGCTTGCATCTTCAGGATATCTATAAGGATCTGGGGTATCAGGAAGGAGATTTACCGGTGGTCGACCGGGTTTGCGGTGAAACCTTGTCACTGCCCATTTTTCCGGCGATGACGGAGGAGCAGGTCGATTCGGTCTGTGACTTGATCGCTGAAATCTGAAGTAACAGCGGCCGCATTCGGCGGCCGCTGTTACGGTGGTGTGTTTAAACGGGCGACGGCTCAGTCGTCATCCAAGTCCACATCAATGTCCAGGTCGTCGTCCAGATCGGCATCGTCAATATCGTCCAGTTCGGGGTCCGTAGTAGCGGCTGCCGCCGTGCTGGGTTGGGGGGTTAGCTCCACCTGTTTCAGGCGCATCGACGCTCGGGGGGTGAACTCTTTTTTAGCTTTTGAATAGCCGGCATTGAGGGAGCTGACCAATTCGGCCTCATCCTTGCCGAGTTCCCGCAGCTTGGGCTCGACAATGCCTACCTGAAATTCGAGGATCTTGTTGCGCTTCAAAGAGTAGAGGTAGACGGTATTGGTGTTGCCCGTCTCCATGCTTGGGTCGCGCAGTACCGGTGAGCTTTTAGTACCAGCCTCAAGATAGCCATGCCAATAATTTTTTTTGCTCATTATCTTCCCGCATGATTGAAACTTTTACCCAGGCAATACACGGATTAGGAGTGCCCGATTGTCAACGCTAAACGCAGGGTCTGGTAAAGGGTGGCCAGACCCAGGACGGCCTGATCTTATTTTAAAATCCGGCTTTCGACAATAGTTTGTAATGCGAAGTGTAGGCGGCTTTTCGAGAGGGTTGTCTCATCGCCCGAATCCCATGATTTCGGACAAAAAACCGGCCTTGTTGTGGTGCCTAGTATTCTTGTAAAACCAGATCATTGAACAGGGCGTTTCGCTCTTGCTCGGAAGCGGCTTCCACGGCGTTGTCGACCACATCCCGGGTCAGATGTGATGCAAACAACTCTATGAAATCGTAATGATAGGCCCTTAAAAACAGGCCTGGCCGGAATCCGAGCCGGGTCGTACTGGGTGGGAACAGGTGGGTGGCGTCGAGGGAGCACAGATCCTTATCCTGCTCCGGGTTATAAGCCATCTTGGCCAGAATTCCGATGCCAATTCCCAGGCGCACATAGGTTTTGATGACATCGGCATCGGTTGCCGTGAACACCACGTTTGGCTCCAGGTCAAAACGGCGAAACGCTTTATCGAGCTGGGAGCGGCCGGTAAAGCCGAATACATAGGTGACGATCGGATATTCGGCGACCGCTTCAAGGGTAAGTGGATTGATCTCCCTCAGCGGGTGATCACAGGGTGTGATGATGGTGCGGTTCCAGTGATAGCAGGGCATCATGATGAGGTTGCCGAAGTCGGCGGTTGCCTCTGTGGCGATGGCGAAATCGACAGCCCCACCTGCCGCCATTTCGGATATTTGCTCGGGATTACCCTGGTGCATCTGAAGGTCAACGCCCGGATAACGGGCGCGAAACGCTTTTATTACCGGTGGTAATACATAGCGAGCCTGGGTGTGGGTTGTGGCGATGGAGAGGCTGCCGGCACGTGGGTCACTGAATTCGCTGGCGACATCGCGGATGGAATCGACTTCCCGAAGCACAGCTTCAGCGCGGCTTATAATGGATTTTCCGGCGTCGGTAATGCCTGTCAGCTGGCGTCCGGTACGCTCAAAAATGGTAACCCCCAACTCCTCTTCAAGAAGTCTAATCTGCTTACTCACGCCGGGTTGAGAGGTGAATAATCGTTCGGCCGCTGCGGTGATATTCAGGTCATTCTGGGCGACTGCCAGGAGAAATCGGAGCTGTTGTAGTTTCATATGTGGCCCAATATATATAATGATTCGTATTCTTGTTATATCAATCAACTATTTCTATAGACGGAAAAGTTATTTTGATGTATTGTCTCGCCGCGCTATAGTTTTAAGCAAGTAGATACCCTTCGCGAAGTCTGCCGTGGGTGTTTCCCTTAGACTATTAACATTGTAGGAAGCATTAGCAATGAGCGCAGTACAAAAAGTAAGTGAGTCTGCAGCCCGTGGCTCGGTATTGTCTACCCTGGGTTTCGATGAAGATGGTTTTCTTTGCGATGCAGAAACCTGGAATGATCGGGTGGCGGAGACGCTTGCAGAGCTGGAGGGGGTCGCTCCTCTGCAAAATGCTCATTGGCGGGTAATCCGTTTTGTACGTGATCGATACCTCAGGTTGGGGGCTATTCCACCTATGCGTCGGATATGCCGCAGCAGCGAACTTTCAAAGGACGAAGTAAAAGGCTTGTTTGGAGGCTGCTTGCAGGTCTGGCGGATCGCGGGCCTCCCTAATCCGGGAGAAGAGGCTAAGTCCTACTTGAGCTAAATTCAGAATTTTATGCCTGGCGTTGGCGTCAGGTAAGTGCTGGACGGCACTATCAGATTTAAGGGTTCGCCCTTTCACCGTGTTATACCTCCCTTTGCCCGGTTCGTCCGGGCTTTTTTTTAGTTCAGCTAAACAGTTGTGGGCGCCATCTGCTGGCGGTGTTTAGTCACCGTGGGTTGCGGTCGAGCTTAGTGACTGGTTGGTATTGTCAGTTGATGGGCCGATATGATGGCAGCATGTAGGCTGCCGATATCTGCTTTCCCTGTGCCCGCAAGTTCGAGGGCTGTGCCATGATCTACCGAGGTGCGGATAATGGGTAGGCCGAGGGTGATATTGACGGCATTGCCGAATCCCAAATGCTTCAGGACTGGTAATCCCTGATCGTGATACATGGCCAAGACGGCATCCGCCTGCTCAAGATAGTGGGGGGTGAAAAGGGTATCAGCCGGCAGCGGTCCTACGAGCTGCATGCCCGATGCGCGCATTCGTACAAGGGTTGGTGTAATCGTCTCGATCTCTTCCATTCCCAGATGACCACCCTCTCCTGCGTGGGGATTCAGCCCGCAGACTAAAATTTTTGGAGAGGGAATGGCAAAGCGTTCGACCAAATCATGGTGCAGAATCTTGATGACACGTTCCAGCGATTCAGAGGTAATCGCGCTGCTTACATCCTTCAAGGGCAGGTGGGTTGTGGCTAAGGCAACCCGCAATTCTGGGCAGGCCAACATCATTACCGGGTAGGCGTCGGTTAAGTTGGCGAGATATTCGGTGTGACCTGAAAAGGGGATGCCAGAGTCGTTGATTACCCCCTTGTGAATAGGCCCGGTCACCAGCGCGCTAAAGCGGCCCGCCATACAGCCACGGGTCGCCTGGGTTATTGTCTCCAGCACGTAGTCGGCATTGGCCGGGTTGAGTAAGCCAGGTTGAACCACTTCTGGAAGTTCGATTGGCAGGACACTAAGCTTACCTGCATCCTGTGTGGCTATCCGTTCCGGAGTAAACTCGATAATGTCTAGTGGCAGAGCAAGTTGCCTGGCGCGCTCCTCCAGCAGCTTTGGTGAGCAGACAGCAACCAACGGATAGTTCCGGTCATCCTGGGCCAACTGCACACACAGATCGGGGCCTATTCCCGCCGGTTCGCCGGGTGTGAGCGCAAGCGGGATGGGGTTGTCACTCAAGTTTGCTGCTCCTAGGAGTTATCGAGGCGGATATCGATGAAAGCCTCGTCCTTCAGGCGCCGCAAATAGAGTTCGCTCTCTTCCGCCGTCTTGCGATTGCTGATGGCTTTCCTGGCTTCGGCTTTTTTAACCTCCGTGGTGCTGTCGTGTTTGCGGCGTTCCAGCAGTTGGGCTAAATGCCAACCGTATTCGGTGCGGAAGGGTTGGCTCATTTCTCCGGGGGACAATTTGGCGACTTCTTCCTCAAACCGGGGCAGCAGTGCACCCGGTGTCACCCAGCCCAAGTCCCCCCCTTTGATGGCCGAAGATTTGTCGTCGGAGTGGGAGCGGGCTAGGGCGGCAAAGTCGTCGCCACCCAGAATGCGCAGGCGCAACTGCGCTAAGCGAGTGCGTGCATCGTTATTAGACGTAACCTCATTAGTGCTGATCAGGATGTGCCGGACGTGACTCTGGGTGACAATCTTGCGTTCGCCTCCCTTGAAGTCGGCTAGGCGGATGATATGAAAACCACTGGCAGTACGAATTGGATCGCTGATCTCACCGCGTTCCATATTGACGACCAGATCGACGAAGATGGTGGGCAATTGATTGGCTGGCCGCCAGCCCAGGTCACCCCCCTCGAGCGCCTGTCGTCCATCCGATTCCGTGATGGCCACATCGGCAAATTCGGCGCCGTCGCGTAATTTGTTGACGATCGACTCCGCTTGCTGGCGTGCGCTCTCCATTTGTTCCGGTGATGCGGCTTCAGGGGTGGCGATCAGGATGTGCTGCAGATGGTAAGCGGAGCGCTCCCCCGTGCTGTCGGCCTGGCGTGCGATATAAGCCTCGACCTCTTGATCGGAGACGCGGATTCGACGGCGTACCTCTTGGTCTAATAGTTTCTTAAGGGTGATCTCTTCCTTGATGTTTTGACGGAAGTTGCGGAAGCTGATCCCTCCCTCTTCCAGGGTACGGCGAAACTCCGATAGGCTCAGATTGTTGTTTCGAGCGATGTTATTGAGCGCTTGGGCAACAATATCTTCACCCACATTGATTCCCGCACGTGCCGCCGCTTCCAGCTGTAATTTTTTAAGTATCAGTCGGCCCAAAACTTGCCTTTCGATGACTGCTTTAGGTGGTAGGCGTTGTCCCTGTTGGCGCAGCTGCGCAACGATTTTCATGATTTCGCTATCAAGTTCACTACGCACCACGATGTCATCGTTAACCACGGCGATAATTTCATCGACGGGTTGGACCGGTTCGCTACGCGCGAAAGCGGAATGAAACAGGCTTAGGCCCAGCAGCGTTAGCGCCAGGCCATTTAACAGGGTATTTCTCGTGGTCATTTATGTGTGTCAATCAGTCGTCAGTGCGATAGCCCAGGATACCGCGTTCCAGGAATTGATCAATCTTGTCACCGAGGCTGGTAAGGCCTTTCAGCTCCAACTGCAGGAACAGGGCCAGGTTGCCGTCGGCGTTTGCATCCGAGCGGTAGTTGCGCACCACAAATCGGCTGACCCAGCAGCAGCTTTCATACTCAATTCCGGCAAAGGTTTCCATGCTCTTTCCATACAACAGCGAGTAGTTCCAGCGTCCCACGGCATGCAGGCTATGGGTAATTGGCCAGCGGGCCGAGAGATCGGTTTGCTCAATCGACCCATTAGTATAGCGATAGGTCAGATTGAGGATACGTTGTTTTTCATCAAGATAGTGAACGCCAAATGCCCCCTGCTCGGTTTCGTTGCCGCTGGCGTGAGGATTCCATTGGATTCCCGCTTGCATTCGCCAATGCTGGCTCAATTTGGTGGCGGCTTCCGCCACAATGGAAGAGCTGTCCTCATTGGTGACGGCGCCGCTGGAGAGCAGTTGGACATCACGGTCCCTGAAGTAGAAAATTTGACCAATACTGGCACGGAAGAGTTCCTCGCCGGTGCTACTGCTCAGTCCGCGCGTGGTGAGCGCGGTCGTCAGTTGATTGGCGTCACCCACTTTGTCGGCGCCGCTGAATCGATTCTCGCGGAACAGGTTGGCGAAGCTGAA
The DNA here is from genome assembly GCF_050289425.1 of Sedimenticola sp. NCBI lineage: Bacteria > Pseudomonadati > Pseudomonadota > Gammaproteobacteria > Chromatiales > Sedimenticolaceae > Sedimenticola > Sedimenticola sp. The sequence continues at coordinate 47,666 of NZ_JBNKFS010000015.1, read as the reverse complement.
GCCCAAATTAGAGGTGTCGAAATCGGGTAAGGCGCTCTGATCCTTTTTAGGCGTGTAGAGATAGAACAGGTGCGGCTCGAGTGTATGGGTAATGGCGTTGCCGAACCAACTGCCACTCCGGTCAAAATAGAGCCCGCCATCCAGGCTTAAGGTCGGTAGAGTGCGGCTTGGATTATCGCTTAGTCCCACAGTTTGATTATCCAGGCTGTACTGGGTGTGGCGCAGGCTTAACTTGGGAGTAAAAAAGCCCCAGGGGTGTCGCATCGGCAGACTGATGCCGGGTTGCAGGTCAAATCGTTCGCCCTTTACCTTGCTGCTGGATTCGTGACCGAAGTGAACGTATTCCGTGTGCAGGTGATAGGTTAGTCCCATTGCTTGATCCGGTTTCTCCAGGTTCAGCTGTAGCTGCGGGAGCCGGCTGTAAGGACGATCATTGATAGCGATGCTGCTGTCGATGGTCTGAAATTGTTGAGCTCGGCCGAGGAAGTTCCAGCCATCTCCGTTGTAGGTGATGTCACCTCTGCGCTCCTGGTGTTTTGCGCTGGTGGCCGCCAGGCTGGTGCCGAGGTCATCGAGGTAGTCGTTATCGGAGACGTAGTTGAGGTTGATGTCGTAGCTCCAGCGTGGTACGGGTGTGCCACTGAGCAGGAGATTGGCGGCACCGCGGGTGTCATTTTCCGTCGTCGTCCGCTCGCTGTCGCTGGGGAGCAGTTCCGCCCTGATCTCACCCTTATGCTTTTCCGTCAGATAGCGGAATTCACCTCCCAGAAGGATGCCGCGCTTACTCATGATGCGCGGCGTAAAGGTGGCGTCCATATTGGGCGCGATATTGAAATAGTAAGGGATGGAGGCATCCGCGCCACTGTTCTCGGAGGTCCCGATAGACGGAGGCAGAAAGCCCGATTTTCTCCGGTCGTCTATTGGGAAGCTGGCGTAAGGGAGGTAGATAAAAGGCACACCCTTGAAGCGGAGTTTGGCGTTGTGGGCGACGCCTACCCCTGTCGATTTATCGATCTCCAGCTCTTTTGCCTCGATTTGCCAGTCACTGTTTCCGGGAGGGCAGGTGGTGTATTGGACATCAGTGTAGTGGGATTGGTCCGCATTCAACAGTTCTGCGCTGCTGGCGTTACCTCTGGCCAATGGTTCAGTCAGGCGAAATTCGGTTTGGTCGGCATTGCCTTGCTTCGTTTCCAGGTTGTAAAGCATCCTGTTGCCGGTGATGCGTAATCCGGGTTGCTCCAGATAGACACTACCGTCGGCATCCAGGGTATTGAGGTCTCTCAAATAAGAGACGTGGTCGGCTTCGAGTCGCTCATAACCTTGTTCTACCTGGACATTGCCGGAAAAGTCGGCGCGATTCTCATCGCGATAGAGGTCGGCCCCGTCTGCTTCAATATGGGTGCTGTCATCGGTGACCGATGCCAGAGGTGGTTTGGTCCTGAAGGACTTTACACTGCATTGATTCCAGTCCAACCCACGGTCGATACGCGCTACGCTCTTTGCGGATGAAACATTTGCCAGTGATGTCTCGGGGCGCTGAGTTATCTCGGGTGCCGGTGCGACGGATTTGACTTCGGGTGTCACGGGAGTGGGTTCCTCCCGAGCGACCACCGGTGCCGATTCGGCAGTTGTTTCCGGCTCCTCCTGGGTGGATGGTTGGGACGATTCGGGCGCAGGTTCTGTTTCTGAATTATCAGTCGTGCTGGCGATCTCGGCGCTGGATCTTGCGGACTCCGTTTCAACCGGTACCGGTGTTACGGTGGGTTTGGCGGGTTCGGGAGAGGCAGGAAGCTGTTCCGATGCGATGGCTGTTTCGCTGTCGGGTTGTTGTTCCGCCGGTTGTTGCGCTTCCTCACTAGCCGTTTCCGGTGTGACCGCTACGGCCTCTGATACCTGAGGCTCAGTCAGCGGTTTAACGATTGCGCTCCCCAGAGAGGATTTTTCTACAGCGCTATCGCTGCTTGAGGGTGGGTTGTCCTTGGGTTGTTCGGCGATGACCGGTTCCGGCGGGACGGCGACGCCATCCTGGAAGCACTCCCAACCACCGTCATTCGAGGCGCGGCAATCCCATTTTGAGGCGGCTTGCGCGGCAGGAACCAGTAGCAATCCACTGATAGCAAGCGGTAGCATCCTTCTTTTTCCAGGCACGGCAACTCTCTGATTATTCTGATTTGGTTGGATCGGTACGGGCAACCTGTGGTCAACCGTACCCTGTGCCGCTCCCCTGGCGGCCCACCCCGACGTCCCAAGAATGGGAAGCCGTGGCAAGAGCCGCATAAAATCGCATAGAATCGCTTTTTCTTCAATGGCCGCAACGACTTTCAAACTTTTCCCGAGCGCTTTTTACGGGAATGGAAGATGGCCTGCCGCAATATGGAACCGGTTATGCCAAAAAGAGAACAAGCCCTGACCTGCTGGTTGACGGAGCAGGTAGGTCTGCGGGAGATTTGCATCGAACCGGCATCCGATGATGCCAGTTTTCGCCGCTATTTCCGCGTTACCTTGCCGGATGGCACAACCCGAATCGCCATGGATGCGCCGCCGGAAAGGGAGGATTGCGCGCCATTTCTGCGCATCGCCGAGCAGTTGTCTGCAGTCGGGCTGCATGTGCCGGAGATTCATGCGGCAGATACCGAGCTCGGTTTCATCCTGCTGGAAGATCTCGGCTCGGTGCACTATCTCGATCGGCTAAATGATGTGTCGGCGGATCGGCTCTATGGCGATGCCCTGGCGGCGCTGGCGATCATTCAGTCGGTCGGGCCACGCCAAGGGCTCCCCACTTACGATACGGAAATGTTGCAGCGGGAGATGGCTCTGTTTCCGGACTGGCTGCTGGGCCGCCATCTTGGCCTCGCTTTGAGCGAGCAGGAACAGTCGGCGCTGGGTGACGTATTTGGTCTGCTGGTGGCGAGTGCGCTTGAACAACCCAGGGTGTGTGTGCATCGGGATTACCATAGTCGCAATCTGTTGGTGTGCCGCTCACCCAGTCCCGGGATTCTCGATTTTCAGGATGCGGTAGTGGGGCCGGTCACCTATGACTTGGTATCGCTATTGAAGGACTGTTATGTCGCCTGGCCAACTGAGCGGGTGCAGGCATGGGCGATGGGGTATTTTGAGTTGGCCGTCCAGTCGGGGATATTGTCGTCCGCGGATGAGGGGCGTTTCCTGCGCTGGTTCGATCTGATGGGGGTGCAGCGGCATCTGAAGGCGAGCGGGATATTCGCACGCCTCAACCATCGCGATGGTAAGCCTGGCTATCTGGCGGATATCCCGCGCACCTTGGGGTATATCGTCGAGGTGGCCAACCGTTATCCAGAGCTGACGGCGTTGGGTGAGTTGATCGAACGGCGGGTACTACCCGGGCTAACCTAATAACACAACGAGATTCCGCCCTTCCCTCGTTCCCACGCTCAGCGTGGGAACGCATGCCCGGTAGCGTCAAGGGCCGTTTATTCGCTTGCCTGCTCCCGGGCTACCGCTCTATAGCCGATGTCGGTGCGGTAATAGACGTTGTCCCAGTTGATTTCCCGTACCAGGGCATAGGCGCGCTCCTGGGCTTCGGCCACGCTGTCACCCAGGGCGGTGGCGCAGAGTACGCGTCCGCCGGCGGTCACCACATCGCCGTCTTTTTCGGCGGTACCGGCATGAAATACTTTTTCTCCCTCAACCGGCAGGGTCGGTAGTCCACTGATCACATCGCCCTTGCGATAGCTGTTCGGGTAGCCGCCGGCAGCCAGCACGATGCCGAGGGAGGCGCGTTCATCCCATTCGGTATGCTCTTGGTCCAGGGTGCCATCCAGGGCGGCTAGGCAGTGCGCCACCAGGTCTGACTTCATGCGCAGCATGATCGGTTGCGTCTCCGGGTCACCGAAGCGGCAGTTGTACTCCAGTACCTTGGGTACCCCGTCGGCGTTGATCATTACCCCGGCATAGAGGAAGCCGGTATAAGGGAGCCCTTCGGCGGCCATGCCCTCCACCGTCGGTCGGATCACTTCGTTCATGATTCGCTCGTGCGTGGCCGGTGTCACGACCGGGGCCGGGGAGTACGCGCCCATACCGCCGGTATTGGGTCCCCTGTCGCCGTTGTCCCGCGCCTTGTGGTCCTGGGAGCTGGCCATGGGCAGGATGTGCCGGCCATCTACCATAACAATGAAACTGGCTTCTTCTCCGATCAGGAACTCCTCGATAACCACCCGGTGCCCGGCTTCGCCGAAGCTGTTGCCGGAGAGCATGTCCCGGACCGTGGCTTCGGCCGTGGCCAGGTCATGGGCAATGATAACGCCCTTGCCAGCGGCCAGCCCGTCTGCCTTGATGACGATCGGGACGCCGACCTGGTGCAGGTAGCCCAGTGCTTGATCCACATCGGTGAAGTTGCCATAGGCGGCGGTGGGAATTTGATGGCGCGCCAGGAAATCTTTGGTGAAGGCCTTGGAACCCTCCAATTGGGCTGCCCCTTGGGTCGGGCCGAAACACTTCAGGCCGGCGGCCGTGAAGGCATCCACCACGCCGAGTACCAGGGGTGCCTCCGGACCGACAATGGTCAAGCCGATCTGCTTTTCCTGGGCAAAGGCAACCAGCGCGTCGATATCCTCCACCCCGATCGGTACATTCTCCATGCCCGGCTCCAGCGCCGTGCCGGCGTTGCCCGGAGCCAGAAAGATCTTGTCCGCCAGCGGGGACTGGGCGGCCTTCCAGGCCAGTGCATGTTCGCGGCCACCGCCGCCGATGATCAGGATGTTCATGTTGATTTGCCCTGCATGGTTAAAGCTGGAAATTTTATCAATGATCTGTGCCTAGCGATGTGCCGTTACGCCGCGGTCGCTCTGTTCGAAAAAGCGCAGAATGTTGTCACTTTCCGGGGTGCCGGGGTGAGTTTTCAGTTGCGCCAGGGCCTGGCTGGTATTCAGCCCGGCGTGATAGAGGATTTTGTAGGTCTGCTTGATGGCGGCGCGGTTTGCCGACGGTATGCCTGCACGCCGCAATCCGACCGTATTCAGACCGATTACCCGTGCCGGGTTGCCGTCGCAAGTGACATAGGGCGGGATATCCTTCACCACCTTGGCACAGCCGGCGATCATGGCGTAGTCGCCGATAAAACAGAACTGATGGATGGCGACCAGTCCGGAGATAAAGATCCGCTCGCCCAGTTCCACATGGCCGGCGACGGTGCTGTTGGGACCGAACACATTGTGGCTGCCGAGTCGGCAGTCGTGCCCGGCATGGAAACCGCACATAAAATAGTTATAGTCACCGATCTGGGTGCCCCCCTCGGTCTTCACGCCACGGCTGATATTGACCCCTTCGCGAAACTGATTGTAATCACCGATCAGCAGCGGACGGCTCTTCTCCGGGTTAAACCCGAGATCCTGGGGCTCGCAGCCAAGTACCGCGCCATGACAGACTCGGTTGTGTCGACCCAGGCGGGTACCCTGGAAGATGCGCACCCCGCTCTCGATCCGGCAATCTTCGCCGATGACGACATCGGCCTCAATGATCGTATAGGGGCCGACCGTTACCGACGCGTGCAGTTGGGCACGCTCATCGATGATTGCAGTGGGATGAATATTCATGGTGATTGAACTATAGCGGGTATCCTCCACCGGATACCCGCTGGGTGAGAGTTAGTGACGGAAGTGGCGCATGCCGGTGAAGACCATGGCGATGTCGTGTTCGTTGGCGGCAGCGATCACCTCATCGTCACGCATCGAACCGCCGGGTTGTATGACCGCGCGAATGCCGGCTGCGGCGGCGTTATCGAGGCCATCCCGAAACGGGAAGAAGGCATCCGATGCCATCACCGAACCCGGTACCACCAAGCCGGCCTGTTCAGCCTTGATGCCGGCGATACGGGCTGAGTTGACCCGGCTCATCTGTCCGGCACCGACACCGATGGTCATGCCGTCCCTGCAGTAGACGATGGCGTTGGATTTGACGAATTTGGCTACGCGCCAGCTGAACAGCAGCGCCTCCATCTCAGCTTCACTGGGTGCCCGTTGGGTCACCACCTTGAGTTCGTTATAGAGCTGCAGATCGGCGTCCTGCACCAGCATGCCGCCGTTGACCCGTTTCATCTCCTGGCGGTGGCAAGTCTCCTTGTCCCAGTTGCCGCAGGCGAGCAGTCGTACGTTCTTTTTTTCGGCGACGATCGCCACCGCCTCGTCCGATACCTCCGGCGCGATAATCACTTCCACAAACTGTTTGTCGACGATGGCTTGGGCGGTCTTGGCGTCCAGGGTTTGATTGAAGGCGATGATGCCGCCGAAAGCCGACTCCGGGTCGGTGCTAAAGGCGCGCTCGTACGCCTCCGTCAAGTCGCTCCCGAAGGCGACGCCACAGGGGTTGGCGTGTTTGACGATGACGCAGGCCGGCGCCTCGTAGAACTGTTTGACACACTCCAGGGCGGCATCGGTATCGGCGATGTTATTGTAGGAGAGCTCCTTGCCCTGTAGTTGACGGGCGGTGGCGATGCAGGCTTCTGCCTGGTCCCGCTCAACAAAGAAGGCGGCTTTCTGGTGCGGGTTCTCGCCGTAGCGCATGGTCTGAGCCTGACGATACTGCAGATTTAAGGTGCGGGGGAATTCTGCGGTCTCTCCCCCCAGCCGGGCACCCAGGTAATTGGCGATAGCGCCGTCGTAGTTGGAGGTGTGTTCAAAGGTTTTAACCGCCAGGTCGAAACGGGTGGCATCGCTGACACGGCCGCTATTGGCATCCATCTCCTGCAACACCCTGTTGTAATCCGCTGCGTCCACGACGACCGTGACATCCTTATGGTTTTTGGCCGCCGCACGCAGCATGGTGGGGCCGCCGATATCAATGTTTTCGATCGCGGTAGGCAGATCGCAATCCGGGTTGGCGACGGTCTGCTCGAACGGGTAGAGGTTCACCACGATCATGTCGATCGGGGCAATATCGTTATCGGCCATAACGCCGTCGTCAATACCGCGTCGCCCGAGAATGCCGCCGTGGATTTTTGGATGCAGGGTTTTGACCCGGCCATCCATCATTTCGGGGAAACCGGTATGGGCCGAGACCTCGGTAACGGGGATCTGCTGCTCCGCCAGCAGGCGGGCAGTGCCGCCGGTGGAGAGAATCTCTATGCCCCGTTGATGAAGCGCCTGGGCAAATTCCACGATACCGGTTTTGTCGGAGACACTAATGAGGGCTCGGCTGATTGCTGTCATTATCCTGATCCTGCTCTGCTGCTGGATGATTAATGGAAACGCGGCCGACGGGCCGCGTTAGGGGTTAATTGTTACCATTTCCTAAACCGGCTTCAGTCGAGATCGTAGAGAGCCAGTTTCTTTCTTAGCGTACTGCGGCTGATGCCAAGAATCTCCGCGGCGCGGGTCTGGTTGCCCTCGGTGTGGTTCATGACGGTTTCAAGCAGTGGCTGCTCGACCTCGGCTAGTACCATTTGGTAGATATTGGCGGCGCTATGCCCGTCCAGTTGCCTGAAGTAGCTGGCCAGGGCGTCCCTGACGCATTCGCGCAAGGGCTCGGTTGCCTTATTCTTAGCCACGGTAAAGTGTGGCTTGTTCGATTCTTGCGCCAGTAAGGCGTCCATCGTCATGCTGCCCGCTCCTTATTTATGGCCAACTGATCAAAAAAATCCACGATCAGGGCTTTTTGTTTTTCCGTTGAGTCGGTTGTGTTAATACGCTGTCTGAAAAGCGCGCCCCCCGGCTGGGTTTTGCTGTACCAGGCGATATGTTTACGTGCAATGCGCACCCCCTGAAACTCGCCGTAAAAACTGTACAGGTTCCCCAGATGTTCCAATAGGATATCGCGAATCCATGCTGGATGGGGAGCGGAATGTTTTTCCCCCGTCGCCAGGTAATGAGAGATTTCGCGAAATATCCATGGTCGCCCCTGGGCGGCCCGGCCAATCATAATAGCATCGGCGCCGGTCTGTTCCAGCACCTTTTTTGCTTTTTCCGGTGAATCGATGTCGCCATTGGCGATGATCGGGATGGAGAGGGACTGCTTGATGGAACGGATCGTCTGGTATTCGGCCTGGCCTGAGAATCCGCAGGCGCGGGTGCGTCCATGTATGGCCAGGGCCTGGACGCCGCTGGCTTCGGCGATACGGGCAATCTCCAGGCCGTTGCGGTTTTGCGGATCCCAGCCGGTGCGGATCTTCAGGGTTACCGGTACCTCCACCGCCTTTACCACGGCGTCGAGGATATGTCCTACCAGAGGTGGGTCCATCAGGAGCGCCGAGCCGGCCGCCACTTTGCACACCTTCTTCGCCGGACAGCCCATATTGATGTCGATGATCTGGGCGCCATGTCCGACATTGATCCGGGCCGCTTCCGCCATGGTTTGGGGATCGGCGCCGAGGATCTGTACCGCTATGGGTCCGGGTTCACCCTCAAAGTCGAGGCGACGCACCGTCTTGCGGGTACCCCGCAGGGAGGAGTCGGAAGAGATCATTTCGGACACCGCCATGCCGGCGCCAAGACGACGGCAAAGCTGCCGGAACGGCCGATCCGTCACCCCCGCCATCGGGGCAACCAGTAGATTGTTGTCGAGTTGGTAGGGACCAATACGCATCGTCTTTACAAGGCCGATTGATTCTGGAGCGGTCGTGAAGAGAATCGGGTATGGTACGACGATCCGTCGGGAGGGACAAGCGCTTAGCCCGGCACCCCCATCAGTGAAAATCGAATTGGAATCCCACGACTTTGTCGCCGGGATCTTCCAGTTCCAGGCGCAGTGTCTGGGGGATGCCCGGTTGTAATAGGCCCTTTGTGCTGTCGCGGTACTCTTCCGGGTGGAAGCTGCGCCGCGCTATCAAGCCTCCATCCCTATCCAGCAGGCTCAGCTCGAGCAGTGGCCAAGCTTGGGAGAAGTCGGCGTCATTACGCAGTATTAACATCACCTGAAGGGCATTGTCCTGGTCCGGGTGGCTGGTGATGGCGCGGGATACCACATGTAATTTATCCGGTGCATGGCGCGGTGGCAGTTGGCACAGCAGCAGATCGCAGGCGCTCTCCAGAAATTGCCGGCCGGCGGGGTACTGGAGCAGGTGATCGCGCCCAAACCAGACGAGCTGTCCCAGTGCTAACAGTAACAGCAGCAGGATGGAGAGAGCCCAGGCAACTGTGCCGCGTCTGCCGGGTCCGCTGTTACCCAGGGTCTCTTCCAGGGAGAGTGGCGCCGTTTCTGCCGGTTGGAGTTCCGGCAGATCATCCGGGATCGGAAAGGGTGGCTCGTAAGCCGGGGCAGGATCTTCCGCGTGCGGTTCTGCAGTTTGCGGCTCGGTGTCGGGATCAACCGACTCCTCTATCTGCGGTGTAGCCAGTAAGGCTTCGTCCGTTGTGTCGGGCGTGTCTTCGACGGTCGGGTGGAGCTGGGAGTCGAGCCCGATCTGAACGCTGTCCATTTCCGGGTCGTCAAAGATATAGATCGGTTCGAACGGGTCGCGCTCGTCATCGGACGCCAGCTGTACGATGTTATCCGCTTCTTCCGGATCCGGATCCGGAATCGCTTCCTCGGGCGTGATCTGCAGCGCCTGCAGCAGTTCGGTCAAGCTACTTTGGATCTCCTGTCGACTCTCCTCGTCCGGTGAGTCAAACGGCAGTTCCAGGTTTTGCTGCTCGGGAAAATCATCGATGAAACGGGATTCAGGCCAAGCCTCGTCCGAGTGCGGTTCGCGCAGGTTATCCAGGGCGCTGAACACCTGGTCGCAGCGGCAGCAGTGCGCCTTCCCGGCGGCGGCTTTTAACTGCTCAGCGCTGATGCGAAACAGAGTTTGGCAGTGTGGGCACTGGGTGAACATGATTAGCCGGATTGACTCACTTTTTATATCCCTCCAGCAGTATCCACTCTTCCTGCTGTTGCGGTGGACTCATCATAAATGATTCGGCGTAAACCTCGCTGACCCGCTCCGCCTGTTCGCTGAGAATGCCGGAGAGAATAATGCGGCCACCCGGTCGGGTCAGTCCGGTTAGCAACGCCTTCAGTTCGATAAGGGTGCCGGCCAGGATATTGGCCATGACCAGATCTACCGGATGATCGGGCAGATGGCCGCTGTCACACAACTGCAGCCGCTCTAGGACCCCGTTCTTTTCGGCATTGGCCGCTGTTGCCTGAATCGCCTGCAGATCGTGATCGGTGGCAAAGACTTTTTTGGCACCCAGTTTCAGCGCGGCCACGGCGAGGATGCCTGAGCCACAACCAAAATCGATCAATTCCAGCTGCTCCAACGGAGTGCGATCCAGCCACTGCAGGCAGAGCGCGGTAGTGGGGTGGGTACCGGTGCCAAAAGCGAGTCCGGGGTCCAGTTCGACGATGACGGCATCCTCCTGATCCGGCCGCTTGCCTTGCGGGCAGATCCAGAGGCGCGAACCGAAGGGCATAGCATGAAAATCGTCCAGCCAGGCCCGCTCCCAAGCCTTATCTTCCAGTACCTCGAGCTCCAGGGTCAGCGTTACGTCGCTGTTGAGTGTCTGGTTGATGCGCTGGCGTAGTTCGTCACTGTTGATATTGCCTTCGAACAGCCCGGTGATTCGGGTGAGCTGCCAGAGGGGCAGTTCACCCGGTTTGGGCTCCAGCAGCGGCTCATCTTTAGCGTCCTCTAGGGTGGTGGCGAGGGCGCCAAGACTTTCAAACAGCAATTCAATCAGCGGTGCTTGCGCTTTGCTGGTAGTTAGGTGGGCCTGTATCCAGGGCACATTCAGCTCCTGCGGGCAGGACCGATAATGCCAGTCCTGCCCGCTTCAGTTTTAGATACCCAGCTTTTTTTCCAGGTAGTGAATATTGGCGCCGCCCTTGGCAAATGCTTCGTCCAGCATGATGCGTTGCTGCAACGGGATGTTGGTCCTGATGCCGTCGACCACCATCTCCGAGAGGGCGGTTTTCATGCGGGCGATGGCCGAGTTGCGGTCTTCGCCGTGGGCGATCAGCTTACCGATCATGGAGTCATAATGGGGCGGTACCCGGTAACCATCGTAGATGTGGGTGTCGACCCGAATACCCGGACCGCCCGGTATATGCAGATGGGTAATGTCTCCGGGGCTCGGCATGAAGTTGTCCGGATCTTCGGCGTTGATCCGGCACTCGACGGCGTGGCCGCGTATCTGGATATCGGACTGCCGGTAGGCGAGCGCTTCACCGGCGGCAATGCGCAACTGTTCCTTGACGATGTCGACACCGGTGATCATTTCGGTCACCGGGTGTTCCACCTGGATGCGCGTATTCATTTCGATGAAATAGAACTCGCCGTTTTCATACAGAAATTCGAAGGTGCCGGCGCCCCGGTAACCGATGCGGCGGCACGCTTCGGCGCAGCGTTCTCCCAGACGGTTACGCAGCTCTTCGGAGATGCCGGGTGCCGGTGCCTCTTCCACCACTTTTTGATGACGGCGCTGCATGGAGCAGTCACGTTCACCCAGGTGGATAGCGTTGCCGTGGGTATCCGCCAACACCTGAAACTCCACATGGCGCGGGTTTTCCAGGTATTTTTCCATATAGACGGTGTCGTTGCCGAAGGCGGCACCCGCCTCGGCGCGGGTCAGGGAGATGGCGTTAAGCAGTGTCGCTTCAGAGTGCACCACACGCATGCCGCGTCCGCCGCCGCCGCCCGCCGCCTTGATGATGACGGGGTAACCGATGTCAGATGCCATCTTAAGCGTCTTGCGCTCATCGCCGTCGAGCGGGCCGTCCGAGCCCGGAACGCAGGGGACGCCGGCCGCCTTCATGGCTTCAATCGCGGTGATTTTATCGCCCATCATGCGGATGGTTTCCGGCTTTGGTCCGATAAAGATGAAACCGCTCTCCTCAACGCGTTCGGCGAAATCGGCGTTCTCCGACAAAAAGCCATAACCGGGGTGAATGGCTACGGCATCTGTTACTTCGGCGGCGCTAATAATGGAGTGGACTTGCAGGTAGCTGCCGGCTGAGGGTGGCGGTCCGATACAGACGGTCTCATCCGCCAGCCGTACATGCTTCAGGTCCCGGTCCGCTTCGGAGTGCACCGCGACGGTCTTGATTCCCAACTCACGACAGGCCCGTAAGATACGTAGGGCGATTTCGCCCCGATTGGCGATGACGATTTTTTCGATCATAGCAGCAGGGGCCTTTATTCGATGATAAACAGGGGCTCGTTATATTCCACCGGCTGGCCGTTCTCCACTAGGATCTGGGTAATGACGCCGGACTTGTCACACTCGATTTGGTTGAGGATTTTCATGGCTTCGATGATGCAGAGTGTTTCGCCGACGCTGACGTGCTGACCGATTTCCACGAAAGCTTTGGAGGTAGGCGTAGGTGCACGGTAGAAGGTGCCGACCATGGGTGAGCGGATCGGATGGCCTGTCAGTTCGGTTTTCACCTCGGCGGGTGTATCATGTGAAGTTACCGGTGCGGCGGCGACCACCTGGGGTTGGGGGGCGGCCATGGCCATAACCGGCGCCGCCGAACTGGTACGGCTGATACGTACAGACTCTTCCCCTTCATGTATTTCGATCTCGGCAACATCAGACTCTTCGATGAGTTCGATCAGCTTTTTGACTTTTCGGATATCCATTGTGGTTATAAATCTCGGTTCAGTGGCTAGATGCTGAGACGTTTGAGGGCGGCGGCCAGCGCAAGCTCGTAGCTCTGCACTCCCAGCCCGCTGATAACGCCTTCAGCGATGTCGGAAAAATAGGAGTGCTTGCGGAATGACTCTCGTGCATGAACATTGGAGAGGTGCACTTCTATAAAGGGTATTCCCACCCCGAGCAGGGCGTCACGGATGGCCACGCTGGTATGGGTAAAGGCAGCAGGATTGAAAATGATGTAGGCGATCTGCTCGTCCCGGGCACGATGGATACGTTCGATCAGCTCGTGCTCGGCGTTGCTTTGGGTGAAAGTCAGGTCATGGCCGGCGCCTTGGGTGAGGCCGATCAAGCGTTGTTCAATGTCGGCCAGTGTGTCCTGGCCATACAGCTCGGGTTCCCGGGTCCCCAAAAGGTTCAGGTTCGGTCCGTTCAGTACCAGGATGGTCGCCATGATTGTTCACCTAGAGGCAGATGCTGTGCAGGGGTGCCACACATTTGAAACTGCTGATGTATTTATTCGAAATTCAGCGCAAATTCTGACCGAGCGAAACCAGTTTGTCCAGATTTTAACGAAGATCACGTCAAGATCGGCGAAAATTAACAGGGAATTAAAATATTTATGTAGCGGTAGTGTGAAGCGGCGCGCAGCTTTTGGAGATATTTGCCGCCAGGAAATTTAGAGCAGGGGGGCGAGCTCCTGCTCCAGCACGCGGCGGCTCATCTCTCCCGCCTGGATAAACCGGGTTTTACCCTGGCGGTCAAAAATGGCGGTGAAGGGCAGGGAGTCAAAGCGGTTCCCCATTCGGTTGGAGAGTTTTATGGCTTCCGCATTGCCGATTAAGATGGGGAAGTTGATGTCATAAACGTCGACAAAGTCTTGCACCATATGCGGGTCATCAATGGCGATGCCGACAAACTGCACCCCTTGGTCGGCATAACGCGTTTGGGTCTCGACGAACAAGGGCATCTCCTTGCGACACGGAGGACACCAGGTGGCCCAGTAATTGACCACTATCACTTTACCCTGCCAGATGCGGCTGTTTTGCTGTTCACCGTCCAGGTTGGCAAAACTGAATGCCGGCATCTGGGCTTCTGCGTTGCCGGTCAGCTTTGGTTTCGGCCGCTCCTGTTCGCAGCCGAGTAGCAAGCCGAGGGTCAGCAAGAGCAGGCCGGTCGACCAGATGAGAGGCCTGTTCATTTGAAGGCCTTCGTCACATGTCGACTAAATTCATCCGGCCCCATGAAACCGATCACGCGATATCCCTTTCGTTCTTTACCATCCCGACCGTAAAACATGATGCTGGGTGGTCCGGGTAACCCGAAGTGCCCCTGTAGCAGGGCGACATCCTGTTCGTCATTGGCCGTCACATCGGCTTGCAGCAGGATGGCGCCGGATAATGCGGCTTTCACTTTGGCGTCACTGAAGGTGTAGCGTTCCATCTCTTTGCAGGAGACGCACCAGTCGGCGTAAAAGTCGAGCATGACCGGTTTGCCGGCGCTGCTGGCCGCACGGACTTCACGCTGCAGATCGGCGACGTTTTTGATCCGCTTGAATTGCAGACGGCTCTCTTCAGCGTTACCGCTGGCTGCCATCAAGCCCCGCAGTGGCTGTACGGTATCCTTGCCGCCCGCTGCGGCACCGACCAGCATCAGGGTGCCGTAAATCAATACCACGACGCCGAGGCCTTTCCAGAGGCGATCCCATCCTGATGCTTCCACTTCCAATTCGCGTAGTGCGCCCATGTAGATGGCGCTCACCACCAACAGGACTCCCCACAGCAGCATGGCGATTTCGGCCGGGAGTATCCGCTCCAGCAGGATGATGGCCACCGCCAACATGCCGACACCGAACACGGCCTTGACCTTGTCCATCCAGCTGCCGGCCCGTGGTAGGTACTTGCCGGCTGAAGTGCCGATGATAATCAGTGGGGTGCCCATACCCATGGCCAGGGCAAACAGCGCCAACCCACCGAGCAGGGCATCGCCGGTCTGGCCGATGTAGATCAGTGCACCGGCCAGTGGTGGGGCGACGCAAGGCCCCACAATCAGGGCGGAGAGAAAGCCCATGACCGCTACACCCAGCAAACTTCCGCCGGATTGCCGGTTACTCTTTTCTGCCAGCTTGCTCTGCCAGCGGTTGGGCAGTTGCAGCTCATAAAAACCAAACATGGAGAGTGCCAGCAGGACAAACACCAGGGCAAAGAAGCTGAGAATCCAGGGGTCCTGGAAGGCCGCCTGCAGGTTTTGCCCGAATAACCCCGCCAGTACGCCAGCAGCCGTGTAGGTGAGGGACATGGCCAGCACATAAACCAGTGAAAGGATGAATGCCTTGTGTGTGGTGATGCGACTGCCCTGGCCGGCGATGATGCCGGAGAGAATCGGGATCATCGGAAACACACAGGGGGTCAGGGCGAGCGCCAGACCGAGACCAAAGAACAGCACGATCACCAGCCAGGAATTGCCGCCGGCGAGCGTGCTGGCGATCCGGTCCAGTTCGGATACCGGCTCGACGGGGGCTTCGATCACCGGGGGTGCGGATGTCTGGCTCTCAATCAACGCCTGTTGTGCCTGCGCGAGTGCTGACGGCCTTTGTGCGGTGGACAGGGCCGGGAGCGCCAGGGAGAAGGTTTTACGGATTGGCGGGTAACAGACGCCGGCCTCTGCGCACCCTTGGTAGCCGACGCGGAGCTGGATTTCGCTGGCGCTGCGATTGCTGCGGATCAGCGGCAAGGGGAGATTGATCTCGTGGTGATAGACCTCCAGGTCACCGTAGCTGCCGTCAGGCTTGAGGGCATTTTGCTTGGTCTCGGCGGGGGGTAACCGGTACGGGCCGATCTGCACCCCCTCGCCATTCAGCAACTCTATCCGGATCTTGTCTTGGTAGAGGTAGGTTCCCTCGGCGATACGCCAGATCAGACGGAGTTGGTCCGGTTGCTCAACCGTGGCTGAGAGTTGGTAGGCCTCATCCGGGGTGAGGATATCGCTCTCTTCCTGCAGCCCCAGTGCTTGTCCCAGGTTACTGAGAGGTGATAAGGCCGCTGGTGACGCAGCGATTGGCGGGAGTGCAACGGTGATGGACTCTTTTTGTGGCGGATAACAGAGCCCGGCATCGGCGCAGCCCTGGGACACTGTGGCCAGCGTTAAGCTATTGTCTGAACCCGCGGCGCGCTCGATTGGTATTCGGATCGATACCGCATGGCGGTACACTTCCATATTGCCAAAGAACTGATCCTGCTTGATTTTCCCCTCTGGAAATTCGGGTTCTCCGAGGGTGATACCGGGGGTCTGGCTGGAGAATCTGATTTTGCTGCGATAGAGGTAGTAACCTTCGGCAATCTGCCAGGTTACCTGGATATTGTTGGCGCCTTCAGCCTGGGCGGTTAGCTTGTATGCCTCCTGCGGAAGCAAGTAGTCGGGTTCTGTTTGGCTAATGGCGAAGCCCGGTAACAGCAGTAACACCAGCAACAGGAATAGCGGCTTCAATCGGGTTATTGTTGTGTGCATTCATCGATCCAGTGGAGATAAGCGGGCAGGCCCTGCTGTACAGGGACCGCGATGATCTCCGGAAGTTCATATGGATGGAGGGAGAGAATGGCCTGTTCCAGTTCCGGATAGCGTGCTCGCGTGGTCTTGATCAGCAACAGGTACTCTTCCGCCGTCTCAAGCTTCTCCTGCCAGGTGTAAACCGATTTTACCGGTGCTGTCATGGTGACGCAGGCGGCAAGTCGCTGGCTGACCAGGTGGCCGGCAATCCTGTCGGCGCTTGCCTGGTCGGGGCAGGTACAGTAGATCAAAAGCTTGTCCACAGGCATGGGCGGAAGATACAGGATTGCCCGGTTGTGCGCAAAATGAAAAGAGGCGGTGGGAGCCATCTTGAATCGTGCGGTTGTGGGGCGTAAGCTCTGCGTCCATGAATCCTTTTGCCCTGCTCCTGCTGCTGTTTGTCGGTATTCCCCTGGTTGAGCTCTATTTCCTGATTGAGGTCGGTTCCCAAATCGGTGCCTTACCGACCATCTTTTTAACGGTGTTCACGGCCGTTCTGGGCGGGGCGCTGGTACGTCTGCAGGGTTTTTCCACCGCCATGCGGGTGCGGGCCGGAATGGATCGGGGCGAGATGCCGGCGATCGAGATGCTGGAAGGGGTGGTCTTGTTGCTAAGCGGCATCCTGCTGCTGTTGCCTGGTTTTTTTACGGATATCGTCGGTTTCCTCTGTCTGGTTCCGCCTGTGCGACGCGCCATGATCGTTTGGTTCCTCAAGCGCTCCGGCACTCTGCGCCCTGCACCGGGGGCGGAATCACAGCCGCCACCGGAAACGCATCGGGTGATTGAAGGCGAATACCGTCGGGATGATGAATGAGTTGCGGATTGCCGCGCCGATCGGTGTGTTCGATTCCGGCATTGGCGGGCTATCGGTACTGAAACAGGTACGCCGGCTGTTGCCGGCGGAATCACTGATCTATGTGGCCGATACCGGTCACCTCCCTTATGGCAGTAAACATCCGGACTATGTAATCCAGCGCTCGCTGGCTATCAGCCGGTTTCTGGTGGAGCAAGGTGTCAAGGCTATTGTTGTGGCTTGCAACACCGCTACAGCGGCCGCTATCGCGGAGTTGCGTCGGCAGTTCGCCCTGCCGGTAATCGGTGTAGAACCCGGCCTGAAGCCGGGGACCGACCTGAGCCGGGGCGGTACTATCGGGGTCTTGGCTACCGCAGGTACGCTGGGGAGCAAAAAATTTCGGCGCCTGGTCTCGGCCCATGGTCAGCAATACAGGGTGATTGTGCAGCCGTGTCATGGCTGGGTGGAGCTGGTGGAGTCGGGAGCCCTGGACGGTTCTGCGGCGCGTGAGCGGGTGGCGTCCCTGGTCACCCCCCTGTTGCAGCAGGGAGCGGATACCCTGGTGCTCGGTTGTACCCATTATCCGTTCCTGGAGCCACTGATTCGCGAGTTGGCCGGTCCGGACGTGGCGATTGTCGACACCGGCCCAGCCATTGCCCGGGAGTTGCAGCGCCGGTTGGCGGTGTCTGGCCTGTTACGGGATGGGAGGGGGCGTGCGTCAGCTTATTTCTGGGCCAGTGGTGAGCAACTGCCGAGTGAGCGGCAGATGGCGCGCTTATGGCAGGCGGGTTGTCAGTGGCAGCGACTGCCGGACGGCGTGCAGTAACCGGCTAGCCCAGATAGCGATACCACAGGCGTCCCAGGTGTTCATGCAGGGCAAAGTAACTATTCAATAGCGCCTTGGCGTCGGGTAACCAGGCATAAAACAGCGGGCGGGAGGTCGGGCCGTGGACGAAACCGGTGGGGGCCGGTTGCACCGTAATGCCCGCTGCCTCAAACACATCCAAGGCGCGCAGCATGTGCCAGGCGTGGGTGACCAGCAAGATTTTGCGAATGCCGAGTCTGTGCAAAAGTGGTTTTAGGGCCAGTGCCTCTTCACGGGTCGTTCGACCCTTCTCTTCCAATGTCAGTACCTTGGCGCCAAACTCCTGTTCCAGGACGGCCTGGGCAAGGGCCGCTTCACTCGGGCCTTCGCTGAGGGGACTTCCACCGCTGGGTATGATGGGCAATCCGCTCTTGTGCGATAGCCAGGCGGCGTAACGCACCCGCTCCAGGTTGAGTGAATTGAGCGTATCCCGGTGGTTATATTCCGGTGCTGCTTCATGGCGTCCCGCGCCCAGTACCACAATGGCTTGGGCGCCGCTGCTGCTTATCTGTGCCTCGGTCAGGGCGGACACCGTCTCCAGGCTGGCCATCAGCTGACCGGATATATAGTTGGTCGACAACAGGTAGAAGGCCGACAGGGTGATGACAAGCAGCAACTTACCGATCAAACGTCGTCCCATCATCAACCCGACTAAGCCCAATAGGATCAATATACCGGGTGGCAGGATCAGGGTTTTCAGCACCCAGACGATCTCCTGAGTCATGGTTTACTCCTTGTTGTCGCGATCGAGTAGGGGGTTGGCCTGCAGATCGGCGTGATAGGAAGAGCGGACCAAGGGACCGCTGGCGACGTTGGAGAAGCCCATCGCCTCACCCTCCTGGCGCAGTTCATCAAATTCCCTGGGAGTGACAAAACGATCCACCGGGAGATGGTCCCGGCTGGGTTGCAGATATTGTCCCAGGGTCAGCATATTGACCTGATGGGCACGCAGGTCACGCATCACGGCCAGCACTTCGTCGTTGCTTTCCCCCAGACCGAGCATCAGGCCGGATTTGGTCTGTACCTCGGGATGGCGCTGTTTGAATTGTGCCAGCAGGTCGAGCGATCCCTGATAATCGGCGCCGGGACGGGCCTGGCGGTAAAGCCGCGGGATGGTCTCCAGGTTGTGGTTGAATACATCCGGCTGGATGTCGGCGAACGCCTCCAGCGCGACCGGGATGCGGCCGCGGAAATCGGGCACCAGTATCTCGATGCGGGTATCCAGATTGCGGGTGCGCAGTGCACGGATGCAATCGACAAAATGCCCGGCGCCCCCATCGCGCAGGTCATCCCGATCCACCGACGTGACCACCACGTAGCGTAACTGCATCGCCTGCACCGCCTCGGCCAGTTCCAGCGGTTCGTTTGGGTCCAGCGGGAGGGGTTTACCGTGGGCGACGTCGCAGAAGGGACAGCGCCGGGTGCAGATATCTCCCATGATCATGAAAGTGGCGGTGCCGTGGCTGAAACATTCCCCGAGATTAGGGCAGGCCGCCTCTTCGCACACTGAGCTGAGTTTGCTCTGACGCAGAATCTTCTTGATCTGGCTGACCCGCTCACCACTGGGCATCTTTACCCTGATCCAGTCCGGTTTGCGCGGCATGACCCGGGTCTGCTCCACCTTAATGGGGATGCGGGAAAGTTTTTCACTACCGCGCTGGTGGGTATCGGGCGTGGCCCGGGAGGGGGCGTTGTGGTCTTCGAGTTTACTCATGGGAAGTGATATCGCCTGTCGTCTGTTCGTCTTGATTGTAGCCGAGCCGTCCTAATATGTGGCGGGTCAACTGCTTGCCCACGGTAAATAAGGCCGCGGGTTGGGTCAGATCACGCATTTGGATGACCTGGAGATCGGGGTAGCCACAGGGGTTGATACGACTAAAGGGTTCCAGGTCCATGTCGATATTGAGGCTGAGTCCGTGGAAGCTGCAGCCATGGCGTACCCGCAAACCCAGTGCGGCGATCTTGCTGCCGTCCACGTAGACGCCGGGGGCATCCTGTCGGGCATAAGCCGCAATACCGTACTCCTGCAACAGATCCACAATGCTCTGTTCGATCAGCGTCACCAACTGGCGTACGCCCAGTCCATGCCGGCGCAGATTGAGCAGCAGGTAGGCGACCAACTGTCCCGGTCCATGATAGGTGACTTGTCCGCCCCGGTCCGTTTGGATTACCGGTAACTCTCCCGGATCGAGCAGGTGCTCCGGCTTGCCGGCTTGTCCCAGGGTAAAGACCGGTGGGTGTTCCACCAGCCAGATTTCATCCCGGGTGTTCGCATCCCGCGTGGCGGTGAATTGCTGCATCTCCCGCCACACGATTTCATAGGGTTGCTGCCCCAGCGTCTTGATCAGCGGTGGTAGGGTGGTATCAGGCGTCATCAGAGACTCATCACCACATCTTGATGTCCGGTGAGGTCGTAATAGATGGCGTCCAGCTGTGCCTTGCTGGTGGCCTGAAAAGTGACGGTAACCGATAGGTATTTGCCATTTTTACTGGACCGACTGCGACTGGCATCCTGTGCCAGGTCCGGTACATGGACTGAGACGATCTCCACCACTAGCGCCTCAAAGTCGGGGTGGCTGGATAAGCCCATGGCCTTGACGGAAAATTCGCAAGGGAATTCGAGTAGGGTATCTTTCTGTTCGCTCATCGGGTTCAGGAGAGTGGCTGGCCTGCTTGCAGCAGGGCTTTATATTCGCCGTAGAAACCGGCCATGCGGGCATAGATGGGGCCGGGTTTTCCGTTTCCAACCGGTTGATGATCCAACATCACCACCGCCATCACCTCTTTGGTCGAACTGGTCACCCAGATTTCATCGGCGCTGTGGAGCATCGCTTCGCTGATGGCTTGCTCACGGTAGGGTAAGCCATGCTGCTGCGCCAGCTCCAGCACCAGATCCCGGGTGATGCCCGGCAACAGGTGGTCGCTTTTGGGTGGAGTGATCAGTTCGCCTGCCTGGACGATAAACAGATTGCTGGTGGCGCCTTCGGTGGCTTGGCCGTCGCGGATCAGAATCGTTTCCGAAGCACCCCGATCCATCGCCTCGCTACGCAGTAATACATTGGCCAGCAGGGTGATGGCCTTGATGTCGCAACGCAGCCAGCGGTTATCCTGGTGGGTGACGGCCTTGATCCCCGTTGCCAGGGTGGTGGCATCCGGATAGATCGCGGGTTGGGTCATGACAAATACGGTGGGGCTGATTTGCGGGGGGATGGCGTGGTCCCGTTTTCCACTGGAACCGCGGGTGATCTGCAGATAGATGGATTGGTCGGAACCGGGCAACTGGGCGGTGAGTCGATCCAGGAGTGCCTGCCACTCCGGTCGAGTCAGTGGGTTTTGCATGCGAATGGCGTGTAGGCTGTTATCCAGTCGTTGCAGGTGGTGTTCCAGCCGAAACAGCCTTCCGCCATAGCAGGGGATTACCTCATATACCCCGTCGCCAAATAGGAAGCCGCGATCCATGACCGGTATGGTCGCCTCTTCCAATGGTAAAAATCGGCCATTCAGATAGATTTCCGCCGCCCCGCTCTGCATCGACTTTTGGTCCTCTACTCCAGCCATAGTAAGACGGTATCCTTGGCGATCTGCAGCAGACCGCCCTCGGTGATCGGCTCCAGGGCCACCAACTCCTCTTCGGCAACCGGTTCTCCGGCCAGGGCGATTTTGACCTTGCCGAGTGGCTGTCCCGCACTGACCGGTGCGATGATTTGCGGTTCAATGCTCAGCCCGGCGTTGAGGTTTTTATACTCCCCCCTGGGGATGGTGATATAGAGATCCCGGTTCAAGCCCAGGCGCAGTTGCTCCTGGCTGCCCTTCCAGACCCGGGTGCTGGTCAGCTTTTCGCCGGCACCATAAAGGCGGTGGGTCTCAAAGAAGCGAAAGCCGTAGTTGAGCAGCGATTGACTCTCCTTGGCGCGGGCTTCTTCGCTCGCCGTACCCATGATGACGGATATGAGTCGCATGCCATCCTTTTTTGCGGAGGCCACCAGGCAGTACCCGGCGGATTCGGTGTGGCCGGTCTTGACTCCATCCACCGCTTCATCCCGCCATAACAGTTTGTTGCGGTTGTGCTGTTTGATGTTATTAAAGGTCAACTCTTTGGTGGAATACCACTTATAAAAGTCGGGAAACTCCTTGATGGTGGCACGGGTCACCCGTGCGATATCTCGTGCCGTGGTGTAGTGCTCTTCAGCCGGCAGTCCGGTGCTGTTGACGAAATGGCTGTTCAGCATACCGAGACGCTTGGCGTAATCGTTCATCAGGTTGGCGAATGTCTCTTCACTGCCGGCAACGTATTCTGCCAAGGCGACGCTGGCGTCGTTGCCGGACTGGATAATCATTCCTTTGAGCAGCTCCTCAAGAGGGACCCTTTTCCCCACTTCAATAAACATGCGTGAGCCGGGGGTACGCCACGCTTTCTTGCTGACCAGAACCTGATCCTGAAGCGACACATGGCCATCCCGGATCTCATGCAGTACCACGTAGGCGGTCATAATCTTGGTCAGACTGGCCGGTTCCAGGCGCTGCTCGGCATTGTTTTCTGCAAGCACATGGCCGCTGTCGAAATCGATTAGCAGGTGACCGCTGGCGGCGACGCTGGGTGGAGCCGGAATTGGGGCCGCGGTGGCCGGAAGGGCAAAGAGGGTGATCCAAATTAGGCCGAGCAGGGTGAGGAGGTTAAATCTGATGGTGCGTACAAACATGGTATTCCTTGTCAGTTGCTTGAACCTGAAGCAGCTAGAGACAGCGCAAAACAGGCGAGGTTCTGTCGGATGTCGACTTATTCTAACGCGAATGAGGGGGCAAAACCGCAGTTGATCGCCGATGGGCCGTTTCATCGGGTCTTCGAACGCTGTTTTTGTGCACTGGTTGGTCCCGGGGTATTAATCAATAACGACCTGTGTCTCGATGATGCCCAGCCGGGGCAGGTCGAGGCTCAGCTTATCCACCTGTTCCACGTTGGCCAGGGGGCCGATCTGTACCCGAAATAGCGGTTGCCCCTGGTTGTCGATCTGCTGGATGCGCACTTTTTCGCCCAGTGAACGGGTCAGTCGTTGACTGAGCTGGGTAGCATTTTGTCTGCTGCTGAAGGCGCCAACCTGGATAAATAGGCCAGGAGCCGACGGTTGACTAGCCTGAATAACCGGTCTGGTCGGCGAAGTCGGGGGCGGTGCCTGCCTCGGTGGGGCGCCTGGGTCGATGGCTCGCACTTCCACCAGCCCGGTGCCCTCACCCAGTATACCCAGCTTAGTGGCGGCGGCATAAGAGAGGTCGATCAGGCGATTATCATGGAACGGGCCGCGGTCATTGACTTTGACGATGGCTGTGCGGCCATTGCGCAGGTTGGTTACCTGTACGTAAGTCGGCAATGGCAAGGTCTTATGCGCGGCGGTCATCGCATACATATTGTAGGGTTCGCCGCTACTGGTGGAGTGGCCGTGAAACTTGGTGCCGTACCAGGATGCGATCCCTCTCTCCACATAGCCCCGGCTGGACGGTAGGGTATGGTAGCGTTGTCCCAGCACGACGTAGGACGAGGGATTGCCATGGCGGCTTTGCGGTTCGATGCGTGGGGTGGCATCGGCGATGCTGTTGGGATCAAGTCGCCGAGCCGGCGCGCTGTCATTGCTATCCGGATACCCGGGCAGAATGGAGGGTCTAATCGAGCAGGCGGCCAATAGCGCCGTGCAGGACAGCATAAGCAGGTATCTGGTTATTGGCGTGTAGACCCTCATCAACTGGCTGCCCCATTTTTCAGCGCCCGTATCTCTTGGCTCAGCTGGAAAACAGCCATGGCGTAAAGGTTGCTGTGGTTGTAGCGGGTGATGACGTAAAAGTTATTCAATCCCAACCAGAATTCAGCGCCTTCTGCTCCTTGCAGGTGGAGCACGGTTGCCAGTGCGTCTGGTGATATCGACGTCGGCAGAGTGGGGGCAATACCGGCCGAAGCGAGTGCATTAAGCGGTGTATCCGGCTTGGTGGCGCCTTGGGCGGGTTCAATATAATAGGGTTGCCCCGGCTCAATCCGCTTGCCCGGAAGCGCGACCAGTTGATCCTTTTGCCAGTTATGGCGACTGAAATAGTTGGCAACGCTGCCGATTACGTCGGCATCGTTACCCCAGATGTCACGCTTGCCGTCACCGTCAAAGTCGACGGCATAGCTGAGGTAACTGGTCGGGATGAACTGGGGAGTACCCATGGCGCCGGCGTAAGAGCCCATTGCCATAGCGGGCTCCATCTGCTCTTCCATCAGGATCTGCAGGAAGGCCTTTAATTGGGCACGCCCAAACTGGTAGCGCTTCGGGTAGTGGTAGGCCTGGGTGTAGAGCGCATCGAGAATGCTGATGCTGCCGGGCCGCTTGCCATAGAAGGTTTCGACGCCGACGATGGCAACGATTATTTCCGGAGGCACGCCGTAGATGGCGTAGGCTCGGTCCAGGGTGGCACGGTTTTTTTCCCAATAGGCTACACCGGCTTCGATGCGGTTCTGCTTGAGAAAGATCGGTCGGTAGGTCTTCCAGGTGTGGATGGTCTCGGCCGGGCGGTTCAGGCTGTCGATCACCTGCTGGTTGCGGCTCGCACCTTGCAATAGGGTGCGTAGTTTGTCCGCCGGGTAACCCTTCTCTGCCGCCAGTTCCTGGATCAGCGTTTCCGCCTCATCTGCAGGGTTGGCGGTAACGGCCGCGGAATACCCACAAAACAGGAGTATCAAAAAGCCGAGATTTGTCAGGGTCTTGGTCATGCTTGTTTCCTTTTGCGCAGCAGCTGTCCCGTTTAACCACCCCATCATGTGGGCAGTAGTTTGCGATGGGTGTGTATGGACATCAGGATACCGAACCCGGCCATGATGGTCACCAGTGAAGTGCCCCCATAGCTGACCAGGGGGAGTGGTACCCCGACGACCGGCAGAATGCCGCTTACCATCCCGGTATTGACGAACAGGTAAACGAAAAAGACCATGGTCACTGCGCCTCCCAGCAGTCGGCTGAAGGTATCCTGTGCCTGGGAAGCGATATAGAGCCCTCGCAGTATGATTACTAGATAGAGCGTCAACAGCAGCAGGATGCCGATAAAGCCAAACTCCTCCGACAGTACTGCGAAGATAAAGTCGGTGGTGCCTTCGGGCAGAAACTCCAGGAAAGACTGGGTGCCGTTCAGCCAGCCCTTGCCGTACAGCCCGCCGGAGCCGATCGCGATCTTGGACTGAATGATGTGGTAGCCGGTCCCCAACGGGTCCCGCTCAGGATTGAGGAAGGTGAGTACCCGGTTACGCTGGTAATCCCGCATACCCCACTCCCACAGGATCCAGGAGACCGGGATAGCGGTGACGATCATCCCGCCGATAAAGCGCCAGCTGAGCCCGGCAAGGAAGAGTACGAAGATGCCGGCGCTGGCAACCAGCAGCGAGGTGCCGAGATCGGGTTGCCGGGCTATCAGCAGTACCGGAATCAGGATCATTACGCCGGCTATGGCCAGGCGGCTCCAGCGCGGCGGTAGCGATTTCTCCGCCAGAAACCAGGCGATCATCATGGGTACGGCGAGTTTCACCAGTTCGGACGGTTGAAAGCGGAAAAAGCCCAAGTTGAGCCAGCGTTGCGCGCCCTTACCGATCTGTCCGGCGATCAATACGGCGACGAGCATCAGGATGCCGGCACCAAACAGCCAGGGGGACCAGCGGCGTAGTGTGGCAGGAGGTACCTGGGCCACGGCGATCATGACGGCAAAGGCTACCGCCAGTCGAATCAGTTGTCTCTCGATGACAGCCATGTCCTGGCCGCTGGCGCTGTACAGCACCAGCAGACCAAACCCGCACAGCAGAATCAGGCCGGTCAACAGTGGCAGATCGAGATGCAGATCGGCCAGTAGACCTTCGGCCCGGGTTGGGTTGGATTCAGGCAGGCCGCTCGGTTTGTAGTGTGCCATCAATGTGCCTCCTGTAGCAGGTAGCGATCCATGATGGCCTTGGCGATGGGGGCGGCCACTGAACCGCCGTGGCCGCCATTCTCCACAATCACCGCGACGGCAATGCGGGGTGCTTCGGCCGGGGCAAAGGCGATAAAGAGGGCATGATCAATCATCTTTTTTTCCAGGTTCTCCGCTTCGTATTTCTCTTCCTGTTTAACGGTAAATACCTGAGCAGTACCCGTCTTTCCCGCAATATGGTACTGCTTGTTACGGACCAACCGCGCCGTACCGCGCAAGCCTTCGGTGACTTGGAGCATGGCGTCGAAGATACTATCCCAATTGGCGTCGGACTGCCGGGTGATTGCCTGCTGCGGAGTGATCGGTTGCTCTGTGGGCGTGGCTTCGTCGTTATGCTGGATCGACTTGACGATCCGCGGTCTTAGACGTTGGCCGCGACTGGCGAGCGTTGCAGTGGCGCTCGCCAGTTGCAACGGCGTGGTGAGGAAGTAACCTTGGCCGATGCCTGTGATCAACGTTTCCCCCGGATACCAAGGTTGGTTTTTGTTCTCTCTTTTCCAATCCCTGGAGGGCAGCAGGCCCCCCAGTTCTCCGGTAATGTCGACGCCGGTCTTTTTGCCGAACCCAAAGGGGGCAAGAAATTCCGCCAGTTTGTCGATCCCCATCTGCTGCGCCAGGTCGTAGTAGTAAACATCACAGGATTGGGTGATGGCGTCACGCAGGTTGACCGAGCCATGGCCGATCTTTTTCCAGTCGCGGTATTTATGGTCGTGATTCGGAAGTTGGAAAAAACCGGGGCAGAATTTTTTCTGGGTGGGCGTGATGATGCCGTATTCCAGCCCCCCTAATCCGATAAACGGCTTGATGGTGGAGCCGGGTGGGTATTGGCCCCGTATGGCGCGGTTGAACAGGGGTTTATCTATTGAGTTTTGCAGTGCGTTATAGTCCGCTGAGGATATCCCTTCGACAAACAGATTGGGGTCAAAACCCGGTTTGCTCACCATGGCCAGGATATCCCCGGTCTGGGGGTTAATCGCTACCGCAGCGCCGTTTTCATCCTCGAATGCATCCATCGCGACCCGCTGCAGATTGGCATCCAGGGTAAGGTGGAGGTCCATTCCCGGCACCGGTGGTTGACTTTCCAGCACCCGGATCACACGGCCCAGGGCATTGATTTCAACCTGCTGCAGGCCTACCTTGCCGTGCAGGGTCTCTTCATAGTATTTCTCGATTCCGTTTTTACCGATGTGTGTGGTGCCGGAATAACTGGAGTTATCGATGGTCTGCAATTCGCGCTTATTGATGCGACCGACGTAGCCGAGGATGTGGGCGGTGACATCCTTTAGCGGATAGTCCCGCAAGAGCTTGGCTTGGATGTCGACACCTGGGAACAGGTGGCGGTTGACGGCAAAACGGGCCACCTCTTCATCCGTCAACTGGACTCGGATGGGGATACTTTCGAAACGGCGCTGATGGCTTTTCAGGCGTTTGAAGCGCTTCAGGTCATTGTCACTGATGTGGATGATCTTACCCAGTTCCTGCAGTGTCTTGTCCAGGTCTTTGACCCGCTCTGGGGTGATCTCAAGGCTGTGGGTGGGCAGGTTTTGGGCCAGGATGATGCCGTTGCGGTCATAGATCAATCCCCGGGTCGGTGGCAGTGGTTCGACCTTGACCCGGTTGTCACGTGACAGCGTGGTGAAATGGGCGTGATCGACGATCTGCAGTTTGGCCAGGTGCAGGATGAGCAAGATCAGTAGCAAAAATATGATCAGGGCGGCGGTGATGGCGCGAGCCCGGAATAGGTGGCTCTCGCGCAGGTAATCTTTCAGCGTGGTCTGATACATGGGATCAGCTTACTTGGAACTTCCGCCGCAGGTCCCGCAGCACGATATAGATCCAGGGCCAGAGGAACATTCCCACCAATGGAGGCGCCCAGTAGGTGAGCGGTGGCGTGGGTTGTCCGACTGCCCCCATTACCCACAGGGAGAGCAGCTTTTCCATCAGCAGCAGTACCAGGATGGTGAGCGACTGCTGCCACAGCGGGAACAGGCGGATTCGCAGATGCATCTCAAAGGTGATGTAGGCGATCAGCGCCAGGGCCAGGGCGTGTTGACCCAGGAGGGTACCCGACAGGACGTCGACCGTGATACCGAGCAGCCAGCCCACCCCCACACCGACCCGCTGGGGCAGTGCCAGGGTCCAGTAGATCAGAACCAGGGTGTACCATTGCGGGCGCAGCATCTGGGCCCAGTCCGGCAGCGGCAGAATAGCCAGCAGCAGGGCAACGCAGAAGGTGGCGATGATAATCGGCGTGCCGCTACGGGGAGTCAGTGTCATGGCTCTCTCCGCGGCGTTGTTGTCTCGGCTTGCTCGGTAGCCGTCGGGGTGGTGCCGGTTTCGTCGGCAGCGTTTCGGTCCGGCGGTGTCAGTGTCCAGACCAACAGGGCTTCGCGGGCGCGTTCCAGGTGCGCGCTGGGCTGGGCCTTGATTCGGGCGAAGGGTTCGCCCGGCTCACGCTGTATTTCGGTGACGGTTGCGACCGGATAACCGGCCGGAAAACGCCCGCCCAGGCCGGAAGTGACCAGCAGATCCCCCACTTTGATATCCGCATTGTTTGGCAGATTGGGCAGTTCCAGCTCGTCGATATGTCCGGTGCCGATGGCGATGGTTCGAAGGCCGTTGCGGTTGACCTGGATCGGTAGCGCGTGGCTGGCGTCGGTGATCATTAGTACGGACGAGGTGAAGCGGTTGACATGCACGACCTGCCCCATGACGGCGTTGGCATGCAAGACCGGTTGTCCCTTGTAGATACCCGAACTGGAGCCTTTGTTAAGCAGCACTAGGTGTCGGTATGGGTCCATATCTACGGCAACCAGTTCGGCAACCAGTACCCGGTCACCGATCTTAAACGAGGAATCGAGCAGGTCACGCAGGCGCATATTCTCCGCTTCCAATGACGCCAGCTTCTGTTGTCGTCCTTGTAACAGCAGGTTCTCCCGGTGTAATTCCCGATTTTCTTCCTGCAGTCGACTGCGGGTGGCGAAGGTTTCAGAGACCCAGTAGCCGAAGGAGATAGGCAGATCGGCGACATACTGGAGCGGATAGATCACCGTGGAGAGGAGCGAACGTACCGATTCCAGATGGTGTTGGCGGTGATCCACGATCATCAGGGCGAGCGAAAGCACCACGGCGAGCAATACGCGGATACTCATCGACGGGCCTTGTGTAAAGATCGGCTTAATAGGGGATCAGCCTCTTAACTCTTGATCAGCGCCTGATGGCAATTACTCCAGTGCGAACAGCAATTCTCCGCCTCGTTCGTCCAGCATTTCGAGGGCCCTGCCGCCGCCCCGCGCAACGCAGGTCAACGGGTCTTCCGCGATGAGAACCGGCAGGCCGGTCTCCTCTTCGAGCAGTCGGTCGATATCCCGCAGCAGCGCGCCGCCGCCGGTGAGGACGATGCCGCACTCGGCCACATCCGCGCCCAGTTCAGGGGGGGTCTGCTCCAGTGCCGCCTTGACCGCACCGACAATACCGGAAAGCGGTTCCTGCATCGCTTCGAGGATCTCATTGCTGGTCAAGGTGAAGCTGCGGGGAATACCCTCTGCCAGATTGCGCCCCTTGATCTCCATCTCTTTCACTTCGTTGCCGGGGAAGGCGGAGCCGATCTCTTTTTTGACCCGCTCTGCGGTGGCTTCTCCGATGAGGGTGCCGTAGTTACGCCGGACATAGTTGATGATCGCTTCATCGAAGCGGTCACCACCGACCCGTACCGAGTTGGAGTAGACGATGCCGTTGAGGGAGATGATGGCTACCTCGGAGGTGCCGCCGCCGATGTCCAGTACCATGGATCCGCGCGCTTCGTTGACCGGCAGGCCGGCGCCAATGGCGGCGGACATAGGTTCTTCAATCAGGTAGACCTCGCGGGCACCGGCACCGGCGGCCGATTCGCGGATCGCCCGGCGCTCCACCTGGGTCGATCCGCAGGGAACGCAGACCAACACCCGGGGGCTGGGGCGAATCAGTTTAGCTTCGTGTACCTTATGGATGAAGTGCTGCAGCATCTTTTCGGTGACGGTAAAGTCGGCGATCACCCCATCCTTCATCGGTCGGATCGCGGTGATGTTGTTCGGGGTGCGGCCGAGCATTCGCTTGGCTTCTTCACCGACTGCCGCCACTGACTTGCCGCTGCCCGGCCCTCGGTCCTGACGGATGGCTACTACGGAGGGTTCATTGAGCACGATGCCTTGGCCGCGTGCGTAAATCAGGGTGTTGGCCGTTCCGAGATCGATCGACAGATCGTTGGAGAAAAGCCCGCGTATGCGTCTGAACATTGCGAAATTGATATCCCGTGAGATGTGCGTTAGTCGTTGCAGGGCTCCACATGCAGCATGTTGCCCCGGGAAAAGACGTAATCTAGCAACCGCGGGGGGCATTGGGCAAGGAACTCTGATTGAAAATAGTCCGGTTTGGGGGCTTGTTTATCATTTCAGCACCTGCACGAGCGGTGCTAAATGTGTTAATTTCCCCCTCTTACGCTATTCCGGTCCTGTTTGGCCTGTGCAGTTGTCAGGCTGGCGTGTTGTCCGACCTGCTTCGGCATCATCATAGCCCCTGTGCAACTGCCTGTATATCGAGGAAATCATGTCGTTGGAAAGATCCGATGTTGAGAAGATTGCCCACCTGGCTCGTCTCGCGGTGAGCGAAGATGAACTGGATGCGGTGACGGCCGATCTGTCGAATATCCTGCACCTGGTTGAGCAGATGGAGGCCGCCGATACCGCCGGTGTCGAACCCATGGCTCATCCACTGCATATGGCGCAGCGGTTGCGGGAAGATGACGTGACCGAAACGGATCAGCGGGACAAGTTCCAGGCGATAGCGCCGCTGACGGAAGAGGGACTCTACCTGGTCCCGCGGGTGATCGAGTAACAAACTCCTGCGCGAATGATTGAACAGCGCAGCCGAAAGACTTAGATGGATCAAGTGAATGCATAGCAAAAGTATCGCGGAGTTGGCACAGGGCCTGCGGGCCGGCGAGTTTACCAGTGTGGAGCTCACCCGAGCCTATCTGGACCGGATTGCCGAACACAATCCGGCATTAAACTGCTTTGTCAGCGTGTGTGAAGAGGCTGCCCTGCAGGAGGCTAAACTGGCGGATCGGCGCATTCGCGCGGGTGATGCCGGCGACCTGATTGGTATTCCCATCGTGCATAAGGATATCTTCTGCACCGATGGGGTAAAAACCAGTTGTGGTTCCAAGATGTTGGATAATTTTGTCGCCCCTTACGATGCCCATGTGGTCGCCCAGTTGAAACAGGCGGGTGCGGTCATGTTGGGTAAGGCCAACATGGATGAGTTCGCCATGGGCTCTTCAAACGAGAACAGTTTCTACGGACCGGTGCGCAACCCCTGGAAGTTGATCTGCGTCCCAGGCGGTTCTTCGGGTGGCTCCGCGGCTGCCGTGGCCGCCCGACTCTGTGTCGCCGCCACCGGAACCGATACTGGTGGATCGATCCGCCAGCCTGCTGCCTTTTGTGGTATCACCGGGCTGAAGCCCACCTATGGTCGGGTGTCACGCTACGGCATGATCGCCTTTGCTTCGTCGCTTGACCAAGGCGGGCCGATGGCGCGCAGTGCGGCGGATGCGGCCGCCCTGCTGCAGGCGATGGCCGGTTTTGATACGCACGATTCCACCAGTGCCGAACAGCCGGTTCCGGATTACAGCGCCTCCCTGAATGATGACCTGAAGGGGTTGCGTATCGGTGTGCCCAAAGAGTACATGGGGGAGGGGTTGGACAGTGCCATTGCCGAGTCCATACAGCTGGCGCTGAATGAGTTCACCCGTTTGGGTGCCGAGCTGGTGGAGATCAGCCTGCCCAACACCCACCTGGGTATTCCGACCTATTATGTGGTGGCACCGGCGGAATGCTCCTCCAATCTGTCACGTTTCGATGGGGTGCGTTACGGCTACCGCTGCAGCGATCCGCAAGATCTGGAGGATCTGTACAAGCGCTCCCGGGGGGAGGGGTTTGGGGCGGAAGTGAAGCGGCGCATCATGATCGGCACCTATGCACTCTCCGCTGGCTACTACGACGCTTACTACCTGAAGGCGCAGCAGATTCGCCATCTGATTTCTGATGATTTTCGTGCCGCCTTTGAAAAGGTGGATGTGATCATGGGGCCGACTGCGCCCTCGACCGCTTTTGAGATCGGTGAGAAATCGGATGACCCGGTCACCATGTACCTGTCGGATATCTATACCATCGCGGTCAACCTGGCTGGCTTGCCCGGTATATCCGTGCCGGTCCGGCCGGTCGATGGTATGCCGGTGGGTCTGCAGATGATTGGCAACTATTTCGATGAGGCGCGGTTGCTAAATGTGGCGCACCAACTGCAGCAGGTAACCGATTGGCACAGTGCCAGCCCGGCCGGATTTGAGTAATAGAGACGGAACATAGAGACAGCATATGCAATGGGAAACCGTAATCGGGCTGGAGATACATGCCCAGTTGGCCACCAAATCGAAGATCTTTTCCGGGGCCTCCACAGCCTTTGGTTCCGCCCCCAATACGCAGGCCTGCAACGTAGACCTGGGTATGCCGGGCGTACTGCCGGTACTCAATAAAGAAGCGGTGCGCATGGCGATAACATTTGGTGTGGCGATCCATGCGGAGCTGGGGCGGCGCTCGGTGTTTGCCCGTAAAAACTATTTTTATCCCGATCTGCCCAAAGGCTACCAGATCAGTCAGTTCGAACTGCCGATTGTCGGTAAGGGTGAGGTCGAGATTGAGCTGGATGCCGGCGCGGTCAAGTTGGTGGGGGTTACCCGAGCCCATCTGGAGGAGGATGCCGGCAAGTCGCTGCATGAGGATTTTCACGGTATGACCGGGGTGGATCTGAACCGGGCCGGAACGCCCCTGCTGGAGATTGTGTCGGAGCCGGATATGCGTTCCGCTAAAGAGGCGGTGGCCTATGCCAAGAAGATCCACCAGATCGTCCAGTATTTGGGTATCTGTGATGGCAATATGCAAGAGGGTTCGTTCCGTTGTGACGCCAATGTATCGGTCCGGCCCAAGGGCGGTCCACTGGGTACTCGCGCCGAGCTGAAGAATCTCAATTCATTCCGCTTTTTGGAGCGTGCCATCAATATAGAGGTAGAGCGCCAGATCGATCTGATCGAGGCGGGCGGCGAGGTGGTCCAGGAGACCCGGTTGTATGATGCCGACAAGGATGAGACCCGCTCCATGCGCTCCAAGGAAGAGGCCAATGACTACCGTTATTTCCCCGATCCGGACCTGCTGCCGGTAGAGTTGGATGAGGGCGTGATCGAAGCGGTCACCCGTTCCATGCCCGAGTTACCCGATGCTAAACGGGCCCGCTTCGAGGGGGAGTACGAACTCAGCCGTTACGATGCCGCGGTGCTCACGGCGAGCAAAGGTCTGGCCGACTATTTTGAGCAGACGGTGAAAGTGGCGGGTGACGCCAAGCTGGCGGCCAACTGGGTGATGGGCGAGCTCTCCGGGGCGCTGAACAAGGCGGGTCTGTCTCTCGGTGAAAGCCCGGTAAGCGCCGAGGCGCTGGGTGGTATGCTGCTGCGCATCGTTGACAAGACCATCTCCGGCAAGATCGCCAAACAGGTGTTCGAGGCGATGTGGGCGGGGGAAGGCAGCGCCGATCACATTATCGCGGCCCAGGGGCTGAAGCAGATCACCGATAGCGGAGCTATTGAAGCGGTGGTGGATGAGGTGCTGGCGGCCAATCCGGAACAGGTCGCCAATTATCGCAATGCCGACGAGAAAAAGCGGCCCAAAATGCTCGGATTCTTTGTCGGGCAGGTGATGAAGCAGTCCAAGGGCAAGGCCAACCCACAGCAGGTTAACGAACTGCTACTGAAAAAGCTCTGATTGCTACGGTCGGCAGGATTGTTCTATCGGCCAAGTGTGGTTAAGGCCTGCTGGCGGGCTTTGGGCTTTGGGCTTTGGGCTGTTCGCTGGGTTAGCCCGGTCGCTGGCTGTGTTGGAAAATAGCCTCGATCAACTCTTCACGGCCGGTGCTCTCTTTGACCAGGGCCTGGGCTACAGCGGCCAGTTTCAGGCTCTTGAACCGGGCAAATCTTCTGATGGCGTCGAAAGCGTCCTGCTCATCGGCGGCGAAGCGCTGCATATAAATGCCGATGGCAACGCTGATTTCACGATTCCGATTGATCGCTTCAAGTAGATCCGACTCTTTCTTTTGCAGTTGTTGCAGCTCGACGGAGCGCTTTAGTGCCGCTTCGATCGCCGGTATCAGCTGCTTGGTGTTGATCGGTTTGACCAGGTAGCCGAGCGCCCCCTCACGGGTCGCTATCTCCACTACATCGCGATGGGCGTAGGCGCTGAGGAACAGGGTGCTGATATGCCCCCGCGTCTTTAACTCTCGTGCCGCCTCAATGCCGGTCATCCCCGGCATGCGGATATCCAGGATGGCGAGATCAGGATGCTCAAGCAGGCCCAGGCGTACAGCGGTTTCGCCGTCTGAGGCAGATATCACCGCGTAACCGGCATCACTCAGGCCGTTGGCGATGCTGGTGAGCGTGAACACATCGTCGTCGGCAACCAGTATTTTTGTTTGAGTCATGATGTTTTCTGAATCGTCCGCACGCGTAGCCTTCCCGTCCTTATGTTGGATACTGGTGGCATGGCATCAGAAAGATAACAGCCGCCCCCGCCGACCGCCTGTTATAGCGCGGGATTATAAAGCATTAAGCAGTGATGCCCAAACATCTCCCCTTTTGGATCGTGCTTTTGGGAGGCTAGGCCGGTATCGGTTATTCTGGAACCTTAGCCATGGCCACGGTATAGGTGGCTCCCTGCTTGAGTTTTTTGTAGTTTCCGAACACCTCTATAAATGCCTTTTGAATGAATTTGCGCAATCCGCTAATGGTGACGACGTAGAATCGGGCACCGGGATTCATCCTAACCAAGGCATCGTAGAAGTAGAGGTAATAGAGTTCCTTGCCGGTCTTGGCCGGTAGGTTGGATACGATCAGGTCAAAGCGCCGATCACCGATTTGGGAAAAACCGTTGCTAAGGAAGATTTCCGTATTGGTGATGCCATTAATCTGGGCATTCTTTTGGCTGTAATCGATCGCTACAAAGTCCTTGTCCACCAGTATGCTGGTGCCCTGAGGTGCCAGTCGGGCCAGGGTCAGTCCGAGCGGCCCATAGCCACAACCCAGGTCCAGGGTGTTATCCGCCTCTCCCACCTCCAGGTGGTCAAGCAAAAGGCGGCTACCTTCGTCGATCCCCTTTGGTGAAAACAGGCCCCAAGTGGTGTGGTAGGTAAGGGTCTGGTTGCGTAGGGTTTCCTGGAATACGATATCTTGGCGCAGGTTATCCAGGTAGGTGGCGGTTGCGTCCGGTATAGTTATTTTGCTCATTGAGAGTTACGGTTGCTGGCTGCAGGTTTTGCAGGCCGGGTCTTTGTTGAGTGTCAGGGTACGCCACTGCATCTCCAGGGCATCCAGGAGCAGCAGTCTGCCGATTAGCGCGTGACCGGCACCGGTGAGCACCTTAATCGCTTCCAGTGCCTGTACGCTACCGATGATGCCTACCAGGGGGGAAAGAACGCCGTTGGCAGAGCAGGTTTCATCCATTTCGGCCGCACTGCCATAAAGGCAGCGGTAGCAGGGTTCTCCCTGCCGTCCGGTGAAGACAGCGACTTGCCCCTCCATACGTATGGCGGCACCCGATACTAGGGGGATCTGGTGTTTGACGCAGGCCTCATTGATGGCAAAGCGGGTGGTGAAGTTGTCGGTGCCGTCGACAACCAGATTGGCACGCTTGATCTCCCTCTCCAGTTCTTCCCCTTCGAGCCGGGATGAGACGGTTTCAATCCGGCATTCGGGATTCAGCGAGCGCAATGTCTGGCGAGCGGAATCCACTTTCAGTTGTCCGATGCTGCCGGTCGTATGGATAATCTGGCGCTGTAGGTTGGTCAGGTCGACACGATCGAAATCCACCAGCACCAGCTCGCCTACCCCGGCTGCCGCCAGGTACATGGCGGCGGGGGAGCCGAGCCCCCCCATGCCGAAAATCACAATACGGGATTCGAGGAGCTTCTCTTGGCCCTCGATACCGATACTGGGGAGCATGATCTGTCTGCTGTAGCGCAGAAGTTGGTCGTCATTCATAAGTGGCAGGTCAAGTCATCTATTCTCAGGCATGGCCCGGCATGGCAACTCCCGCCTCCTGGCCCCTGAATAGGGAATTATCCGCTGTAGGATCCTGCTACAGATATTTTCGCCAGTGCTCGGGTCTTGGGTCCGAGCAGCCGTGAGTTCTATGTTCGTAGCGGTTGATGAAAATTTTGCGTGTGCTGTTGTGGTCCTCGTCGCTGCACCCATTGTTGGCCCGCTGGATCTCTTCGGTGTAATAGTACAGGGCGCGCGAGATTTTGTAGATCAACTTGCTGCTGAGATGGAATCCGCAATCCACCAGGGAAGTCTCGATGTGTTCCAACGATATCTGGAGCACGTTATAACGTACTTTTAGTTGTATATGGGTCTCGGCCAGAACCTCGATCACACCCTCGACGCCTTCCAATAACTTGACGGCTGAGTGCGCCTGCTCAGGATCGGGGTGGAGCTCCGCGAAAACGATCTCCCGGTGCTTGATGACGTCGCTTTCCATATTGATGATCCTAAACACTACGCAGAAATTATCAAGCACTCCGCGATCATTTTAATATGAATTTAAAGGCTACTGTTTCGCGCCCTTTTGTCTGCATCATCCACTGGTCGCTTACCCTGGGTCAACCGGTCTCGCGCCTCCAGATCCTGATGGGTAGTTATCTCCCGATAGCCGGCGTGGGCAAAGAGCTCGCGAACTGCGGTGCCCTGGTCCATGCCGTGCTCCAGCATCAGCCAGCCTTCGGGCTGAAGGTATTCAGGGGCCTGTACGATCAGCAGGCGGATATCCTGTAGTCCGTCGGCACCGGAGGTCAAGGCGGTGTTTGGTTCCCAGGGGAGACCGTTCTGCTGCAGATGGGGGTCACCTTCCGCCACATAGGGGGGATTACTGACGATCAAGTGATAGTGCCCCCTGTTTTTCAGGGCATCAAACCAGGCCCCCTGGTACGCCTCGATATGGGATAGGCCCAGTTGCTTGAAATTGTCGCTGGCGACGGCCAGCGCGGCGGCCGAAATATCGGTGGCAAGGATCTCCGCTTGTGGGCATTCGCTGGCGATCGCGGCGGCGATCGCGCCGCTCCCGGTGCCCAGGTCTGCCACCCTGGCTTTGTCCAGATCCGCAAGGAGCGCCAGGGCGCGCTCAACCAGTATCTCTGTTTCCGGTCTCGGTATCAGGGTGTCTTGCGTCACCCGGAATGAGAGCGACCAGAATTCCCGGTATCCGGTAAGATAGGCCAGCGGCTCCCCTTGGCGGCGACGCTCGGCCAGGGCCAGGAAGTCTGATTGCTGTCGGAGGGTAAGGATCTGTTCGGGCCAGGCGTAGAGGTGACTGCGGTTTTTTTGCAGGACATGGGCCAACAGGACCTCGGCCTCCAGCGCGGCGAGCCCATAAAGCTTCACGGCGTGCTGAAGCGCGTTATTTAGAGAGAGCAGGGGTGGCAGGGGCATCGGACTCTCGCCAATCAGTGGGCCAATGAGGTGAGCTGCTCCGCTTGATGCTCGTGGGTCAGAGGATCGATCACCTGATCAAGCGCACCGGTCATGATTTCATCCAGCTTGTAGAGGGTTAGATTGATGCGGTGGTCGGTGACTCGGTTTTGCGGGAAGTTGTAGGTCCGGATCCGTTCCGAGCGGTCACCACTGCCCACCTGCAGTTTGCGGGATTCGGCCTGCTCGCTGGCCTGCTTTTCCTGAATACCGGCAAGCAGTTTGGCTTGAAGCAGCGACAGCGCGCGCGCTTTGTTTTTGTGTTGCGATCGTTCGTCCTGGCACTCGACGACGATGCCAGAGGGCAAGTGGGTGATACGGACCGCCGAGTCGGTCTTGTTGACATGTTGCCCACCGGCTCCGGATGCACGGAAGGTGTCGATGCGCAGATCGTTGCTATTGACCTCAACATTGTCGACTTCCGCTGCTTCCGGCAGGATCGCGACGGTACAGGCGGAAGTGTGTACCCGGCCTTGGGATTCGGTTTCGGGTACCCGCTGCACGCGATGGGTCCCGGACTCAAATTTCAACCTTGAGTAAACATTGCGTCCGGAGACCCGGCTGACCACCTCTTTATAGCCGCCCTGTTCACCAAGGGTCTGGCTGATGGTTTCGGTTTGCCAGCCCATCTGCTCGGCATAGCGCAGGTACATGCGCAGCAGGTCGCCGGCAAACAGGGCCGCCTCGGCGCCCCCCGTCCCGGCTCGAACCTCAAGAAAAATGTTCCGGTCATCGTTCGGATCCGCTGGGATCAGCAATCGCTGCAGTTCCGGTTCCAGCGTTTGCAATTGCTGCTCGCCTTCGGTCAGCTCTTCTTTTGCCAGGTCCGCCATCTCCGGGTCGTTCAGCATCTCCCGGGTACTGGCAATCTCCCCCTCCAGCGCGCGATAGCGACCGAAGCACTCTACAACCGGTTCCAGTTGGGCGTACTCCTGGCCCAGTGCCCGGTAGCGGTTTTGATCGTTCTGGACTTCGGGTTCGGCGAGGAGGGCGGTGATCTCTTCAAAACGTTCGGCAATCTGGTCCAGCTTGCTGCGTATGGATGCCTTCATTGAGTGGTTTTATCACTGATCTGGAAAAGGGTGTTGGCCGCCTCAAGGATCTCCGATTGACCCTCAAAGCCGGCCTGTCGGATTTGTGTACTAGGCGTGTGCAGCAACTTGTTGGTGAGCGTGTGGGCAAGGAATTTCAGACTCTCTTCTGGGGATTTGCCGGACTGCATCTGCTTCAATGCGCGCTCCAGTACATCGTCGCGCATCCGTTCCGCCTGGCGCCGATAATCCTGGATCATACCAACGGCGTCCAGAGAGCGCAGCCATCCCATAAACTCTTCAACATGCAGGTCGACAATCTCCACCGCCTGTTCGGCGGCTTCCTGCCGCGAGCGGAGATTTTCCTGTATCACCTCCTGCAGGTCGTCAACGGTGTAGAGATAGATGTCGTTCAGCTCGCTCACTTCGCTTTCGATATCCCGCGGTACGGCAATATCGACCATGAAGATCGGTTGGTGTTTGCGCTTTTTCAGCGCGCTTTCCACCGTGCCCTTACCGACGACCGGCAACGGGCTTGCGGTGGAAGAGATCACAATGTCCGCTTCGGCCAGGTGGTTGGGTATTTCGGTCAGGCCAATGGCGAAACCATCGAACTGGTTGGCTAAGAGGTGGGCTTTCTCGAGGGTCCGGTTGGCGACGATAATTCGACCGACGCCGTGTTGGTGGAGGTGTCGTGCCGCCAGTTCAATGGTTTCCCCGGCGCCAATCAACAGTGCCGTCTGTTGTGACAGATCGCTGAAAATCTGGCGGGCCAGGCTGACGGCGGCAAAAGCGACGGAGACCGGGCTGTGTCCAATAGCGGTATCGGTGCGCACCTGTTTGGCCACGGAGAAGGTGTGCTGAAACAGGCGACCCAGAAATTTTCCGGTTGATGAGGCGTCATTGGCTGTTTGGAAAGCTTGTTTTACCTGTCCCAGAATCTGTGGTTCCCCAAGAACCATGGAGTCCAGCCCGCTGGCCACTTTGAGCAGGTGACGTACACACTCCTGGTCCTGGTGGCTGTAGAGAAAGGGTGAAATAGTCTCTTGCTCCAGGCCGTGAAACTCCCCCAGCCAGGCGCAGATCTCTTCGCGGTTTGACCGGGTATGGGCGCAGTAGAGTTCGGTCCGATTGCAGGTTGAGAGAATCACCGCTTCATCGATTCCCGGTCTGTCAGACAGGCTACGCAGCGCAGCAACGATGATATCCGGCCCAAAGGTGAGCCGTTCGCGGATACCGATAGGTGCTGTCTTGTGGTTAACGCCGAGTGCAATCAGTGCCATATGAACTTATCGTGTTTCAGGGTAGTCTCAGTATGTGCCGCATGTGAATTCGAATCCCGGGTCCGGCAATCATTATGCCATCGGCTGGGTGGCGAAAGTTCACATCGGCCCTCAATACTGGGTCTTGGAAAGTGAAATTTTGTATTATCAAAAGGTTAAATACAAGTCATGAGGTACTATTCAGTCGTTTAATGTCGTCCATTGGCGGTAAACTCGGTTATCATCTATCTTCACTAACAGGCCCGGAGATGGGCATTTATCAGGTGTAATATTCATGCGGCTGTCGCTTCAACTAGTACTTACATTCGCTATTTTCTGGAATCTTACCGGCTGCCAAACCACCCCCGTCAAAACTGTACCCGAGCCCACAGCTCCTTCTGCTTCCAATCCGCCTGCTCCCAAGCAAGACGCTGCCAAATCCGCCGAGTCGTCAACCCCGGTTGTGGCGTTGACGGAGGACATTATCTTCAATCTGTTGGCGGGCGAGGTGGCTGCACAACGAGGTGCGTTGAGTGAAGCATATACGCATCAGCTTCAGGTTGCTCAATTGGCTGGCGATGCAAAGTCCGCTGAACGGGCCACCCGTCTGGCCCTACATATGGATCGGGATGATCTGGCTGTGAAAGCGGCCACGCTCTGGGTGGAACTGGCCCCGGACGATCTCACGGCGCGTCAGCTGGTGGTCGTTTTGATGCTAAGGCATGACGTCAATGCGTCCGTGCTGGAGCATCTCAAGGCGATTGTCCACATCAGTGAAGATAAAGATGAGAACGGTTTTCTTAATGTAATGGCGGCGATTAACCGGGAGCTAAAGCGGGAAACGGCACTGGATCTGATGCGGAAGCTGGTGGGGGCGTTTCCCGATGATCCGCGTGGCGGTTACGCCTTGGCCATTGCCGCCATGGTGGACAAAGACTACGCGGAGGCCGAAAAGCTGGCCAATACGCTGGTCGCCACCCACCCCGACTGGCCAAAAGGTTATCTGGTGCTGAGTCGTGTTTACCTGGCTCAGGGCAATAAGCCGAGGGCTCGGGCGCTGTTGGCTGAGGCGGTGGGGCGCTTTGTCGATGATCCTTTGCTGCTTTCTGCCTATGCGCGCATTTTGGTGGATGCCAAAGAGCTGCAATTGGCTTATGACCAATTTCTCAAGCTGGAGAAGGTAGAAAAGGATGCCGCTGCCGCCAGTTACTGGCTTGGCTTGATTGCCCTGGAATTGAAAAAAGATGA
The DNA here is from genome assembly GCF_050289425.1 of Sedimenticola sp. Taxonomy (NCBI): domain Bacteria; kingdom Pseudomonadati; phylum Pseudomonadota; class Gammaproteobacteria; order Chromatiales; family Sedimenticolaceae; genus Sedimenticola; species Sedimenticola sp. Next base: position 6,800 of record NZ_JBNKFS010000015.1, on the reverse strand, counting down.
GGCGGCGAAGGGGCATTTCATGCACCTCATCGAACTGGATAAGCGTACAGATGTGGCGGCCTATTATCTGGGGCGTATTGCAGAGAGCAAAGGGGAGTCGAAACAGGCGATTCGCTGGTATCAACGTGTCGAAAACGGTGAATTCAGCGATGAGGCTCAGGCGCGTATTGTCAGGTTGATGGCATCGGACGGAGAGATACGTGAGGCGCTCGACTGGTTGCAGAGAAAGCGTATCCAGTATCCGGATCAAGCGGCCAGATTTTACCTGATGGAAGTAGAATTGCTGCGTGAACATGGCACACCTGAACAGGTAATGGGGTTGTTTGATACGGCGATCAGCGCCATGCCAAACAATAATGACCTGCTGTATGCACGTGGCCTGTACGCCGCCACCCAAAAACGGGTAGATATTCTGGAGCGGGATCTGCTGCAGGTTATCGCCAATGATCCGAAGCATGCCGATGCCCTAAATGCCCTTGGCTACACCTTAGCGGATCAGACCAATCGGCATCAGGAGGCACTGGACTATATTCAGCGAGCCTTGGCGTTGAAGCCGGATTCGGCAGCCATCTTGGATAGCATGGGCTGGGTGATGTTCAGATTGGGTCGTTATCAGGAGGCGATAGGTTACTTGCGCCAGGCCTTTGAAAAATTGCCGGACCCGGAGATCGCTGCGCATCTGGGTGAAGTGCTCTGGGTGACCGGTGAACAGCAACAGGCAAGGAAAGTGTGGCAAGGCATTCTGGATAAGTCACCGCAAAGTGAATATGTACTGGAAGTGATGCGACGCCTTAAGATCTGATCCTTATTTTTGATAGCGTAGCTCCTGGTTCAAATACATTACGCCGACTGCATGACAACGAATCCCAATCACGATGACTGGTGGCCGGCTCCGGCTAAATTGAATTTGATGTTGCGTGTGGTCGGGCGTCGACCGGATGGCTACCACCTGCTACAGACGGTGTTTCGCTTTGTCGATTTTGCGGATCAAATAGGATTTCGGGTCAGGGGCGACGGGTTGATTAGGCGGATAAGCGGAAACGATGCCGTTGCCGAGTCGGAGGACTTGATGATCAGGGCGGCGCGACTCCTGCAGAGGGAGTCGGGCGCGTCTTTGGGTGTGGATATCTCCCTGGTTAAAAATATTCCCATGGGTGGCGGCTTGGGTGGTGGCAGCTCGGATGCTGCCACCGTGTTGGTTGCGCTTAACAGGTTGTGGGATCTCGATTATTCCATGGATAGGTTGGCTGAATTGGGCCTCGGACTGGGTGCCGATGTGCCGGTCTTTGTTAGGGGGCAAGCGGCTTGGGCAGAGGGGATTGGTGAGGCGCTGACCCCGATCGATCTGCCGGCTGCCTGGTATCTTGTGTTGATGCCACCCTGTCATGTTTCGACAGCCGATGTTTTTAACGATCCGGAATTGACACGGAACGCTCCTCGAACGACAATACGCGACTTTCTTGCCGGCGGTCAGGAAAATGATTGCTTGCCGGTGGTAACAAGTCACTATCCTGATGTCGCCGAGGCGATACGCTGGTTGGGTAAAACTGCTGTGGCCAGGCTGACAGGTACCGGCGGAGCGGTATTCGCCGAATTTAGGCATGAGGCAGAAGCGCGGCAACTGCTGCAGCAAGTGCCTGAAAAATTTACCGCCTTTGTTGCCAAAGGTCTGGATCAGTCGCCTTTACTGGCACGGATAGGGCTTTAAAAAGTTAAGTTTTTGGGGCGTCGCCAAGCGGCTAGGCACCTGGTTTTGATCCAGGCATACGTAGGTTCGAATCCTACCGCCCCAGCCAAATTAGCTGAGGTATCTGCAAGGCAGTACCTGGGCGGTAGGGTGAGAACCTAAAGGTTCGAAAGGTGAGCGGAGCGAGCCTAACAGCGGCTTGCCGCTGGCCCCGCGGGGGCGGAGGGCGCGGCCCGGAGTCATCCCCGCCCAAGCCATATTTCAATGGGCATCTGCTCGCAGTTGCCCAAATTGGCTTGCATACACGAAGCGTGATCATTTCCCGTAGTTTGTCAGATTGGTGGAGAGGCTTGTTATGCCGGATAGCCACATGATGGTGTTTTCAGGAAATTCCAATCCTGATCTTGTTAACGAGATTACTTCACGTCTCAGTCTGCGTATGGGTAAGGCAGTCGTCGGTCGCTTCAGCGATGGCGAGGCGATGGCTGAGATCCAGGAAAGCGTGCGTGGGCGTGATGTGTACGTGATTCAGAGCACCTCGCAGCCGACGAACGACAATCTGATGGAGTTGCTGGTGTTGATCGATGCGCTGCGTTGGGCTTCGGCTGAGCGTATTACAGCGGTTATCCCCTATTTTGGTTACGCGCGTCAGGATCGGCGACCGCGCTCTGCCAGGGTGCCGATTACGGCGCGTCTGGTGGCGAAACAGATTGCCGCTGCGGGGGCTGATCGTGTTGTGACGGTTGATCTGCATGCTGATCAGATCCAGGGTTTCTTTGATATACCGGTGGACAACATTTACGCCTTGCCGGTGCTTTTGGGTGACGTGTGGCGCCAGAAGTATCCGAACCTGATGGTGGTTTCGCCGGATGTGGGTGGTGTAGTGCGTGCGCGGGCGTTGGCCAAGCAGTTGGATGATGCTGATCTAGCGATCATCGATAAACGTCGACCCAAAGCCAATGATGCTCAGGTGATGAATATTATCGGTGATGTCAAGGGCCGCACCTGTGTGTTGATCGATGACATGGTCGATACGGCCGGTACCTTGTGCAAGGCGGCGCAGGCGTTAAAAGATCGAGGTGCGGAGCGAGTCATCGCTTACTGTACCCATCCTGTGTTGTCCGGTCCGGCGATTCAGAATATTGAAAACTCTGTACTTGATCAGTTGGTGGTTTCCAATACTATCCAACTGCACGAAGAGGCGCAGAACTGCAGCCGTATTCGCCAGATCTGCATTGCGGAACTTCTGGCGGAAACGATGCGCAGGGTTGCCCTAAATGAATCGGTGACTTCACTCTTTATGGAGTGATCGCCAATCCTTCACTGCCGTTTCTGGTCGCGGAAAGGCAGTGATTATTTAACCTAAGTGATTTGGAGAAAATCATGAAAGAAGCTTTTGTTGTTAATGCGCAATTGCGCACTGATACAGGGAAGGGTGCGAGCCGCCGCCTGCGTCATGCCGGATTGGTCCCGGGTATCGTTTACGGTGCTCATCAGGACCCCGCTATGATCTCTATGGTGCACAGTGATCTGATTCAGCATCTGAATCAGGAGGCGTTTTACTCCCATGTTCTGACCTTGAAGATTGACGGTAAATCGGAGCAGGTGATCCTTAAGGATCTTCAGCGTCATCCGGCTCGTCCGTTTATCATGCACGCGGATTTTCTGCGTGTCAGTGCCAAGGAGAAACTGAAGACCCATGTTCCACTGCACTTCGTAGGTGAAGAGGTGGCGCCTGGCGTGAAGGCCGGTGGTGTGGTGTCCCATCTGCTTACCGAGGTTGATGTGAGCTGTCTGCCAGGAGATCTGCCAGAATACATTGAGGTTAATGTGTCTGCGTTGGGGCTGGGTGAGGCGGTAATGCTGTCTGAATTGGTATTGCCGAAAGGCGTCGAACTGCCTGCGTTAGCGCAGGATGACGCGCAAGATGTGCAAGTCGTTTCGATCCATGCTGCACATGTGGCAGTGGAAGAGGATGAGGCCGGAGAGGGAGAGGGTGCAGCAGAGGAGTAGTCTACGCTCTGCGCTCAATCAAGTAAGCCGGGCGATGCCCGGCTTACTTGTTTTTGCCCCCTCTAATGACCGGCTCGCTGTTTACTATGGTGACCGTTTCCAATGAGTAATCAATCCACACAGCCTATCCGTCTGATTGTTGGTTTGGGGAATCCCGGAACTGACTATGCCTTAACGCGCCATAATGCGGGTTTCTGGTTTGTGGATCTGTTGGCGGAGCGTCATGGAGGCACCTTTAAATCCGATTCAAAGTTTCATGGCCAAGTCTGTCGTATTCTGATCGGGGGGCGGGAGTGCTGGTTGTTGAAGCCCACCGCTTTCATGAATCGTAGTGGTCAGTCGGTATCCAGTCTGGCGAAGTACTACAAGATTGGCCTGGAAGAGATGCTGGTGGCGCATGACGAACTGGATATGGCCCCGGGAGTGGTGCGGCTCAAGTTTGGTGGCGGTCATGCCGGACATAATGGTTTGAGGGATATTGTTAGTGCTATGGGAGGTAGGGAGTTCTGGCGTCTTCGTATCGGAATTGATCATCCGGGGAGTGCGCGGGAAGTGGTTAATTATGTCTTGGGGCGTCCGTCGAAGCAGGATGCCGAATCGATTGCTGGTGCGCTAGAGGATGGCGAACGGGTTTTGCCTGATTTGCTTGAAGGGCAATTTCAAAAGGCGATGCACTTACTCCATTCAGACTGATTGTCCAGGTTAAATGGATGAGCATAAAAAACCCGCGGTTAAGCCGCGGGTTTTTTATGCTTGGATGGGTAAGCGGTTTGCGTTTCAACCCACCTTGTTGCTAGCTGGATGTTACATTTTCCAGCTATAAGCAACACCGATGGCATCCTGGTACATCTTTAGGTTGGCATTACCGCCGCCGAGAAAGCCCGGGATGGAACCGGAGCCGTTCACCGAGTTCTCAAAGGCGTGCATATAGCTGAAGGTAAGTTCGGAGCCGTTGTCCATGGTCCAGGTGGCGCCGAGGGTCAGGTGATCCTCTACGGTGGCGGGGGCGAGCACGTTGAACAGGGTCTCCGCAGCTGGAATGGGTTGGTCCGCGTGGTTGTAGCCTGCGCGTAGGGTCAGTTGTTTGCTGTACTGATAGGAAATCCCCAGTTTGTAGATTGTCTGATCCTCCCAGCCGAAGCCCGCGGCGTTGTCACCGCCAAGGGGGAATGCCAGCGCATTGGTGGCGGGGCCGCCGTTGCCTACCGAGTTGATTTCGCTATAGTTGATGCGCATTACATCCGCTGCTATAACCAGCTTGGGTGTGGCCTGCACGGCGATGCCGATGGCGAAGTTTTCGGGAATGTCAAAGTCACCTTGCTCGGCGAATAGGCCGGCATAGTCGTCGAATTCTGACATGTAGGTGCGGGTCTGATAAGTGGCGCCCAGAGTTACCGTATCGGAGACCTTGCCCTGCCAGCCCAACCGGATGCCGGCCCCATAGGATATATCATGACCATTATTGGTAAGGTTCGTAGGGCTGGTTGAAAATCCGGTAAAGTTTTGCAGGCCTTGTGCCTCAAATGCCTGTACGGCCAGGTTGAGGCCAATGCCTACGGAGTGGTTTTCGTTCAGCTTGACCGCGTAGGTTGGGACGATAAACAGCTGGGCCAAGTCGACGCCTGTGCGGGTGGGGTATGAGGCACCATTGAATAGTGGGATACCATCCTTGTAGTCAGAATTCATGCCCCCGGTACCAAAGACTGAGACGCCAAACGAGCTGTTCGCATCCAACATGCGGTTGTAACCAAATTCGGGGATCAGAAAGTTTTTAGTGTCACTGCCGTCAAAATGGCCGCTGGAGGTCGGGTGGCCGACAATGTCGGCACTGCGTATCGGTCTGAACCAGTTAACACCTAGATCAATACGGTTGCCTACGTTCACCATGCCGGCTGGGTTGACGCCGCCCGCCAGAGCGTCCTGGGAGTAGGCGACGCCGACACCGCCCATGCCTTGGGACTTCTGCCCAATACCATGAGGTGCGTAACCGTTGGTGGCCCAGGCGCTTGATATGAAGAGTGAAGAGACCGCTGTGACAAGCAGCTGTTTTTTGAAATGCATCTGTTTATTCCTCCGCTACTATGCCTGGCGCTACGTGTGGGTGTGGCTGCGGCATAAAAGTCGCTACTGTTTTTAATATATTTTCGTGAAATCGTTATTTTTCTTGTTGTCTGCCGGCAATAATGCTTTATCGATTTATCCTATGTCAACTGAAAAAAATATTAGAATATTAGTAACTTATGTGTATTAGTCAATGTTATCGGTGAATTGATCCCTTTATATAGTGGTTTTCCTTAATATCCTTTCTCTATTCCAGTTAGGCGATAGGGAGTATGCGTTGCCGTTTTTCCCCCTCGTCTGATGCGGAATGGTGGAGGTGTTTTGTTAACTAATTTCTCGGAAAAGTTATTGACAGCACCCCTATGATCAAGCAGAATGCCGGGCTTCGTGGAGGGGTTCCCGAGTGGCCAAAGGGATCAGACTGTAAATCTGACGGCTCCGCCTTCGGAGGTTCGAATCCTCCCCCCTCCACCACGAATTTGTAGCGGTTTTGGTAAGCGATCCGTCGCTTGGCAGCGCGGGTGTAGTTCAATGGTAGAACTTCAGCCTTCCAAGCTGAATACGTGGGTTCGATTCCCATCACCCGCTCCATATCAAGTCCTTCGATAGGGCTTCTATGATTGTAGTGCAAGGCCCATGTAGCTCAGTTGGTAGAGCACACCCTTGGTAAGGGTGAGGTCAGCAGTTCAAATCTGCTCATGGGCTCCATTAATCTAGTCCCGTGTACTTAATGTCTAGTGCACGGGTTTATTTGTCATTAAGTTTTAGAGCGAACCTTTCGGAGATTGAGTCGATGTCCAAGGAAAAATTCGAGCGTACAAAACCCCACGTAAACGTGGGAACCATTGGTCACGTTGACCACGGTAAGACCACGTTGACGGCGGCGATCACGAAAGTGATGGCGGAAGCGCGGGGTGGAGTATTTAAAGACTACGCTGACATCGACAATGCACCGGAAGAGCGTGAGCGTGGTATTACCATCGCAACCGCACACGTGGAGTATGAGTCGGATGCACGTCACTACGCCCACGTAGACTGC
>NZ_JBNKFS010000014.1:0-106859 GCF_050289425.1 Sedimenticola sp. | reverse complement strand
TCTGTGCGGCAAACAGTGCGATGGCAGCCGTAAAGTAGAGCTTGGCGACCGATTGAGATTGATATGTCATGGTTAAAACTCCCCCTTAACCCTGAATGTTTGGCGGCCAATTGGCTGAGTTGATCTCCGAGACATACTTCAGGAACTCGGCGATGGCGTCGAGTTCGTCATCGGAGAAGTTGAACTGAGGCATGCTGCGGCGGCCGGGAATACCGTTGGCGGGGCGGCTTTTGATAAAACCGATGATCCCGTCTTTGGAATTGCCGAAGCGTTTGTAGACGTTGCCCAGCTCCGGTGCGAAATAGGCACCCTCACCCAGCAGCGTGTGACAGCCGATACAGTCATTCTTTTCCCACAGCATCTTGCCTTTGGCAATCTGTCCGCCGGCTGCTCCATCCAGTGCGGCACGATTGTCGCGATTGGGCAGTTGGCCGACCGAATCAAAGGTCAATGCCAGGAAAAGGAGGAAGAAAAACGCAGTGCCACCATAAAAGATGTTCCGCGCCATGGTTTTTGTGAAGGCCTGGGCCATTGTTATCCCCTCTTTATTTTTCCGTTTGTAAGTAACGCGAAAGGTGTACAGGCCGCATTAGGCCTGCATGTGTCAACGAATTCCTTGATTTGAATCAATAGCAAAAAAAGACTCGGTAACATTTTGAATTTGCTTCGGATTGATTGAAATCAAGGTGTGAGAGGCCGGGTATTTCGATACTCTCCGCTCCAGAACATTTAAAACTGACAGGATCAGGATACGAGTAATGACAACGATCACTGAAACCATGGCACGCGATCATCGCCATTGCGATGAACTGTTTGCCGCAGCCGAGGAGTTGATAGCGCAAGGGGACTGGGCGCAGGGCCGTGAGAAGTTTGTAGCCTTTCGTGATAGCACCGAAAACCACTTCAGTATGGAGGAGGGGGTCCTCTTCCCCGGTTTTGAGCAGCGCACCGGACAGGCAATGGGACCGACCCAGGTGATGCGCATGGAGCATACCCAAATGCGCCAATTGATGGCGGATATGGAAGCCGCTGTTGCACATGAAGACGAAGAGCGTTATCTAGGTCTCTCTGAGACCATGATGATGGTCATGCAGCAGCACAATATGAAAGAGGAACAGATGTTATATCCGATGACGGATCAAGTGTTCGCTGCCGATGCGGAGGCGACCTTGCAAGAGATGAAAATGCTCTAGCCAGAAAAGACGGTTAACGTAATGCAAACAGCTGTTGGGAACGGATGCCCCGTTGGCTGATGTGTCATCTCAACACTGAACCGGATGCGGCGATGGAAATAAAACTTGATGTAAGCACGCTCGAGCCTTGTGAACCACTGGAGCGGACGCTGGCAGCGATAGAGCAGTTAGACGTGGGTGATTATCTGCGAGTGATACACCGACGCGAACCACATTTGCTCTATCCCCTGTTGGAAAAAGGTGGCTATGCCTGGCGTTGCCAGAATAACCTGTCAGGTGGTTATGAGATTTTTATCTGGAAGCGGGGCGATGAAGCGGCTTTGACGGATGTTGACGCCCTATCGTTATAGGCATTAGACATTTTTCAGTATTGAGACTTCGGCATATATCCGGCCGTAGGAAGTTGGATAGTGGCGAGCCTTGTTATGCACCAGCATAACAAATCGATAATCAATCCAGGGCGCCATTTTTCGCTAAAGGATTTTTCTTGGAAAAATAGTATCGTTTGATACTATGTGGCCATTTACTGAATGCTTGGTTAACGGATGCTCAATACTGCAACACTTTCTCTGGATCAGGCACCGCCTATTTCGATCCCTTTCAGATATTTCCTGACAGCGCCCCTATTTGGATTGGCCGCTTCTCTACTGTTGTTGGTAAATGGGCCCGATCTGTTTCTTACCCGGTGGTCACCCATGACACTGGGGCTCACCCATATGATCACTCTAGGTATATTGGCCATGATCATGTGTGGTGCGTTATTACAAATGCTCCCTGTAATTGCCGGTTCGCCTGTTCCCAGGGTGATTGGTGTGGGTTCTTTGTGTCATGTGTTGATCACCTTTGGAACGGGCCTGTTGGTTTTTGCTTTTTTATCGGCAAGCGCTATGGGCGAAATGTTGGCCCTAGGCATGATGGGGGGCGGTATCCTGCTGTTTTTTATTGCGGTAACGATCGCCTTGTGGCGGGTTAAGCATGTCAGCGCAACGGTAATCGCAATACGCCTTGCCGTCATCTCTTTGTTGATCACGCTGCTAATGGGTCTGTTATTAGGGAGCGGTGTCCTTGGAAAAATGGGCTTCGGCCATATCGCCGTGTTGGTGGATGTGCATCTTGGCTGGGGCATACTCGGTTGGGTTGGGTTGCTACTGATAGGTATCTCTTATCAAGTGGTTCCCATGTTTCAGGTGACCCCCGAGTATCCACGACACTTGCGCAGGTTACTGGCACCGATGTTGTTTGTGGGTTTGTTAATCTGGACGGTCCTGATGTTGGGGAACATTGCCGGAATTGTGGAACAGTGGCTGGCGCAGGCGTGGATGCTGTTATTGGTAGCGGGCTTCGTGTTCTATTCGATTATCACCCTTCGACTGCAACAGCAGCGTAAGCGCCGGGTGGCGGATATCACGATGCTGTTTTGGCGAACCGGTATGCTGTTTGTACCGCTCTGTGCATTGATTTGGATGGCGGGCATGCTATCTCCCGCTGTCGCTCTAAACCCCCATTACAATCTACTGCTGGGTGTTTGTTTACTGTTGGGTGTGGGCGTTTCTGTCATCAACGGTATGTTGTATAAGATAGTCCCTTTTCTCTCTTGGTTTCATCTGCAAAATCGGCAGATGAGCATGATGTGCATGACAGTAAAGGTGCCGAATATGAAGGAGTTCATCTCTGATAAGGCAGCACGCCTGCAGTTCAGACTGTTTCTGTTGACATTGCTGCTGGCTCTTGCCGCCAGTCTCTATCCCGGAGTATTTGCCTACTTGGCAGGACTGTTTTTCTTTGTCTCCAATACCCTTCTGCTTAAAAACCTCCTGGTTGCCATGTTCCGCTACCGCACTACGCATCGTGCATTACTGGCCTACGCTGCGAGTGTTTCGGCTGACGATAAGGGTCTGGGATAGTCGGTCAGCACCACTTAGGTCACAGCAAATTGTTTCAGTATTTCCCTTTGGAATGGGAATACCGATCATCCTGCCGACACCATCTCTTTGCGTATGTGATTTTCATCAGCAATTTTCTGCGCTAGAATACACACCCTTAAAAGATTAACTTACTGAAAATTAAACGATTATTTTTTATTCATGGTGTGATTATGCCGACAGAACTGAGAGAAGCCTACCTGTTTTCCCAACTCGATGAGAGTCAGTTGGAACGTGTCCGCAAGATGAGCACCGAGATTCAACTGCAGGATAATGAGGCGCTGTTTGAGGTGGGCGACGAAGCCCGGCGCTTTTTTTTGGTCCAGGAGGGACAGATAAAGCTTTCCCGTCTTTCCATGAACGGTAACGAGAAAGTGATCGAAGTGGTCACGGCTGGCTACACGTTTGCCGAGGCGCTGATGTTTTCGGATAAGCCCTCTTATCCGGTACGTGCCTCTGCTATTGGGAAGACGCGACTGACGGCGGTAGATAGCCGGGGCTTTTTGGATCTTCTGCGGGAATCAACCGATACCTGTTTTCGTGTGATGGGCGACATGAGTATGCGGCTGCGCCGTATGGTCAAGGAGATCGACGATTTGACACTGCAGAGTGCGACAGGACGTGTTGCCGGTTATCTCTGTGGTAAATCCATGTTAAAGGGCCAGACCCGGGTCGCCTTCGATTTGGCAACCCCCAAAGGAGTACTGGCATCCCGCTTGTCTGTAAAGCCGGAGACTTTTTCAAGGATTTTGCATAACTTTACCGATCAGGGACTGGTTAAGGTAAAGGGTGGCCATATCGAAATTCTCAACGTGGATGGGCTGCGCAAGCATGCCGAGTCGTCAGGGGTTTGCGGGCAGCAGATCGGCCCGGAGAGCTGAACGGCGGGTTTCTTTATTTATCTGAATAATATAACCAGAGAGGGCGCCATGGGCGCCCTCTCTGATTATGCTGCTGAACACGCAGATCTCAGACCTTAAATTGCCTGACTTGGGTCTGCAGCTCTTCTCCCAGTCGTGCGAGTGCCTGACTGGCTGTTGCGACCTGGTCGGCGCTGCCGGTCGCCTGCTCCGCCAATTGCGATATTTGCACAATGCTTCGATCGATCTCTTGGGCCACGGCCGATTGCTCTTCGGCGGCGCTGGCAATCTGTGTGTTCATGTCCGAGATGGTGGCGACGGATTGCACGATCTTGCTGAGTGATTCGGCAGCCGCCAGCGCTTTATTTACGGTGATTTGGGTGGTGGATTGGCCCTGCTCCATGACTTTGACCGCTTCATTGGTGCCCGATTGCAGGCGCTCAATCATCTCTTGGATCTCTTGGGTGGACTGCTGGGTGCGGCTTGCCAGTGTGCGCACTTCATCGGCAACCACGGCAAAGCCGCGCCCTTGTTCACCGGCGCGTGCCGCTTCTATCGCCGCATTCAGCGCCAAAAGATTGGTCTGCTCGGCAATACCGCGGATCACATCCAGCACGCTGCCGATCGCTTCACTCTCGGATTCCAGGCGATTGATGACACTGGAGGCTTTTTCAACTTCCCCGGCCAGTTTGTTGATGGCCTGGGATGCCTCGTCCACCACGCTTCGTCCTGCATTGGCCTCACTGTTTGCTTCACGGGCTGAGCTGGCCGTTTTTTCCGCATTCTGGGCTATTTCATGAACGGTGGCAGCCATCTCGGTGACGGCCGTGGCCACCTGATGCGTTTCACTTCGCTGCTGATCCATGCCTTCATGGCTTTTGGCCGTTATCGCTGTCAGTTCATCGGCTGAGGTGGCTATTTGATTGGTGGCGGCGCTGACTTGGGCAATCGTATTCTGTACTTTGATGGCAAATTCGTTAAAAGCACCGGACAGTCGCGCCACTTCATCGTGACCGCTACTATCCAGTCTCTGGGTGAGGTCTCCGTCGCCCGCGGCGATGTTATGCATCGCTTGGGTAGTCAGTTGCAGTGGCGTACAGATACTGCGTGCGATGATGGCCGATACGGATATCAAGATCAGCAACACGGCACCGACGATGATTGCCAGCGTTGTGGCGTTGCTCCAGAAAGCGGCCTCTACGTCATCGATATAGATACCGGTGCCGACAACCCAGCCCCAGGGCTTGAAGCCTTTGATATAGGAGGCTTTCTGTACCGGCGCTTCGCTGTTTGGCTTGGGCCAGAGATAGGGGACCGTTCCTTCGCCGCTCTCTTTGACCTTTTTTACGAACTCGACAAAGATGGCCGTGCCATTGGCGTCTTTCAGTCCTGATAAGTCCTTACCTTCCAGGGAGGGCTTAATCGGATGCATCAGGACCACCGAATGCATATCGTTGACCCAGAAGTAGTTGCCCCCCTCGTAACGCAGGGAGCGAATGCTGGCAAGGGCACCGGCTTTTGCCGTTGATTCATCCAGTTCACCTGCGGTGAAGCGTCGGTGAAAATCGGCGATGATGCTGTGTGCGGTCTCCGTCAGCTTCTGGGTTTGCTGATCCTTCTCCTCCAGCAGGCTCGATTTGAACTGGATCAGGGAGAAGGCCGTGATGACGGCGATGCCGATGACTGCGAATGAGATTAATGCCCAGAGGCGGTGGGTAATGCTCAGGCGCCGTAGTGCGTTCATAGAAGTTCCTCAGCAGCTTGCCTGAAGGTCCCGTTCGGGCGATGTTGTGGTCAATTATTTAGAAGGATTCCACTCCTCCTAGCCTTGACCTTGTGGCGGCTGTCAAGATGAAATCTTGAGCATTCATTGATCTGCCTCAGCATAGCATTACCTAAACGCCTAGTTAACGTTGGCTCTGGGCGAAATCCATCATCCTTTGTATGGGTTTTACCGCCTGCTCTCGGATCGCGGGGTCGATAAAGATCTCATTTGTTTCTTTTTCCAGGACTTCCAGTAAGTTTTGTAGCGAATTCATACCCATCCAGGGGCAGTGGGCGCAGCTTTCACAGGTGGCGCCTTCACCGGCAGTCGGGGCTTCAATCAGCTTTTTACCCGGGGCCAATTGCTTCATTTTATGGAAGATACCCCCATCCGTTGCCACGATAAACTCATGGTTTTTCATTTCGACCACTGCCTTGATCAGAGCGGTTGTCGAGCCGACTACGTCGGCCTGCTCGATCACCGCCTCAGGGGATTCAGGGTGAACCAGTACCGCGGCGTCCGGATGTAAGCGGCGGATCCGCTCCAAAGCTACCGATTTAAACTCCTCATGGACAACGCAAGCGCCGTTCCAAAACAGCATATCGGCACCGGTCTGCTTCTGTACGTAGTGCCCGAGATGCTTGTCCGGTGCCCAGATAATCTTTTCACCGCGTCCGGCAAGATACTCGATGATCGGCAGAGCAATGCCTGACGTGACTACCCAGTCGGCACGCGCTTTCACTTTGGCGCTGGTATTGGCGTAGACCACCACCGTATGATCGGGGTGCTGGTCGCAAAAGTCACTGAACTCATCAGCGGGACAGCCTTCATCCAGGGAGCAGGTGGCGTTTAGATCTGGCATCAACACCCGCTTTTCCGGATTGAGAATTTTTGCCGTCTCGCCCATGAAGCGGACGCCGCAGACCACCAGGGTCGTGGCGGACTGCTGTGAACCGAAGCGTGCCATCTCCAGCGAGTCGGAGACGCAGCCCCCCGTCTCTTCAGCCAGCTCCTGCAGGTCGCCATCGGTATAATAGTGTGCCACCAGTACGGCGTTACGTTCTTTGAGTAATGCCTTGATCCGTGACTTGATCGCCTGCTTTTCGTCGGGGCTCAGGATCGGCCATTGCGGGTGGGGCGGAACGACCACGGGATGGGGGCGGATTTCAACGGAGCTGTTTGTCTGCGTCATGGTTTTCTCTCGGTTGCTTGGCAAGATCAGCGTATGATCTCGACGCGGTCAGGGTTGGTTACACGGTAGATCTTGGCGGGTCGGTGGTTTCCGTTTCTGCGCTTTCCGCCGGTCTCTTCCAGCCGGTCAAGACCCAATACCCATTTGCGAAAATTCCTTTTGTCGAGTTTCTCATTGCGCAGAATTTCATAGACCGACTGTAGTTCGCTCAGGGTGAAGGTATCTGGCATCAGCTGAAAGGCAATGGTGGAGTAGAGGGTTTTGGCGGCGAGGCGTTCACGCGCCAATAAAATGATCTCTTTATGGTCGAAGGCCAAGTCGGGAAGGTTATTCAATGGAAACCAGGCGGCTTCTGTTGCGTCACTTCCCGCTGACAGAGTGAGTTTGTCCGGAGGGACCAGTGCGTAATAGGTGACGCTGATGACCCGTTCCCTGGGGTCTCTGTTCGGTTGGCCGAAGGTATAGAGTTGTTCAATGTATAGATCCGAGACCCCTGTCTCCTCCTGCAGCTCTCGCTTCGCACAGCTTTCCAGGTCTTCGTCAATTTCCAGAAAACCACCCGGTAGCGCCCATTGGCCGATAAAAGGATCCTGCGCCCGGCGTATCAGCAGGAGTTGCAGCTGTTGTTCGCGCAGGGTGAAAACCGCCACATCGGTGGTCACGGCAGGGTGGGGATAGGGGTATTGATAGGCCATCGGTTTTAATACTAAGTGTTTAATGTACACTATATTGGGCATTGCGGTGCAGCATGTCAAGCCATCTATTCATTATTGGTCTCAGAAGGTGAAGATAATCTATTGGATGCTAAAGAAAACCTGGGAAGAACCGCTAACCGCGTATAGAAAAGTTTTCCGGGAAGAATCTCGTTATGGACACCAATAAAGAGAGTGCGGCGCGAGCGATTTTCAACGTGAAGCATCTGCCGCCGCTCTCCACAACAGCGACACAACTGCTACAAGCGGTGTCTGATGATGAAATCGACCTGAAGGCGCTGGCCGCGATTATCGATCAAGACCCCGGCATTGCGGCGCGTATCGTGGGACTGGCGAACTCGGCGTATTTTGCTCAACCTTCACCGGTGTATAGCGTTGAAGAGGCCATTATTCGGGTCCTGGGATTGAATATGGTCAAGAGCCTGGCTTTGGGGATCAGTGTGGCGGGCGTATTTGAGGTGGACAAGTGTCCGGCTTTTGATTTGCCGGGATACTGGTTCCAGGCATTAGCCGCGGGACAGTTGGCCCGAACATTGGTGATGTTGGTGCCAGTGGCAAAAAGGCCAGATCCGGCAGCGCTCTATCTCGCCGGCCTGTTCCATAACCTGGGCGCACTATTGCTTGTTCACACCCTGGGCGAAGCCTACGGAGAGGTGTTGCACGCCGCGAGTAAAAACCCGACTGAATCATTGATTGCTATCGAGAAAGCACAGCTGGGCATTGACCATCAGGAGGCTGGTGCTTGGTTGGCTGAACGTTGGCACCTGCCCGGCGTGATCGTGACAATGATGACCCGTCTGGGGGATGACGACTATTCTGGTGATTACCAGACAGAAGTGAATTTGTTGACCGGCGCAGTGGATTGGGTGAGTTGTATTCGTACCAGTGATGCCTATGCATTGTCGGATAGCGACTGGCTGAAAGGGATTGAGGGATTCAACCGAGAACGGCTTCCCCAGATCGAAGAGGCTTTTCGCCGGCAACTGGATGACCTGGAACTGGTGGCGAGACAGCTTGCATGATGAACGATAGCAACCAAAGAGAATCAATGTGATTTTCGGCCATCAGGACCATTTCTTTTCACTTGTCGATTCGCTCTCGGCGATCCGCCAGCTTTCACGCTTGCCGATCGAGGGTGTCGCCGAGGAACAGTTTCTAAGTCAGGCGCTTGAGGCACTGATCGAATACCAAGATTTGGAGCAGTGTTCGATCTTCCTGTTAGAGGGCGAGGTACTACGTTGTGCTGTAGGTGGTGGTCTCAATACGTTCCATCGGAGGGATACGCACCCACCGGCTGCAGACAACAAACCTATGCAGTTTTCGGCCGGTGAGGGCATCATGGGCCTGGCACTGCAGACAGGCCAGATCCAGTATTGCCGAAACTGTAAAACCGATCCGCGCTTTAAACCTTTCACTAAAACCACGCTGTTTTACGGTGACGGGTCTTTGATCTCGGCACCGATAGTCTCGGATGAAGAGGTATTGGGTGTACTTAATGTGTCTCATCATCTACCGGAGTTTTTTCAGACCTGGCACCAACATTTTTTGATGCTATTTGCCAATTTCCTGGGCCGGTTGTTGCATCTGCACCGGTTGGTGAATCGGCTTGAAGAGGAGGTTGCCACGCGTACCCTCGCCTTGGGGCAGTCACTGGAAGAGTCCGAAGCGCTACGCATCCGATATCAGGAGCTCTCGGTTACAGATGAATTGACTGGTTTGTACAATCGCCGCTACTTTTTTTCCGAAGGTCAATCCATGCTGTCGAGAGCGGTTCGCTATGGGCATCCGCTTGGGATGATGCTGATTGATGTGGATGGCTTGAAAGGCATTAACGACAGCTGGGGGCATTTGGTTGGGGATCAGGCGATCTGCCAGGTTGCCGAAACTTTGCAGCGACAGGCCCGAGCAGGAGACTTGTTGGCAAGGTTGGGCGACGGTGAATTCGTGTTGATGCTACCGCATACGCTGGCAGAGGGTGTTGAAAGTATGGCAGGTCGGATACAGGCAGCGGTGGACGATTTGAAATTACCACTGGCGGATGGGCAAATCGGGTTCAGCGTCAGTATCGGTATGACTACACTGCATGGACAGAGTGGAGATAAACGGATGGAGCGGCTTGATCTGCTTTACCGTGAAGCCGATTGTGCTGTGGACCGTTGTAAACTATCAGGGCCCAATAAACGACAGTTCTATGAGGCCGGGATGGAGCAGGTAGGCGGTGATACCGCCGCCGAATAAGCGTTGAACAGGTTGTAGATTTTTGCCGCGTTAACGGGTCAGTAAGCGTACTCGTCGATTCCCCACAGCCAGGCCGCTCCGCGCACCCCACTGGAATCGCCGTGCATGGGCGGTAAAAGCGAGGTGCAGACTCCATCAGAAAAGATATATTGGGTCCAGATTTCAGGCACCCGTTGATAAAGATGGGAAAGATTGGAGAGTCCGCCGCCCAGGACGATTGCATCCGGGTCCAGGATATTGATCACGGTCGCCAAGCTGCGGGCCAACCGGTCCTCATAGCGTGCCATGACCTGTATGGCGGCGGGTTCCTGTTGTGCCAATCGATCGGACAACGCTTGGGCTGTGATGGATCGGCCGGTGGTGCAGCGGTAGTCGTGGCTGAGTCCCGGGCCAGACAAAAAAGTTTCGATGCAGCCTCTTTGACCGCAATAACAGCGTTCGCCCGGCATTTCAACGGGCTTTGGCCAGGGAAGTGGATTGTGTCCCCACTCACCCGCGATACGATTGATGCTGGGAATCAGGCCGCCCCGAATGACGACCCCGGCCCCAACCCCGGTACCGAGGATGACACCGAAGACGGAAGTATAATCCCGCCCCGCCCCGTCGGTGGATTCCGATAAAGCAAAGCAGTCAGCATCATTGGCAAGACGAATCGGCCGGCTTAGCACCTGCTCAAGATCCTGTTGCAGCGGCTGTCCATTTAGGCAGGTGGAGTTGGCGTTTCTGATCAAGCCGTTTATCGGAGACGGGGAACCCGGGGTGCCGATGCCGACCGAGCCCGGGCGACCGGTCTCCTGTTCCAGTCGGTACACCATATTGGCTACAGCGTTGACGGTGGCCCGATAGTCGCCGGCGGGCGTCTCGGTACGTTGTTTCGCCAGTATGCGGCCGGCATCGTCCAGCGCAATGCCCTCAATTTTGCTGCCTCCAAGATCAACCCCAATACGCATGACAGCGGCTGTCAGATTACGTTAGCTGTGGCTGGTGGCGGCTGAGCTATAACTGCTGTCGTCGTTTTCCGGGGTTGCTTGCGGGACATTCAGTTTAGCCTGATCTTCCAGTTGAATGGTCACTTCACCGGATGGGTTGGTGAAGCGGTCATTCAGGGTCTGCACATAATTATCGGCATCCTCTTTCACCTGTGCCAAACGTTTCCTGGCACTGCGTCCCCAACCGGCTGGCGCGGTACTGAAAATACTGCGCCAGGGTTTGGTGTTGCGCAGAAAGGCATGGGTAAGATTGCCTCGGATAGCCAATTTTTCGGCCTGTTTTTTTAGCGACCGCAATAGGCTGCGGGCGGCCATGGAGCGGACCATAAAGTGCAGGCCTAACGCCACAGTCATGACGCCGACGGCGCTGGCTATCTGAAGCGCCGGGCTAGCGGTGAGTGTTTCCAGCCAGGGTGGGACAAATTGAAGGCCGTGCCAATAACCCTGATTCAGGGAGATACCGAACAGGGCAACCAACAGTAAGCCAAAGACCAGTGCGTCACCCCATAGGACGCGTTTTTTCCAGTGATACATAGCGGTCTTAATGGCCGGGACGGCGCGCTCTTCGATATCCCGTGCCGTCCTTTCCAGAACGCCGACAATACGGTAGGCGCGTTCGATCTCCACTTCATGCATGCGATTGTGGATCTCTTCCAGGTCGGCATCCCGTTTACGCTCAAATCGTTGCCGGAGGTTCTCGTCATCGATCGGTACAGCGGCCTCCGGATTGTAGATGGTGTAGAAGCGGCCTGCGGTCAGACCCCGTTCTCCCAATGCGCGTTGCCAAGCGGCCACTACCTCTTCGGGGTTGTCCTCCTTGGCCGCTGAATCGATCTGATTCAGTATATAGAGGAATTTTCCGGCATCATTGCGGCTGATGGTATTGCTGACCAAGTGGTCAAGTGTGTCCTGCATTGCCCCCGGTTCAGGGTGTCGCGCGTCGAAAAAGACCAGCACCAGATCTGACAGGTCGATTATGTGATCGGTTATGCGCAGGGTGGAGGTGCGTTGGGCGTCGGCATCGAACCCCGGGGAATCGATAAGAATCTTTCCGCGCAGTCGTTCGCTGGGGCAGGTTTTTAGTTGAAGATAAGAGTCGATGCGTTCTCCTTCTCCCTTGGCGACCCGTTCAATATCTTCACTCATCTGATAAAAGGGAAAGCGGGGGTCTGAGTCAAGTGCCACACCAGGCAGGGCGTGTGCCGTCTTTTCCCGGCTGTAACAGGTGACGGTGAACTTATCGTCGACGGCCTGGTTGCCGGTACGCTGCAGTTTGTAACCCAGATAGTGATTAATAAAAGTCGACTTGCCGGATGAGAAGGTGCCCAGTACGGATATCAGTGGCCACCAGGGTATCTGGGTAGCGTAAGACTCATCGGTGCCTAACAGGCCGGTACGGTAGGCGATCCTGTCCAGCTTCTTGAAACTCTGCACTGTCTTTAACAGTACTGGGTTCTCTTGTTCAAGATGTGTCTCAAGATGTTTCAGACGTCCTTCTATCAGTCTTCCTGCCGTATTCATGAACTGCTCCTACTGTAGGGAAGGGAAATTGGCCCCGACGGCTGTCTTTATTTGCTTCAGATCACTGTTATCCCGGATTTGTTTAACCGCCATACTAACGCGCCGGGGCGACGGGTGGTAGTCTGTTGAAGTGGATTCGGGGGCAGAATAGGGGGCTATGATTGTCAGGCATGGGGATGTCCGCGGTCGTGCAGATTCGGGGTCCATTAAGAAAAAACCGTATTTGCCCAAATACTTATAGACAATTAGGTTACCCTAAATTGCGCAAGGCTATTGCAATATATAAGTATATAAGAGATACTTAATACACTTAAGCCGTCGAATTTATCTGGCTGGCCAGTTTTATCGGTCATCGTACGAAACGGGATATTCATCTATTGAGGGAGCAGAGTTATGGCTGAACTTTTTTCTGAAGCGTGGATGCAGAGTTTCATGGCGCAGTGGAATGCGGAGTCTGAGCTGGTTGGTGCGTTGGAACAGATTGGTTTTGGCAGTGTGATCGGTTATGGCTTTGAAGGGGAAGAGAAGCCAAGGGGTGTCATCACAGTCGATAACGGTAAGGCCGTATCTGCCGGTGCCTATAACGGTGAAGCGCTTAACTGGGATATACGGTGCAGTGAAGCGCAGTGGAAAAAATGGATCGGTAAGCCGCCCGGTATGATGGGGCTGGGTGTGGCATTCACGTCGGGCAAGATGAAATTCAAAGTGGGCGATTACGCTTCCATGCTGAAAGATCCACGCATGGCAGCCCCGTTTATAAAAAGTTTTTCTGTTATGGGCAAAGCTTGAGATTGCACACCGGATGGGCGGTAAGGCCATCCGGACGGTCTGAACGCTGTTGTCGATGACCGGCCTCCTCGTTTTTAAGCGAAGAGGCCTGTTTTTACAGCAGATGGAAAGTATCTGCTTTGGGCGCGATGCTGAGTGGGGCGCCTGAGTATTCGAAAGTACCCCGAACTTTGCCGGTCGTGGTAAAGTCATCGAGGGTGGTATATCAATAGCAGTACTTAATCAGCGGGATAACTATAAAAATGGAAATACAGGTCCATGCGATTACGCTGGCGGTAGCCCTGACTGCCGCCGCGGTTCTGCCACAAGCGGGTTTTGCACAGAATGAGGGTGGCGAGTACTACGTCGTGCAGCAGGCACGCGGTGCGTCGACGGTCTCGCTAGGCGGCACAGTCATACCTTATAAGGAGGTGACGCTCTCTGCCCAGTTGCCCGGCCGGGTCAAGCATCTTGCCGGCATTGAAGGTGATACCTTCGAAAAGGGGACACTGCTGGTGGCGTTGGATGACAGTGAATTACTGGCCAAACGCAACGCCGCCCTGGCCCAGCTAGCCAATGCTGATGCGCAGCTTCGAGCCGCCGGCGTGCAATATAATCGCGAACTCTGGTCACCCCAGTCTAAACAGGCGATGGGTGGCATGGGATTGCCGAACCTGTTCGATCAAATGTTTACCCGGCCGATGGAGAGTTTCTCCGGTAACCGTAATCAAAATGTCGAGCGGCGCGCCGATCTGTACGCTTCGGGGGTGCAGATTACCCAGGCTCAGAATGCCATCCTTTCCGCTCAGTCCCAAATCCAGGCAATCGATGCCAAGTTGCGCGATGCGATCAGCTTGGCCCCCTTCGACGGCGTCATAATGAAAAAATTCGTTGAGGTCGGCGATACCATGCAGCCGGGTCAGCCGCTGCTGATATACGCCGATGTCGAGTATCTGCAGATTATGGTGGATGTCCCGGCCAGGCTGCGTCCCGGTCTCTACGAGCAGATGATGCTGGAGGCCGAACTGGATGTTACCGGCCAGGTGGTGCCGGTGCGGGTTGCACAGATTTTCCCCACTGCCGATTCACAGCGCCACACCGTCAAGGTGAAATTCGATCTGCCCCAGGGGGTCTCCGCTCCCGGTATGTATGTCAAGGTCAGGCTCCCTGATCTGACGGCGCCCGAAATGAATCATCCGATAATCCCCGTGTCAGCCATCCGCTACAACGGAAGTCTACCGGGTGTCTATGTAGTCGGTAAGCAGGGCCGTCCAGAACTGCGTCTGATTCGGGTCGGTGAGAGCCTTGACCGTGGTTTGGTCAGTGTCCTGTCAGGACTCAGTGCCGGTGAACAGATCCTGCGAAATCCGCCAAATGGAATTGCATCGGGCTGGAGTGATTCGCTAGACAGACGCTGAATAGCTTTCACGGCCTTCCGGTCCGGTCCGTGACCGATAACTACTCCTGTCATGCAGCTGCAACCAAGTGTGAATAATGATGAATCAGGAAGATGCAAAAAAAGATGAGCTGAACAATGCGCCACTGACCGACGAGCAATTGGGGCTCGCCGGGCGAACCGCGAGATTCTTCATCAACTCACCGCTCTCGCCGCTGTTCTTTATCTCCATGATGTTGATGGGCCTGCTGGGCTTGATGATGACGCCGCGCCAGGAGGATCCTCAGATCTCGGTGCCGATGGTGGACATCTTTGTCCAGTACACCGGCGCCTCCGCCGATCAGGTCTCGAATCTTGCCATCGAACCGCTCGAGCGAATCATGAGCGAGATTGATGGCGTCAAGCATGTCTACTCTGCTGCGCAACGCGGTATGGGCATGGTGACCATCGAGTTTGATGTCGGTGAGCAGATGGGACCCTCACTGGTCAAGGTGAACGACAAACTCGATTCCAACATGGACAAGATTCCCCCCGGTGTTTCGCCCCCACTGGTCAAGGCGAAGGGGATCGACGATGTGCCGGTGGTGAATATTACCCTCTGGTCCAAGGATCTGGATAAGAATGGTTTTCCGGATGTGGATGACGGCCAGTTACGCATGCTGGCGCATGATGTGTTGCAGAGCATCAAAGAGATTCCGGACACCGGTAACGGCTTTGTGGTCGGCGGGCGTGCCGAACAGGTTACCATCGAGGTTTCGCCGGAGCGTCTCTCCGGTTACGGGATCAGTCTGGACCAGGTGGCAAACCGTATCCAAACCTCCAACAGCGAACAGCAGGCGGGAGGCGTCGAATCCGGCAACACCCGTTTCACCGTCATGACCGGTGCTTTCCTCAAGACCACAGACGATATCAGTCGGTTGGTGATCGGTACCCACAACGACGTGCCGGTCTATGTGCACGATGTGGCCAGGGTGGTACAGGGGCCGGAAGATGCCAAACAACTGGTAGCGTACTACACCGGACCGGCGGGTGATCCGGATCAGCCGGCCAGCGGTGTCCCCGCCGTTACCATTGCCGTGGCAAAAAAACCGGGGGTAAACGGTGTCACCGTAGCCAGTGCCATTATCGATCGGGTCAACCACCTCAAAGGGATACGGATTCCCTCCAATGTAGAGGTCAGCATTACCCGCAACTACGGCGAGACGGCGGAGGACAAGGTCAATGAGCTGATCTTCAAGCTGTTTGTTGCTACCGGATTTGTTTTCCTTTTGGTGCTGTTTGCGTTCCGTGCTTTGCGCCCGGCGATGGTCGTGGTGCTGGTTATTCCGGTCGTACTGTTGATGACCATCTTCTATGCCTGGGTCACCGGTTACACCATCGACCGGGTCAGCCTGTTTGCCCTGATCTTCTCCATCGGTATTTTGGTGGATGACGCGATCGTGGTGGTGGAAAATATTTACCGCCGTTGGTTGGAGAAGGGCAGTACGGATGCCTATACGGCGGTGGATGCGGTGCGGGAAGTGGGCAACCCGACCATCCTGGCCACCTTTACCGTTATCGCAGCGCTGCTACCGATGGGTTTTGTTACCGGCATGATGGGACCGTACATGGAGCCCATCCCGGCGCTCGGTTCGGCCGCCATGTTGATCTCGCTATTTGCGGCCTTTGTATTTACTCCCTGGCTGGCTATCTCCCGCTGGCTGCGTCCCACCATGGCCTATCTGGAAGTGGCGGAGGAGCGTGAAAAGGTGGGTACGCAGCGTCTGGCAAGCTTCTATGAAAAAGTGCTCACGCCACTGATACGGTCCCGCAGGAAGCGCATTCTGTTCCGGGTGATACTGTGGGGCTCCTTCTTTTTTGCCTGCTCCATGTTCTATACCAAGTGGGTGGCGGTGAAAATGCTGCCTCTGGACAACAAGCCCGAGTTCTCGGTGGTACTGGATATGCCGGAGGGTACGGCGCTGCCGGTGACCGCCAACCTGGCCCATCGGATTGCCGAACGGTTACGCCAGATGCCGGAAGTGACGGCTCTGCAGGTTTATGCCGGAACGGCCCGTCCATTCGATTTTAACGGCATGGTGCGGCACTACTATCTGCGTCAGGATCCCTGGCAGGCAGAAGTTCAAGTGCAACTGCTGCACAAGAGCAAGCGGAAGCGCAGTAGCCACGAACTGGCGGTGGCGGCGCGCGAAGTGGTTAAGGAGATTACCCAGGATTCCGGGGCAAAGTTTGCCGTGGTGGAGATGCCACCCGGTCCCCCCGTGCTGCAGTCGGTGGTGGCCGAGGTGCATGGACCGACACCGGAGATCCGTCGTCAGTTGGCGGAGGATCTGACCGGCATCTTCCAACAGACGGAAAGTCTGGTGGATGTGGATAACTACATGCGCGGCAGCTATGAATACTGGCTGTTTAAGGTCGATACCGAAAAGGCGGTGCGCCGCGGTGTTTCGGTGGACACCATTAATCGTAACCTCTCGATGGCGCTGGGCGGGATGCGTCTGGGCGATGTCAAGCAGAAGGCGGGGCATGAGCCGGTCAATATCCTGATCCAGGTCCCGTTGGCCGAGCGTTCGCAGATCAATCGGCTGGGCGATCTGCCGATCCAATCCACCAGCGGCGTGTCCCTGCCGCTACGTGAGTTGGGTTCCTTTGAGATGATGCAGGAGGAGCCGATTATCTACCACAAGGATCTGCGTCCGGTGGAATACGTGGTAGCCGATGTGGGTGGTGAGCTGGCCGCTCCGGTGTATGGCATGTTCCAGGTGCAGGATCTGTTGGCGGCCAATTACAAGGCACCGGACGGTGTGAAAGTGGATGCGTACTGGTTCAAGCCGCCAGCGGATGACAATAGCTCCAGTATCGAGTGGACCGGTGAGTGGACGGTGACCTTCGAGACCTTCCGGGACATGGGTGCGGCGTTCATGGTGGCGTTGGTACTGATCTACATCCTGGTGGTATGGGAGTTCGGCAACTTCCGCATTCCGGCCCTGATCATGGCGCCGATTCCGCTGACGCTGTTGGGTATTATCCCCATGCACGCCATTATGGGGGCGGAGTTTACCGCTACATCGATGATCGGCTGGATCGCTTTGGCCGGCATCATTGTGCGTAACTCGATACTGCTGGTGGATTTTTCCATCCATGAGATCCAGCGCGGTGTGCCGGTGGAACAGGCGGTGGTAAGAGCTTGTACCACACGTACCCGGCCTATCATGATCACTGCACTGGCCCTGGTGTGTGGCTCCAGCGTGATCTTTTTTGACCCGATATTCCAGGGTATGGCGATCTCCCTTGCCTCGGGCGTCATGGTTTCCACCATACTGACTCTGATTGTGATACCGCTGGGTTGCATGAAGGCCAGCACGGCGTTGTGCGAAGTGGCCGCTGCCGGCTATGACGATAGCGGCAATACGCCACTGCCGGAGCATGACTCCCCTTCATTGGCTGATACGCAGCCGTCGATGCCACGTCAACCGTTGTTGATCGCTATCTGGGGCAAGTTTGTTTCGTTGTTGTTGATGCTTTTCTACGCCTTTCGCGGGATTTTCTTGTTGCTGGGGCAGTTAATACCACGACAGAAACCTGCCACCGATCCGGCTGCTGGCACGGATATACCGACTGCTTCCCGCACCACCGGGCAAACGACTGAAACCTTGGCGCCACAGCAGCGGGAGAGGGCGCCCGAGCGTGAACAGGCAGATGGGGATCAGTCGAACACCATGGAGATGAGCGCGCCATCCCAAGCGGCAATAGTTGATACGGCTGATAAGCCGGAACCGGTTAAAACATCGGATGTGGTGATAGGTGATGCTGCGTCTGAAGAGCGCTTGGCCGCGCCTCCTGAAGCGCCCGTTGCCGCGACGTCGAAGTCCGTTGTTCAGAAGAGCCGTGTCAAGCAGGCGGCGGCCAAACCGGCTGCGACAAAGAAAAAGGCTGTGGCAAAGAAAAAGGCCACGGTAAAGAAAAAAACCGTCGTCAATAAAAAGTCAGTGGCGAAGAAAAAAGTCATTAAGAAAGCGGCGGTCAAGGTGTCAAAAGCGGCCTCTGACCTTGTCCAAAAGGACTCCCGCCCAGTGCAGGACAAGGAGGTCCCTTCCGCTACGACAGCCATCCCAGGTCGAAAAGGTGGCCGCCGGGGTATTCGTCTGAAGTCTGATAACGACAGTGGCATTGAGTGATCCAGGTGACGGGGGAAACGGTCATCAGACAGATCATCACCCTGTGTCTCTTGGGCCTGTGGATGGCGTCCTCGTCTGTCTGGGCCGAAGGGATGGGGGAAATGTATGGGAAGTTTCGTCCGCTGAAACAGCCAGCCAAACCCTCCTCAACGGCCAGTCAGGCACGCCGCTATTCGGGGAGCAGTGGTTACCGGAAGCCTGATCTTGGCGCCCCTTCATCGGGGTATACGCTACCTGATTATTCATCAAACGGGGGGGCGATAGTGCCGAAGGGACGCTTTGTCATGCCTCCCTATCAGTCTGTTCAGGGAGGCAAATTCAGGTTGTCCAAGCCCGGCAACGGCAACACGCCTGCCCCAAATGTGACACGACAGGAGCGGGCGATCATCCCCTATCAGATGGTGCCGTCATCGGGGGTGAGACAACCGGATTATCGTTTTCGCCCGTTGCAGGGCGACCACTAGGAAAATAGGCGCGGGCTTCCCACGGGAAACCTACATTAAATAAAGATAACAAGCCTCGACAGCGGATTGCTGAAAATCAGTTGACCGACAGAGGCAAAGAGTTGTTCCGGGCGTCGATTCGGATCAACGCATTGGAGGTATAGATGTTAACAGGTCGTCAAGTCATGATAGGAGCTCTGACGCTGCTCTCTGTGGTGATGCCGCAAAGCCATGCCGGTTCACCCGCCGCGTTGGAATTTTCCGCCGATACGGTTCAAACCGATCCGCAAAAACACCAGCGTGTAGGACGGATTTATGTCGGTAAACGCCATATACGCAGCGAAATCGAACAGAATGGCCATTCTGTTGTAAATATTATCGATACGGAAAATCAGATAACCTGGGTACTCTATCCTCAACAACAAAGCTATATTGAGTATCGGATGGAAGGTGCCCCGGTGGACGTCGAGAAGGGCTCTCCCTGTGAGGGATTGCCAGGCGCCCAGTGCAAGAAGCTGGGGGAAGAGACTGTCGGAGGGCGCGCCGCCATCAAGTGGCAAGTGAGGGTGCCGTCTCAGGGGGGGGGCGAGATGCACAGTATTCAATGGATTGGAAAACAGCGCTCGATTCTATTGCGACAGGAGATTCAGAATGGTCCGGTGATGGAACAGCAGATGCTGGGCGTGGAGCAGATTGACGGGCGTCCGGTGGAGAAGTGGCAGATGACCCTGTCCCAAGGGAATCAGCCGGCGCAACGTTCTACTCGTTGGTTTGATCCGCAACTCAATCTCGCCATTAGGGAGGAGAGCCCGGGGGGTTATATTCGTGAACTGCGCAATATTACCATTGCCCCTCAGGATCCCGGTCTTTTCACGATACCGGGGCCGTTTAAGAAAATCGTACCGCAGCAGCCGGGGCAGAAGCGATGACAGCCAAATTTTTTGGCGAACAGTACTGAATGATCAGCCGATCATGGGGTAAAACAATGAAGATAAGATACGGATGGGTATTGGCGGAGATAGTAGGTTTATGCTTGTTCTTGATAGGAGGTAGTGTGGCTGCGGCCCCCGCGTTTGTGCCGCAACAGATGTTACCGAGTTATGCACCGGCGTCGCCATCCCGAGGCGTTGCCGGATTTCGTCCCCACTATCGTTATCAGCCCATTAGGCCCGTGGTGCGCTATGCGTCGCAGGCCAACCTTCCGTATCGCCCTATCCCTGCAAGATATGCGGCGGCCTGGCCGATCCCGGTGAATTATCGTCCGGCTATGCCGGCACCGCGTCCCAGGCTGCCTTATTATGGTTATCGTGGCCAGATGCCGCGTTGGGTCGGCTATCCGCCACCCACGGTTGGAAGGGGCTATGCTATGCCACCGATGCCTCGTACGGCCTATCGATATCCATGGCCTACCCAGACCGGGGCATGGGGTTATCCGTATCCACGACAGTTCCGTCCGCAGTACGCCTATCCGCCCGTTGCACCGGTGAATTATCGCCCCCCGACCTGGACGCCCCCTCGGCGCGCGGCCGTGCCGATGCCCTATAACCGTTATCAGGCCCGACCTGGAGCCGTGCGCCCGGTGACGCCTACTCCCCAAGTGTTGCCAACACATCTTGCTGGTCGCTACCAGCCCTACGCCGGGAGACCCAGTATTCGTCCGGATTATCGATTTCGACCAGTACCACAGGCAGTGGCGTATCAGCCTTACCCGACTGCGTGGCGCTATCCGACCCGCCCGGTATATGGGGTCGATCAGGGTTTCCGGACAGATCCACGTCTCTCTGCGCTAGCGCGTGCCCCGGTGGGCGCTTACCCTGTTTGGTATGCCCCCCGATCCAGCCAGGGCGCGACGGGTGCCAGGCCTATTCGCAGGGAGGAGACCCTGGCCTGGGGTGATACGGCGGCACGGTTTCGCCACCCGGCGTATTGACCTGCGGGACGATGGATAGAGACGATCGGTATCGAACTAAGTTAAGGACCTGAGCATGATAACTGTTGTGGGTAGTCTGAAAGGTGGGTCGGGAAAGAGCACCGTCACATTCAATCTGGCCGTTTGGTTGGTGATGGCAGAGACCGATGTGCAGGTTATCGATCTCGATCCCCAGGCGACTTTGAGGGATGTGGTAGAAGTTCGGGATGAAGAGGGGTATCGCCCCCGCATCTCAGTGAAAGGAAAAAAACATCTGGATATCGATAAATTAAACGGCGTGGATGAAGTGTTGATTGATATCGGTACCGCCGATATCGAGATGATGAAACGGGCCATCCGCTTAGCTGATCGCATTCTGGTTCCCGTTCCGCCGTCCCAAGCGGATATCTGGTCTACGCAACGGTTTATCCAGTTCGTTCACTCGGTGACAGAGGGGCAGGCGCCGGAGATAGTCGGTTTTATCAACCGCGGTGATACCCATCATGCAGTGCGGGAAACCGATGAGGCAGCAGCGGCACTGGTTTCCCTTCCCGGCATGAAATTCATCAAGCCGAGACTCTCCCAGAGAACCATATTCCGCCGTTCCTTTAGTGAGGGGTTGGCGGTATTTGAGTTGAATCCCCGCGGTAAAGGCAGCAAGGAACTGAATGCGCTCTGTGCCAAACTCTATCCGCAAGTACTGAAGTAGCCCGGCGGGCAAGCAGGTTGTCATATTTGGGCATATCAATAGAAGCACTGGAAAACAGGGCTGATAGGGGGTAACCGGTGGCTGTGATTCGGAATGTGTTTGCCTTGATTGGCCTGTTGGTGTTGGTCGCCATGGGGGCGGCCATGGTGAAGGTCGGGGGGATATTGGATGAGTTTGACCCCGGCGCCGTCCAGATTTACCGGGAGTTGATTGAAAACATTGTTGAAACACGGAATGCCGCGGAAGCGACCGTATGGAAAGTGCCGGTAGAGGAGGGGCTGAAACCGGAAGATGTCGAGCAGACCATGAAAGCGGTTGCCAATGAACTGAATATCTCCAATGTCGGGGAGTTACCCCTGTATAAGGATGTGGCGGCGAAAAGTGGCCAACCGTACCGTTTTGTCAAAATCTACATGTTCTGCAACTCCCTTACTGCTGCACGGATGCTCGATTATAACGACGCTTTTTCCGCCTACCTGCCTTGCCGCATCACTCTGGTGGAAGATAAGCAGGGGAAGCTCTGGTTATATGCCTTGAATATGGATTTGATGATACAGGGTGGCGAGCGGTTGCCTCCGGCCCTGAAGGAAGAGGCGTTGCACGTCAAGAAGGTCATTCTTGAGATTATGCGACGTGGTGCAGTAGGGGATTTTTGAATGTGCGGTGTTACCGGGCAGTAATGTTCAGGGTCTTGCTAGGGATAGGGCAGCGCCTGTCGGTGAAGTTATAGAATCGGTATAAATCCCCTTCATCCTCTTGATAAATAAAAATAGGGTACCGGGTGAAAATTTCTGTGTTACCATATATTAGAGAACTCAAATATTAGAAATATATTAAATAGACTTTATCGGGCGTAGCCCTGAGGTGGGAAAGATGGTCCAGAAAAATGGGATTGTGGATCAGGTGCAGACGCCGGGGCAGGAGCAACCTTACTCTATGGATCGCCTTTCTGAGGCATTCGAGACTAGCGCCAGACGCTGGGAGTTGATTGTTTACCCCTCACTGTTTGCCTTTATCATTCTCGCCGCCTACGGTTTTTTCCTGGTCTACAGCCTGGCCAAGGATGTGCATTATCTGGCTGTTAGCGTTGATTCCAACATGACGGTATTGGCCAGTAATATGCAATCCGTGTCGGATAACATGGGGCAGATGACCGCCAATATCAGGGTCATGTCCGGCTACATGTCGGAAATCAATGATAAGGTCAGCACCCTGGAGCCGATGTTGGCGACCATCGTATCGATGGATCGTTCCATTCAATCCATGACCACATCCACCTATATCATGCGCCAGGATATTTCGCGGATGAATCACAATATTTCCCGCCCCATGACCTTTATGAACACGTTTATGCCCTGGTAGCTGCCAGAGGCAAGCTTCACCTTTACCTGCCAGGTGTTGTCAGTCAGGTTATTCCAGAAAATACGATTCCGTATCGGTCGTAAAATGCGGGTCACGATTCGATAATATCGTCGTTTCCTTGTGCCTTAATACCAGCAAAAAGCGCTTTTGGTTCCTGTGTTTGAGGCAGGGTAGGTGATCAATGTCACATATTGATCCAATTGTGGTCACATTTTCGTTACGAATCTACACACCGGCTGTTACCGGTAACTGTGTGTTTCGGTAACACTGGTGTGCCGGACCTCCTCTTATACCCTTGATTCTAAAACCTATTGATATCGGCATGAATTTTGCTCCATAGCCCTCAGTCGGGGACAACTCTGATGTGCGCCGATGCTGTTTTCCGTTAGGAAACAGGCCGCTCTACTTAAAATTAAAGCGGTAATAAGAAAAAATGGGGGAACCATCTCTATACTCAGGAGTGTTTTGGTTTTTCATTGCACTGTTTCGCCAACTGAAGACGATGATTTGAGTTCGATCCGATCCAGCGGCGTTACCCCGGCACTCAGTCAATATCGCGAGAAACGCACTGGGCGCCAACCAGCACCTATTGCACGTGCACAATAATCGGACATTCAGTCCGAAATGGAGAGAGGAAAAATAGTAATGAGTGATGATAAGTCTAAGACCAGCGAACTTTCCCGTCGTGGCTTTATCAAGGTTGGTGCTGCGGCACTGACGGCTGCCAACATGCCCATGTTCTTCATGAAGGACGCCTGGGCAGCGAAGGATTTTCGCAATAACCCCGGTAATGCCGGTACCGTAAAGTTCGGTTTCAATGTCCCGCAGACGGGTGCCTATGCGGACGAGGGTGCCGATGAGCTGCGCGCCTATAAACTTGCAGTCAAGCATATCAATGGTGAAGGTGACGGCGGTATGCTGAACACCATGAAGCCGTTGACGCTGAAGGGCAACGGTATCCTGGGTAAGAAACTCGAGTATGTAACGGGTGATACCCAGACCAAGTCTGACGCGGCACGTGCATCAGCCAAGCGCATGATCGAGAAAGACGGTGTTGTGATGATTACCGGTGGTTCATCCTCCGGTGTGGCGGTGGCCGTACAGGGCCTGTGCCAGGAGATGGGCGTGGTCTTCATGGCCGGTTTGACTCACTCTAACGACACCACGGGTAAAGATAAACGCCGCTATGGTTTCCGTCATTTCTTTAATGCTTACATGTCCGGTGCCGCACTGGGCCCTGTACTGAAACAAGAGATGGGTACCGACCGCAAGGCGTATCATTTGACCGCTGATTACACCTGGGGCTGGACTCAGGAAGAGTCGATCAAGAACACCACTGAAGCCCTTGGTTGGAAGACCACCGCTGCGGTGCGTACGCCTGTAGGCGCCGGTGACTTCTCCCAGTACATCACCCCGGTACTCAATTCTGGTGCCGATGTGCTGATCCTGAACCATTACGGTAAGGATATGATCAACTCACTGACCCAGGCCGTTCAGTTCGGTTTGCGCGATAAGCAGGTCAACGGTAAGAACTTTGAGATCGTGGTACCGCTGTTCTCACGTCTGATGGCACAGGGTGCGGGTGAAAACATCAAGGGTATTCTTGGTACCACCAACTGGAACTGGTCGCTGCAGGACGAAGGCTCCAAGGCATTCGTCAAGTCCTTCGGTCAAGAGTACGGTTTCCCACCCTCAATGGCAGCGCACACCTGCTATGTACAGGCGCTGTTGTACGCCAACGCTGTCGAAGCGGCCGGCACCTTCTATCCGCCTGAGGTAATCAAACAGCTGGAAGGCTTCAAGTTTGATGGTATGGGTAATGGTCCGACCGAATACCGCGCAGAAGACCATCAGTGCTTCAAAGACGTGCTGGTTGTGCGTGGTAACCAGAACCCCACTTCCCAGTTCGACCTGTTGCAAGTACAGCAGATCGTACCGCGTTCCCAGGTTGAGTACGATGCCAAGATCTTTGGCGGCGAACTCGGTCCTTACGAGGTCTGATCCGCTCTAGCTTGTCAGCCGGCTGCCCTTGGGCAGCCGGCACTTGTCATTCTTTCATTTTCACTGGTGTGTAGACAGTAATGGATGCGATCCTCCTTCAGATCTTAAATGGCCTCGATAAGGGCGGTGCCTATGCACTGATTGCCCTTGGCCTTACGCTCGTGTTCGGGACGCTCGGCGTGGTGAACTTTGCTCATGGTGCTCTGTTCATGCTTGGTGCGTTTTGTGCGATCACGTTAGAAAAAATATTAACGATTTCCGTGAAGGTAAAAGACACGAGTATTACCTTCTTCGATGCCTATAAAGAGCAACCTTACCTGGAAATATGGTTTGGTGATTTCGGTAAGACCATTATCGACTGGTCGGTGCCCATTTCCATTTTGTTGGCAATACCTGTCATGCTGCTAATCGGACTCGCGATGGAGCGCGGACTTATCAGGCATTTTTACAAACGACCTCATGCTGAACAGATCCTGGTTACTTTTGGTCTGGCAATCGTGTTGCAAGAGATTGTGAAATCTTTTTTTGGCGCCAATCCAATTCCCTCTCCCGCACCCGAGATATTTTCCGGTAGTGCGCCAATCGGCGTACTGTTGGGACTGGGCGAGTCGGTGGTTTATCCCTGGTGGCGACTGATCTATCTGCTGTTCTCGGGCATTGTGATTTTTTCCGTATTCGCTTTCCTGCAATTCACCACGTTCGGTATGGTAGTGCGTGCCGGCATGCACGATCGGGAAACTGTTGGTCTGCTCGGTATCAATGTTGAAAAGCGGTTTACTGTCGTATTTGGTATCGCCGCGGTAGTGGCTGGATTGGCCGGTGTCATGTATGCCCCGATTCTGCCCCCTGATTATCATATGGGGATGGATTTTCTGGTGCTCTCCTTCGTCGTGGTAGTAGTCGGCGGCATGGGGTCTCTGGGGGGCGCTGTGGCGGCCGGATTCCTGCTGGGTATTCTGCAATCGTTCGCATCCATGAATGAAGTTAAGGCCATCATTCCAGGTATCGACCAAATCATTATTTATTTGGTCGCGGTGGTCATTATCCTGGTTAGACCGCGTGGTCTGATGGGACGCAAAGGCGTGATGGAGGATTGATATGAATATGCCATTGATAAAAAACGATTGGGTGCTAATGGCCATATTCGCTGTGGTTGTCTTAACTGCTCCATTGTGGCTTACACCTGTCGGCGCCGGTTATCCCGATCTGTTGCAGAAATTTGCCATCTTTGGAATTTTTGCCGTTGGCTTTAACCTGCTATTTGGTCTGACCGGGTATCTCTCGTTTGGTCATGCTGTGTTTCTTGGGGTGGGTTCCTATACGGCGGTTTGGTCATTCAAACTGTTGACCATGAATGTCCTGCCAGCGGTGGTTTTCTCCACGCTTATGGCCGGTGTGTTTGCCGTTGTTATCGGTTTTCTCAGTTTGCGTCGTTCGGGGATTTACTTCTCGATTCTGACATTGGCGTTTGCACAGATGTCTTACAATCTGGCCTATTCTGTATTGACGCCGCTGACCAACGGTGAAACCGGTCTGCAGTTGACCATGAATGATCCCAGAATACTGGATGAACCCGTTGGGCAGGGGCTGCCGTCAACCACGCTTTTTGGTATCGATATGAGTGGTTATGCCGGTTTTTATTTCTGCGCAGTTATGTTGATTCTGGCCTTTTTTGTTTCGCTGAGGATCTTCCGTTCGCCGTTTGGCTTGAAACTGTTGGCCATCAAATCAAACCAGACCCGTATGAAGTATACCGGTTTTAATACGCGCCCCTATCTGCTGGCGGTGTTTGTTATCTCCGGCATGTATGCCGGGTTGGCCGGTTCACTAATGGCAATTACCGATCCGCTGGCCGGTGCAGAACGGATGCAGTGGACGGCATCGGGTGAGGTGGTCCTAATGACCATATTGGGTGGCGCGGGCACGCTGTTTGGACCGTTATTTGGTGCGGGTATTATCAAGTATTTTGAAAATATCTTCTCAGCGATGAACGATGGCCAGCTGCATGAGATATTTGCTTTCCTTCCCGATTGGTTGGAGAACATTGTCGTGGCGATTACCGGGGAGTTTGTCGGCGACGGATGGCATCTCACCCTTGGTCTGTTGTTTATGATTGTCGTGATCTTCCTACCTGGGGGCGTGGTAGAGGGCATACGTCGTGCATCTGCATATGCACGCAATATCTTCAAATCATCCGGGGGCAAAGAGCCTGTCCTGGCGGCAGAGAAGGAGTGATGGGGTGAGTATCGTATTAAGTATTAAAAATGTCGATAAGACCTTTGGTGGTCTGCATGCCCTGGGTGATATCAACCTGGATATTGAGGAGGGCAAGACCCATGCCATTATTGGCCCCAATGGCGCCGGTAAATCCACCCTGCTCAATTGCTGTATCGGGCGCTTGATTCCTGATAATGGGACAGTGGAGTTTGATGGTAAAAACATGATTGGCTTGCAGCCGCATGAGATCAACCATGCCGGTATGGTGCGCGTATTCCAGACTCCCGAGATTTTTCCGGATCTCTCGGTGTTGCAAAATGTCATGATACCCGCGCTGGCAAAACGTGATGGGACGTTCAAGTTTAACGCTTTCGGTAGTCTCTCTGCGGAGAAGGCGATTGAGGCGGATGCGGTCCATGTTCTGGAGGACATGGGACTGGGTGCGCATATCCATAAGCATGCGGGCAGTATGTCCCGTGGTGACAAACGTCGGCTTGAATTGGCGATGGGGCTGGTTCAGCATCCTCGGTTGTTGCTGCTGGACGAGCCGACGGCTGGCATGGCGCGGCATGATACCAATCGTACTATCGACCTGTTGAAACGGATTAAAGAGCGCGGAATGACCAAAATTATTATCGAGCATGATATGCATGTGGTATTCAGCCTTGCCGACAGGATCAGTGTTTTGGCTCAGGGTCGGATTATTGCCAGTGGCACACCGGATGAAATCCGCGGTAACCCGAAAGTCCAGGAAGCCTATTTGGGAGGGGCTGAGCTATGAGCAAATTTAAAGCCACCCATCGGGTCAGTCCGGTCAATCGGGCCGGTTCCGATCCTGCCTTTTTCTCTTGCTGGGATATCCACTCCTACTATGGTGAGAGCTATATCGTTCAAGGTGTCAGCTTTGATGTCCGCGAAGGTGAAGTGTTGGCTCTGTTGGGGCGGAATGGCGCCGGTAAGACGTCAACACTGCGCTCTATCGCCCGGGTAGACAGCCCACAGGTGACCCATGGTGAGATCTGGCTTGATCATAAACCGCTGCATAGCATGAAGTCTCACGAGGCGGCACAAAACGGCGTTGCTCTGGTTCCCGAAGACCGACGTATCATCGCCGGTATGACGGTGGAAGAGAATCTGATCCTGTCCCAGATTGCCCCGCCGATAGGTTGGAGCATTGAACGCATTTATGAGCATTTTCCGCGTCTCGCGGAACGTCGTGACCAGGAGGCCACCACGCTCTCTGGCGGCGAGCAGCAGATGCTGGCTGTGGCACGCGCCTTGGCAAGGGATATCAAGCTACTGCTACTGGATGAGCCCTATGAGGGATTGGCGCCGGTTATTGTTCATGAAATCGAACGTATTGTGGATGGCATTAAAAAGCTTGGCATTACCACAATTATCGTTGAACAGAATGCCGTGGCGGCTCTACGCTTAGCGGATCGTGCGATTATTCTGGACATGGGGCAAGTTGTATTTGATGGACTGGCGCAAGAGGTGTTGGATAACGAGGAACTGCGTCAGCAGTATCTGGCTATCTAAGGAACCTCTGGTTAATTCAGAGCTTCCCTAAACCGAATCGTCTGTTGGTTGACAGAGCCTGCGTGATTTCCTGTGGGAAATGCGCAGGCTTTTTATTTTTAAATAAATGGGTGAGGGAATGTTGCCGATCACCCAAATCACGGAAGATTGAGCTGGCTGTAAGTTTTAGTCGTGACTGGGCCGATCGGGTGGTGGTGTCCCTTACTCTACCTCGCGGACGATCCTAAAGCCGACCCGAAGATAGTGGTAATTTGGCATCAGTTTGTTGCGTGAAGCGGAACGGATGCCACTGGGAACATTATGCCATGAGCCGCCCCTGACGACGCGTTCTCTCACGTCATCGTCGGCATAACTGGCGTCTTTGAGTTCTAGGCCGCTATAGGCTTCATCATAGACGGAGGCACACCACTCCCAGACATTACCATGCATGTCATACAGCCCCCAGGGGTTAGGTGGGAACTGGTTTACCGGTGTTGTCATGCCGCGCGATGGGCCTTTTTCGCTGCCACAGTAAGTGTAGTTACCGTCGAAGTTGGCCTGTTCGGGGGAAATGGTTGCGCCTGTCCAGAATGCGCTGGTTGTGCCGGCCCGGCAGGCGTACTCCCACTCCGCTTCAGTGGGAAGGCGAATGTTTGCACCGGTGCGTTTCGACAGCCAGTGACAATAATCGACAGCGCTCCAGTACCTGACATTGATAACGGGTCGCTGATCTCTACCCCAACCCTCGTCGGGCGGTCGCGTGCGACGTACTTCCTCACAGAAGATATCAAACATTTCAAACGTGACCGGTATCTTCAGCATCTCAAAACGACCGATCTGTACCTCATGCTGCCGTTCGTTCTCAAACCGGTCTTTTTCGTCGGGCGGTGAGCCCATCAGAAAGGTTCCGGCGGAGACGCCGATCCAGTCGTTTTCGTTGAGTCCGTATTTGAGCAGTTTGGCTTGATGGGCTTTCTCTTTTTGTATGGCCCGTTCAATACTGCGCTTTATTTGCGCTTCTTCCACATGATGTCTGACCTCCGCTTCGATCATACCTTTAAGCGGTTCGACTTGAATGGCGGTTATTTTCAGCGGGCCTGTTTGTGGGGGGAGGACATGTGGGGTTAAGTCGCTGGTAGGCGTACCGCAGCGGTCGCAGAAATTTGCATTTTTCTGCAGTCGTTTGCCACAGCTGATGCAGTGTCCCTCGCGGCAGAGTGATCGACCACACTGGGAACAGAAGAGAGCCTCCGGATCCTCAATCTGATGATGGCAGTTGGTGCACTGCATGAGTCAGCAGTTACTCCCCGACAAGCTATTTCATGGAAATATCCCAATGATACATAAAATAGTTTCACTGCGTCTCTTTTGAGTTGAAAACATTCACTGTTTGCCGTGCAAAATGCATACATTTTGGTATATCGCTCTTTGAGACCAACGGCAGATGGGTGATGGCCAGGCGGATATTAAGAGTGGTTCGCTCCATATCGGATGATGAGCCCAATAACGAATATAAATTCAGGGAAGCGTACTGCGATTTTACTCGTTCATGGGACAGGAGAGTCGTAGTTTCCGCTTCTATAGAACAGGGTTTCGCTTAAGGAACCCCTGAGACTTAATCAGAGGCTACCTAACTATTAGGCGGAGCTGAACTCATACGAGATATTTTCAGAGGGCTCCTGGAGGAAATAGCCTTGAATGTAATTGACGCCAACGGTCCATAGTATGGCCAGACTGTTGGCATCTTCGACCCCCATGGCAATGGTCTTGATGTTGTGGCTCTTGGCGAGGGCATTTAACTCGTTCAAACGATCCTGTTGATCTTGTTTCGACGCCAGATCCTGCATCAGATCGAAATCGAATTTTACAAAATCGACCGGCAGATGCTTGAGTACCGTTTCCGCTTTTGGACTGGCGCCGAATTGATCAATGGCCAGCTGGCACTTAATCTTTTTCAATCCTTCGATCAGTTTCTTGGCTGTTTGAATATGTGAGCGCAACTCCCGGTCATGGATCTGGAAAGTGATCCAGGGGCCTTTGGCCTTGTGCTTGCGAAGACAGTCGCAAATCCACAGTAGCATGCCTTCATCTTCCAGTCCGGCGCTGGAAATATTGATGAAGAAATTGACCTTCTTGCCCTCCTTGCGCTGCTCTGCCAGTTCGGCAATGGACTTGTCGATTACCCAGCGATCCACTTGGGCCATCTGTTCACCCTGCTTGGCGTGTTTAATAAAGTAATCGGGAAGTATCTCTTCGTTATTGTTGTCCAGTAGTCGGGTCAATACGGCGTAATGCTCCCGGCTGTCACCCTGCAGACTGACAATGGGTTGATAAACCAGGCGGAAACGGTCATTTTCCAGGGCATGCTGGATCAGCTCGTTGATGCGTGCCTCATCACCCGTGTTGTCTTCGCCGTAACTGGCCTGCATCTCGGTCGCATCGTAGAGCGAGTAACGGTTACCGCCGGCATTGCGTGCCGCTTCGTAGGCGTGATAGGCGCGGTTAATAAATTCTTGGTTTCCGGAGATGTCCTGGTCCAGAAGACTGACGCCGATGCAGCAGGTGATATTAGTCTGTTGGTAGATATACTCATCAACCAGTTGTCTCAGCCGCTCTGCCATCGCTTCGGCATCGACCGTACTGGCTTTATCACTTAGGATGGTAAATGTGTGATCACCAAAGCGAGAGAGAAGCTCCCCTTGATCGAGTTGGTCGTCGAGGATCTGCGCCAGATCCTTGAGCAAATTGTCACTGGTGGTTATGCCGAGCGCTGCTCTTATCTCCTGGAAACCATCAATGACAAGATAGAAGAGAGAGCAGCTGACTTCATTTTCCCGGGATTCCGCGATTTTCTGTTCCAGTTTGCCCATGAAATACTGGCGATTGGCCAATCCTGTCTGGGGGTCTTGGTTGCTAAGTAGTTCAATGGTCTGCTCAAGCTCTTTGCTCTGGCCTTCATTGCGGATGATGAGCTGGGTGCAGGGTTCGCCATCAAAAGTGGCAGGGGAAAACTCCA
The DNA here is from genome assembly GCF_050289425.1 of Sedimenticola sp. Lineage (NCBI taxonomy): Bacteria > Pseudomonadati > Pseudomonadota > Gammaproteobacteria > Chromatiales > Sedimenticolaceae > Sedimenticola > Sedimenticola sp. The sequence goes on along the minus strand of NZ_JBNKFS010000014.1, from coordinate 74,949 downwards.
GCTTTGCATCAAAGGGTTCACCGGCGCTGTTTTGGCAGGTGATGTTGAGTTCCGTGTGCTCGTCGCCGAGGGTTCTAAGGAAAGATTTGATATTTTTATGATCCTTGGGCGAGATCATGTCAAGAATGGGTAAGCCTTCCAGTTCGCCCATATCGACAAAGCCGAACATCGCCAGATAGGCGGGATTGGCCTGCATGTGCATGCCTTCGTGTATATAGGCAATGGCATCCTGGGAGCTGTCGATGAGGGTATTGCAGCGCGCCTCCGCTTCTCTCAGTTTGTGCTGAGTCTGTTCCAGTTCATTTCGTATCTGCAGATCTTCCGCTTCGCGCATGATCACCAGCTGCAGATGCTCCGGGTCATGGGCAGAGACCACATCCCGTGCGCCATCGCGCATGGTCTGGAGCAGTGTTTCCGGGTCACTTTCCGGGTCTTTGTAGAGGACGACGTAGGGCGTGGCTGGGAAGGCTGCTTTACATAACTTGGTCGCGGCGGCCAGTTGCTGCGGTGTGTCGGGGATAGAGAGAAGAATCAACTCGGGCTTCTCCCCTTCGGCGATATCGAGTAGTGCCTCTTCATCCACGGCAAAGGTTGGATGGATAACCAGACCGGCATTTCTCAACGTACTGATATAGGACTCAGCCTCATTGAGGGAAGTCTCTATTACCAAGAGTCTTAAAGGTATGTCGGTGTATCCATTCATAAGTGGCAGTGTCCGGTGTTACCTAATTTTACTAATTATATGCTTTATGCATCACTACAGCATGGGCCAGATATTGTCAAAATCCGCCTCGTCATCCGTCAGTAAGTCATCCCCTTGCAGTGGCTGTGTATTGAGGTAGACGAAGTGGAATTGGGAAAATGCCCCGGTTGTCTCGATCAGGTGAGTGAGCCTGGCTTTGCGTTCGCTACCCGTCTCATTAATGATCACCAGATCTCCGGTTTTGAACGGAAGTGTCGGCAATAGCAGGCTGGCAGGCTGACCCGAAGCTTTAAGCTCCGGTAGCATTAGACATTTCTGGGCATGGTTGGTCGGGTCGTCACCTCGCAGATGATGGATCAGAACGGCGCTGGCATTGGGTGCGATCATCTGCATACCAAGCTGAAATCCCACGCCAGGTAGGTTTCTCATCCAGCGGCTGATGCCAATTGCAAATTGGTTTAGGATGGTTGCCGACTGGACGCCAATCACCTCGCCAATTTTGATTTTCGGTGCATGAATGCCCTGCCAATTGATGCAGTAGCCGCCTGCACTCTCATTAATCGTTTTGCAGGCGAACGTTTCATGTTTCTGATCCATAGGTCTGGATGCCCAGACGGGTGCGCCGCCTAGACTGAATCCCGGTTCGCAGCCGCTGCTTGCTATGATGGTTTCCTGAATGGATTCATCAAAACCTTCCAGTGTGAGTTTACTTTCCGGCAGGGTGTAGTGGGCTAGGCTAAGCGGATTGCCCGCCGCTTGGTCTATCCAGTCAAGCTCATTGTCGGGTCTTTGTTCGGGCGATATTGTCTGCTGTTCACTCACCGGGTTTAACAGGGAGTGGATCGCGGTGACGCCTACGGCGACTTTTAACTCAAAATTGAGCTTGGTGCGCACAAATTCTCTTTTTGGTGCGGCACTCAGGATCTGGATCAGTTGCCGCAATAGATGTTTCGAAACCGTGGGTGTGGATGAACTCACTTCGCTGCTGCTGTTATCCGATGGCAGGTTATCGAAGGCTTCCCTGAGCGTTTTTACCAATGGCTCTGTATTGATTACTCTGCAGAGGTGGGCAGACTCATCGGTTTCAAGCACGTGGTGTAAAGGGGGGGAGTCGGACGAGAGCCGGGCGACAAAGTCGAACGGGCTCAATGATTCGTCCGTTGGCTTACCCAGAGTTGCCAATTGGCTCCAGGCTGCCAGTGATCGCCTCACCGCGTCGATCTCACGCTGACGCATGCGGTAAGGGGAGCAGATAGAGAAGAGCAACGCCTGTTTGTAGAGCGTGGTAATGCTGGTGACCGAATCGCCATCGTTGCCATCTTTCACCGGTAGGTCGTGGATTCCGTTCTGTTCGGCATAACTGTAGAGATGGTGAATCTCTTTCCAGGCACCCTCGGGAATGGGGTCGTAAACGATTACCGACTGATAGACCACCCGGTTGAGGAGGCTCATGACCCGATGCATGGCTACAACGAGTAGTTTACGGTCAATTTTATCCGTGCCATCCGCCAGTGCAGACTCGATGAATATTTTGTAGGCGAGCGCAAGCTCGGTATACAGCTCCCGGTTAAGGACGGCAATTTTCCGGCTTTTTGCCGACAGCGGAAATGGGGAATCAAAGTAGTATTTACGCAGATTATCGGATATATAACTGATCGGTCGGCGGAACAGCTCGGCGATCTTGAGGCGATTCAGATGGGGGATTTCAAGCCGGTTGAATTCCACGATGGTTTTAAAAACCTGGCGTGAAGTTTCGCCCACATTGGCTACAGGTAGGCGGCTGACCCAATTGGAGACCTCACGTGGGTCGAGCAAAAGCGAACCTGCGGGCGCTGCCATGCGCTCAGGTATCTTAAAACCGAGACTCTTCTGTATCTCCAAAATCGTTACAATCCTGACAAATGGAATCCAACGCCGCCGTGCCGCGCACATTTTACATTACTACTATCGGCAGGTTGAGACCCTACTATAGTAAATTTTTGATTGTAACCGATCGCCGTCGGGGTGTGCGGCCTCAAAATATCGGTTGTTTAGCCGTTGCGCCAGCGCTCTCCCTGACCATTCTGGGTACCAGATATCCCGGCAGATTTGCCCTCAATTCGGTTTGCAATTGTTTGGCTTGTAGTTCGGTGACTTCAAAGTGTGCCGCTCCAGCCACCCGATCCAACAGATGCAGATAGTAGGGCATGATGCCGGCGTCGAACAGTGCGTAGCTGAGATCGGTCAGTGTCTTGACACTGTCGTTGACCCCTTTCAGCAGCACGGACTGGTTGAGTAGCGTAATGCCCGCCTGCTTGAGTCGGTTAAATCCTACGGCGAGTTCGGAGGATATCTCTCGAGGGTGGTTGATGTGAAGTACAAAAATCGGTTTTAGGCGTCCCCGGGTAAGCCATGCCGTCAATTCGGCGGTCAGGCGTGAGGGAATCACTACCGGTAGCCGGGTATGGATCCGTAACCGCTGTAGATGTGGGATCGCTTCGAGTCGGGCTGCGAGTTCGGCCAATTTTCCATCGCTCAGGGCCAAGGGATCCCCGCCACTGAGGATGATTTCATCAATCTCTTCAGCCTGGTTGATGTGCCGGATAGCCTCTTGCCACCGCTGTCGGTACACGGTGGCTTCCTGATACGGATAGTGTCGGCGAAAACAGTAACGGCAGTTGACCGCGCAGCTTCCATTGGCGATCAACAGCAGTCGTCCCCGGTATTTATGCAACATACCAGGTACCACCACCTTTTCCAGATCGCCCACCGGATCATGGATAAAACCCGTTGCGGCTAGCGTCTCCTCGCCAATGGGAAGGACCTGGCGCAACAACGGATCGTCAGGATCCCCCTTCTTGATTAAGTCGGCAAATTCACGCGGTACTTTTAGTCCGAATTGCTTAGCGGCGGCACGGGCGGCAGGTGTTGTCTCCTTATCCAGTTTCAGGAAATGGATAAACGCATCAACATCTGTATACGCGTTGGCCAACGACTGCTGCCACAGTGGAGTCTGACATACAGGCTCTATTCGATGTATCATGCGCGTTTTCCAGTCGGTTGTTTGGTGAGGATAAAATGGCAACTTATAGTACCAGTGAGTTCAAGGGTGGGCTAAAGATCATGCTGGATGGCGACCCCTGTTCCATTATTGAAAATGAATTTGTGAAGCCTGGCAAAGGTCAGGCGTTTAACCGGGTAAAAATCCGTAATCTGAAAACCGGCCGGGTGATCGAACGGACTTTTAAATCGGGTGAGTCGGTTGAGGCCGCCGATGTGATGGAGATGGATCTGCAATACCTCTATTCAGACGGTGAGTTCTGGCATTTTATGCATCCGGATACCTTTGAGCAGGTGAGCGCTGATGCGGCTGCAGTCGGTGATTCGGTTAAGTGGCTCAAAGATCAGGATATGTGTACCGTCACCCTTTGGAATGGCTCGCCGATCATCGTCGAGGTCCCCAATTTCGTCAACCTGACCATCACCGAAACCGATCCCGGTCTCAAGGGTGACACCTCGGGCGGCGGTGGCAAGCCGGCCACCCTGGAGACTGGTGCGGTGGTCCGGGTGCCGCTTTTTGTTCAGACAGGTGAGTTGATCAAGGTGGATACCCGTTCCGGCGAGTACGTCTCCCGGGCCAAAGAAGAGTGACGGGATCAGCGATTGAATGCGGGGGCTTCTGAATCCGGTACCTATCCGACTGCGTCGCTGGAGACGTTGCGGATGCGTGCCCGGGTGATGGCCCGGATCCGGGCATTTTTCCATCAGCAAGGTGTTATGGAGGTGGAAACGCCAGTCTGCTCCCAAGCGGCCACCACCGACCCGGCCATCGAATCGTTGGTGACGCGCTATACCGGACCGGGTGCCCCGCGCGGTTTGCCGCTCTATCTGCATACCTCTCCCGAGTTTCCGATGAAGCGCTTATTGGCGGCCGGTTCGGGATCCATCTATCAGATCTGCCGGGTATTCCGCGATGGCGAGTCGGGGCGTCTGCATAACCCGGAATTTACTCTGCTGGAGTGGTATCGTCCCGGTTTCGATCACCATCGATTGATGGATGAGGTGGAACTGTTGATTCAGAGCTTGAAGCCCAGCGTCGACACTTCTCGAAGGATCCGTTATCAAGCGCTATTTGAGCAACATTTACAGATCGATCCGCACACCGCCACCGTCGAGCAGTTACGCCGCTGCGCGCAGGACCAGGGGATATCGGGAGTGGATACATTGGATTTGCCGAACCCCGATGGCTGGCTGGATCTGTTGATGAGCCACTGTATCGAACCGGCAATGGGGCCGGGGCTCTGTTTTGTCTATGATTATCCCGCCAGCCAGGCGGCCTTGGCACGGGTGCGGGCAGGCGATCCGCCGGTGGCGGAGCGCTTTGAACTCTATCTGGATGGGGTTGAGTTGGCCAACGGCTTTCATGAGCTGATCGATGCGGCGGAGCAGCGGCGTCGCTTTGAACAGGACATACACGTCCGTGCAGCCGCGGGCCAACCGGTCGTGCCGATGGATCAGCGGTTTATTCAGGCTCTGGCACAGGGTATGCCTGATTGTTCAGGGGTGGCGTTGGGGATCGATCGATTGCTCATGCAGTTGGTGGGGGTTGATACGATAGCTGAGGTGATGGCCTTCCCGATTGACCGGGCTTAGGTGAGCGACGATTTGATCAAGGTGGCGATCGGCTGGCCCATCTCAACTTTGCTATCCGCTTTCAGGTGATCACTCCAAGCGATTGACTCTTTCTTGAAGAGTAGAATTACCGTCGAGCCCATGTTGAAACGGCCCATTTCGGCACCTTTCTCCAAGGTTCGCGGTTCGCGGGATGGTTGTTCAGCATAATTCCACTGGTTGATGCGACGCGAGGTCGGTGTCACCGTGCCGGCCCATACCGTATCCATGCTGGCCACGAAAATCGCGCCCACCATGATCACCGCCATGGGGCCGTTTGCGGTTTCAAACAGATTGACCAATCGTTCATTGCGACTGAACAGGCGAGGCACTACCCGGGTGGTGGAGGGACTGACGCTGAACAGTCGGCCGGGAATATGCAGCATCTTTTTCAAAGTTCCAGCCAGTGGCATATGGATGCGGTGGTAATCTCGCGGAGAGAGATAGAGCGTAGCGAAATGCCCATCGACAAATTGGTCGCACCAATCCGTATCGTTACCGAGTAGTTCTTTAAGCGTATAGCTTTGTCCCTTGGCTTGGAAAATACGGCCATTTTCTATCCTGCCTAGCTGGCTAACCGTGCCATCCACGGGTGACAGCACGGCGGACGATGCTTCTGCCATTGGCCGCGCCTCAGGGCGTAGCGCCCGGGTAAAGAAAGCGTTAAAACTGGGATAGGCGCTCGGGTCCTGTTCTACGGCTTGCCTCAGGTCGATTTTATAGAGTCGGATGGCTCCCCGGATCAAGCGGTCCTTGATGGGCGGCCATTCTATCCTTGTCAGCCAGTACATCCCCTGGGAGAGTAGGTGGTGCGGCAGCAGGTAAAGCAACCCAGCAAACAATTTGTCGATCAGGCTGGCATCTTTGGCCGTAGCCTCGGGTCGATTTTGAGTCATGTACAGCGGTTCCGTTGATTGCCGGAGGATGGGAGGATACTACCGACATCGTCTCGCTAGGTAAACGCAGGATCTCATTCCACCGGCGTGTCAGGCCGATTACCCCAGTCTGACCAGGAGCCTGGGTACCCTTTTACCCGATTGAATCCCAGTGATTTGAGCATGATATAAGTAAGGGAAGAGCGGTGATGAGTATGGCAGTAGGTCACCACCTGCTGCTCTCTTTGAATACCCAGCTCTTGCAAGAGTGTTTCAAGTTCAGCCGCCGGTTTCAGACGCAGGTTGCGCTGCTGGTCGAGGGCGAGCATCCAATCCATGTTAACGGCCCCGGGGATGTGTCCCCCTTTTTCCGCGTAGCGTTTGGTGCCGTTGTACTCGTCCGGCGTGCGGGCATCGAGCAGGCTGAGGTCGGCTTCCCCCAAGTGCTGTTTGATGAATTCTGCCTCCGCCACGGGTGTGTCGGTAGGATTAGCCCGAAATTGCCTGGGTTGGGGGGTAGTGGCAGCCTGCTCCACAGGGTGTCCTTCATTGGTCCAGGCATGGAGACCGCCATTCAACAGGGAAAATCGGCTGTGGCCCATCGCCTCCAGGGTCCAGAGCAGTCGGCTGGCTTTCCCGCCTCCTTCATCGTCGTACGCCACGACGTGAGTCGACGCATCGATACCGATAGTGGAGAAACAAGCTTCCAAAGTGTCCACGTCCGGTAGCAGCCCCATGGTCGGTTTGCGCATGGCGATAATCTGCCCGTAATCGAGATATACCGCCCCGGGGATATGGAGTTGGGCGTATGTGGCGGGTTTGGTCAAGTCGACTACCAGCAAATCCTGGCTTCCCAATAAGGGCTCAAGGGCTGCAGGTTCGATGATCAGTGGCAGATCGTGTGTGGTCATAGGCTGATGTCCGGGGTGTCAGAGCTAAACAAAGCATATGGGTGGTGGATTCACTGGTTTCAAGATGCACCAGAACATCACGTTGGATTACATGAGACCCGCTTCGCGATAATAACGTAGAGCGCCTTCATGGATAGGGGCGGGCAGCCCCTCGTTGATCATCTCTTTTTTCCGCAGATTGCTGAATGCCGGATGAAAACCGGTAAAGGTCTGGAAATTATCAAAAACCGATTTCACTACATGATAGATAGTTTGGTTGGGGATTGAGGTGGTACTGACAAATATGGCACCGACGCCAAAGGTTTTGATGTCATCGGGGTTGCCCGTGTACATGCCGCCAGGAATGGTGGCAAAGCGGTAATACTCGTTTTCCGCAACCAGTTTTTCGATCAACGGCCCGTCTACATTTAGGATGACGGTTTTGCAGGTATTAGTAGCCTCCTTGATGGAGGCGGAGGGGTGACCGACAGTAAAGACCATGGCATCGATCTTGTTATCACACAGTGCCTTGGATTGCTCCGAAGATTTGAGTTCCGATACCAAGGCGAAATCACTGACCGTCCAGCCATAGGCCTCCATGACCACCTCCATGGTCCCCCGTTGCCCCGATCCGGGATTGCCGATGTTGACGCGCTTCCCTTTTAAGTCTTCAAAGTGCTTGATGCCTGCGTCGGCACGCGCCACCACCGTAAAGGGTTCCGGGTGGATCGAGAAGAGCGTACGCAGGTCGGGATTCGGCCCGTTGTCGCTGAACTTACTGGTGCCATGGAAGGCGTGATAGAGCCAGTCCGATTGGGCTATCGCCATGTCCAGCTCGCCTTTGTGCAAGGCGTTGAGGTTGTAGACCGAGCCGTTGGTCGATTCAATGGCGCAGCGGATTCCGTGGTGTTTAAGCTCTTTATTGACCAGTTTGCATATCGAACTGCCGGTCGGGTAATAGACGCCTGTCACGCCGCCGGTACCGATAACGGTGAAGGTTTCGGCGCCGGCAATACGGCTGCCGAGTAGCACGCTGAAGAATAGGATCAGTAGCGGTTTGATTCTGCTGGCCATCGTGGAAGGGTTCTCCGTTTGCTGTCTGGCTCAAAATAACCGCAAACAGGGGTGTGAACAATAGTTCATCACTGGGGTTATTGCCGATCTCGTGGATATTCTGGAAATTCTGGCGGGAGCAGGAGCGGTTGGGCAGAGACGCCGCCCGTAACGAGGGGCGACGTCTCGGTGCAGGGTTAGCTCGGTATATACGGGCCTAGCTCACCCGGGAAAGTGTCGGGACCGTAGATGGTATCTTCGCCCTTCACCTGTTCCACGATTTTCAACAGATCATATTGTCCGGTCATGCTGTCCGGTCCATTGCCTTTCATGACCAGCATATCCTTAAAGCACTGGTGGTCCTCGCCACGATAAAAGGTCTGTCCAGGGCCAATGCCTGTGTAACGGGAGTTCTCCAGGGTTTTGATTACCTCTGGGGGATAGAATGTCCCAGTCTTTTCACACGCGTTGGCATAGAGCAGAGTTTGCACATAGCAGGTGTGGGCGGCCTGAGATGGCGGAAAGCCGTACGCCTTGGTAAAGCTCTTAACAAAGGCTTGGGAGCCGGGGTCCTGCAGGGTCCAGTTCCAACCGGTTGTGCCATACACGCCGTCGATATTGGACGCGCCGGCACCTTTTGCCATTACGCGACTGAACAGTGGTACCACCACTTCAATGGTCTTACCGTTTTTCTGCAGGTCCCGTAATCCGAATTCAACCGCCTGGGTTAGGGAGTTGACCATATCTTTTCCGTAGTGATTGAGGATCAGTACATCGGCATCGGAGTTCAGGATTGCGGTGATGAACATCGAATAGTCCCTGGAACCCAAGGGGGTCATGATATTGTTGACCGTGGTCCATCCCTCTTTTTCGGTGAACTCTTTCATTGAGGCGTACTGGGTATGGCCCCAGGAGTAATCGGCGGTCAAGTGGAAGGCTCGGCGGTCATTGCCATAATTCTTCGCCAGTACCGGAGAGAGTGCCTTGCCACTCATATAAGCGTTGAAAAAGTGGCGGAAGCCGTAGCGGCGTCTATCTTTTCCGGTCGTGTCGTTGGAGTGGGTCAGGCCGCACATGAACACGACACCCTTCTCCTGTGCCAGATACTGCTGCGCAATGGCCACGGCACTGGAAGAGCCGCCTGAAAACATAATGACACCATCTTGCTCGATCATACGACGGGCGCTGACACGTGCTCGCGCAGGGTTGGATTGGGTGTCCCCAACAACATATTCAACTTTTTTACCCAGTACACCATTACCTTTCAGGGCAAGCGGTTGCAGGGTGTTGAGCATGCCGCCTCCATTGTTGATGTGCTGGACGGCCAGTTTGTAGGCTCGGCCCTCATCAGCTCCCTCATCGGCATAGGCGCCACTCTGAGGGAAGTTGAAGCCGAATTTCACCGTACTGCCTTTTACCGGGTAGTTACCTATCGCTTGCTCGGCCCAGGCATCTTTTATGAAGAACAGGGGGGAGCTGGCCGCAGCAACCGATGCGGCCCCCAGCTTCATGAAACCACGCCGGGAAAGGGTGTTGAACTTGTCAGAACTGTGATCTGTCATCGCTATCTCATCCTCTCACTTGGGCTCGGGCCCATCTCTTTTTAAGCTGTTTGATTCATGTTGCCTGGCGATCCAGGCACAGATCTGCCCTGTTGAACTCTTGTCAGAAACAACGAGACTGCGCAATAACTCATTGAATTTAAAGAGAGGGTCAAGTCTATTGCATTATAATATGTTGCTGCCAACATAGAGGCGACTGCAGCCTGCAGCCGACCCGGTATAGCAGTGCATCGGCAGCTTTACCGATTAATTGAGGAGAATCGCTGGCGCGTTCAAATTATTGTGAATAACCCGGCAAACTCATGCCACAGGACGGGTGGGAGGATAGTACGGCGAAGGGCAGGAGTCCTGCAGTTGGTGGTATGAAGAAATCGCTATGGGTGGCCTTAAATGTTATTTGTATCTGGTGCCGCTGTATGCGACGAAAACCACGGCATGGTCCTGGGATATCCACCATTGCGCGTGTCACCATAAGGGATACCGAGAGGGACCTGGAGCAAACAGCTATCCGTTGTGAGACGGAACTGGCTCCGGCGCCGGATCTTTAGTGGGCTTTTAGCCCCTGTCTTGAGCGTTTTGGTATCGCTTAACAGGAAGTCACCTGGGCCAGGTAATCGTTCAGTGTATGACCGACTTGCAATTCAAAACATCGATCGGTAACTAACAGCGATTGAATCCGATCCAAACGAAAGTGGCGGAAATCGCTACGCAGTTCGCACCAGGCCACCAGGGTCCAGACCTTGCCCCAGTAAAACAGACCTAGCGGATGAATCACACGCTCCGATGTTTCGCCATCTGCCCGCACGTAAGAGAGTCGCACTTTATGCAATTCGCGACAGGCGCGCCTGAGAGCGGACAAATGGTGGGCCATGATCGGGCCAATATTGAAATCCGGAACCAAAATCTCAGAGCGTGCCAATTCAGGGCGCAATGGTTCCGGCACGGCCGATTCCACCTTGTTGATCACCCCCTGAGCCGCTCGCGCCATGTCCCGGTCTGTCCAGGCTTGCACCATACGCATACCCGTGAGTAACGCGGCCAACTCATCTTCACTGAACATCAGTGGCGGCAGGGTAAACCCTTTAAGAAGCCGATAACCCACGCCTGCTTCACCCAAGATGGGTACGCCGGACAGGGAAAGGTCTTGAATATCCCGATAAATGGTGCGCTCGGATACCTCCAACTCCTGCGCCAAGTGACGGGCGGTCACTACCCGGTCATGACGCAGAAGTTGAACCAGCTGAAACAGGCGGTCTGCCCTCCTCATCCGGGCAGACCCCTAAGCCCGTCAGGTTTTAAAGTAAGGTTTAAACGCGTCATCCGGCTCCTTTTCTGTATAAAGATAGAGGCTGACCCCGTTCGGATCATTTACCGAAAATCCGCGATCGCCCCAAGGATGGTCTTCCAGTGGCATCACGGGCTCGAGCCCCTGTTCGGTGAGGCGCCGATACTCGGCATCGACATCCGGCACACGAAAGTTGAAGGTTAAACCGCTTCCGGTATACGGAGCGCAATCCCCCTCCTGCGGCGTCATCATGGCAAACTCGGTGTCGCCCACTTTGAGGACCAGATAGCAGCCGCAATCAAACATCACCTTCGCATCGAAGTTGGTTTGGTAAAACGTTCGTGCCAGGGTCAAATCGGGTAGTGCCACACAGGGCATCAGTTGATTTGTTTTCATGGGATCACTCCGCCCACGCCGGCATGGCCAGGAGATAGTGTTCCGCTCTCGCTTGCGCTGCTTGCGGGTCGATACCAGGCTGCCACTCCAGAAACCAGCCAGCCACCCCTTCTTTCACCGCTTGCCGAGGCTTTAGTGTGCCCTGATCATCGGTGCAATAAACACAATAGGATTCGGAGGGCCCCTTAAATTGCGGGTTCTCCAGCGGGGCTGCGCACGAATGACAAAATTTCATTATTCTCTCCTTCAATGGATACAAGTTATCTTGAGGCTCCTACTCTATTCCCGCCCTACTGACAGCGTTGTGTCAGTAGGATTTTGACGCGTTGCATGACATGGATTCAACACTTTTTGACATCCGGGTTTTTCCAAAAATGAGTCAGCAGGATTAGCTACAGTATTTTTTGATTGAGCCCCATGACCTGCGAGGCGAGCAGTTGCAGGCAGATGCCAATTAGAACACTTTATGATCCACAGCCCATGTTTGCTGGAGAAGGTAGAGTAGAAGACGAAGCGGGATGTGGTTGTTTATTGTGCTAAATACCATGCGGTGCTACGGCGTAACTTTTAAGTGACCTTCCGGGGGCGCGCAGTGGCTGAGTCTTTCTTCGCAGTTATGAAACTTGAGAAGGGTACCTACGAAACGCGAGAACTGGCATCTTAAGCTGCTATTCGAACTAAGGTTATGGGCAAGAAAAAAACCCGTTAAGTTCGATGAACTTAACGGGTTTTTTTATTTGGTACCGAGGGTCGGACTCGAACCGACAAGGGGTTGCCCCCGGGGGATTTTGAATCCCCTGTGTCTACCAATTTCACCACCCCGGCTTTGGAGAGGCGTAGTATAATCGTTTCGTTGGGCAGTGCAATCCCTCTATGGATACCTAATAGAAGCCTTGGCCGCACCGCTGTCTATGGTAAGATTCGCCCCCCATGCAGAGAAGTGACTTCCACTATGACCTCCCCGATGAGCTAATTGCCCAGTTTCCCGCTGGAAACCGGCAGGATAGCCGTCTGCTTCACCTGCCTTCCGATAATCGGGAAGTGGTGGATCGTCTGTTTGTCGACCTGCCCGCATTGCTCAATCCCGGCGACCTGTTGGTGTTCAATGATACCCGGGTGATGCGAGCCAGATTGTATGGCTGCAAGGAGAGTGGCGGGCGCGTTGAGCTATTGATCGAGCGGGTGTTGGAACCAAGCCGGGGTTTGGCGCATATCCGGGCCAGTAAGTCTCCCAAGCCCGGTAGCCGTATCCTGTTGGAAGGGGGAGGTGTATTGATCGTGCAGGGCCGAGAGGATGACCTGTTTATCATCGATGCCCCGGATACCGAGCTGCATGCGCTGATGCAACAGGCCGGTCACATGCCGCTGCCTCCTTATATCAGTCGTGATGACGAGGCGTTGGATGAGGAGCGCTACCAGACGGTCTATTCCAAGCGTGAAGGTGCTGTGGCGGCCCCCACCGCCGGGCTCCATTTCGATCACGCGATGTTATCCCGGCTTGATGCCATGGGGGTTGAACGTGCCCACGTCACCCTGCATGTGGGGGCGGGGACTTTCAGACCGGTCCGGGTGGATCGGCTGGAAGATCATGTGATGCATAGCGAATATGTCGAGGTGGGAGTGGACGTGTGTAAGCAGGTCCAGGAGACCCGCGCCCGGGGCGGGCGGGTTGTGGCGGTCGGTACCACCAGCGTGCGCAGCCTCGAATCCGCGGCACATGCGGGTCAATTGCAGCCATTTTATGGGGACACCCGGCTATTTATTACACCAGGTTACCGATTTAGATGCGTGGATGCCTTGGTGACCAATTTCCATCTACCGGAGTCGACGCTGCTGATGTTGGTGGCAGCATTTTCCGGTCACGAAAGAGTAATGGAGGCCTATCGGCATGCCGTGGCTCAACGCTATCGATTTTTCAGCTACGGTGATGCGATGTTCCTGGAGCGATCAAGCTAGGAAATTGCCTGGATTGAGGCCGGCAATAAAATCATGGGCAAAAAAAACGCGGCAAGTGGATTGCCGCGTAAATAAATCCACCAAAGGAGGATGGAGGAGTGCGTACTGAGTGTTTTTCAGTACATGCGTAGTTTCTAATGTATGCTGCAGTGTGTCAAGTTCTTAAAATCCATTTATGTTGATATAAATCATGCTATTTGAAGTCGCAAATATTGACGGTGCTGCCCGTCGTGGTCAGATCACATTTCCGCGTGGTTCGATACAGACGCCGGCCTTTATGCCGGTGGGGACCTACGGTACGGTGAAGGCGATGACACCAGAGGAGCTGGCGTCCGCCGGCGCGGAGATCATTCTTGGGAATACCTTCCACCTGATGTTACGTCCAGGGACGGAGATCATCTCCGCCCACGGCGATCTGCACGATTTTATCCATTGGCAGCGGCCGATTTTGACCGACTCTGGCGGCTTTCAGGTATTCAGTCTGGGGGCGATGCGCAAGATCACCGAGGCCGGTGTTCACTTTCGCTCGCCCATCGATGGTAGCCGGATATTCATGGGGCCGGAAGAGTCTATGGCGGTACAGCGCCAGTTGGGTTCCGATATTGTGATGATTTTCGATGAGTGCACCCCCTATCCGGCGACGGAGATCGAGGCCAGAGTCTCCATGGAGTTATCCCTACGCTGGGCAGAGCGTAGCAAGCAAGCCCATGGCGACAATCCGTCGGCCCTGTTTGGTATTGTTCAGGGGGGGGTCTTTGAATCCCTGCGCGGGCGGTCGCTGGAAGGGCTGGCGGAGATCGGCTTCGATGGCTATGCGGTGGGCGGGTTGTCCGTAGGCGAACCGCCGGCTGATCGCTGGCGGGTACTCGATTATCTCTCCTCAAGACTGCCGGCGGATAAGCCCCACTATCTGATGGGAGTCGGGACGCCGGAGGATATTGTGGAGGCGGTGCGACGGGGTATCGATATGTTTGACTGCGTTATGCCGACCCGCAATGCGCGCAACGGCCATCTTTTCACCCATCAGGGAGTGGTGCGCATCCGCAATGCCGTACACGCCAAGGATACCGGCCCTCTGGATCCCCTTTGCGACTGCTACACTTGCCAACACTACAGTCGTAGCTACCTGCGGCATCTATCCCGTTGTAATGAGATATTGGGTGCCAGACTCAATACCATCCATAACCTCCATTACTACCAATCGCTGATGCGGGATATTCGCCAGGCCATCTCTGAACGGCGGTTTGATGCCTTTGTCCGGGAATTCTATGCTACGCGGGCCTAGTGGCCACTTGAAATGCCATCGACAGAGTCGCAATTAGGGCGGAGAGTGTTTTGGCTGGGATACAGTGCGGCCTGATCAATTCTTTAATGATAACAACTGTGGCATAATGCCCCGCTTGTGATTCCTGTGCGGTGTGGTCCGTGCCGAATCAGTACATTTTGACCACTTGACTTAAGGTAACAACACCATGAGTTTCTTTATTTCAGATGCCATGGCCCAGGCGGCCGGCGGCGGTGCGGGTGCACCGGGTTTTGAAGGCCTGATCCTGCCGATCGGCCTAATTATCATGCTCTATTTCCTGATGATTCGTCCGCAGATGAAACGTCAAAAAGAGCACAAAAAGCTGGTCGAGACCCTGGCCAAGGGGGATGAAGTTCAAACCGAAGGCGGATTGATGGGCAAAATAGCTGATCTGGGTGAGAATTTCGTCAAGGTGGAGATCGCCGAAGGGGTAGAGGTGAAGATTCGTCGTCAGGCGGTGTCGGCCATCATGCCCAAAGGCACTCTGAAAGAGCTGTAATCACTGGCCGGCCCTTGTGGCCGGCTGTTTCATTCGGGCAGGCTGGAATAGACCGATCTTGTCCGTGTAGCGCTTCCACAATAACAGATAACGATGAACCGATATCCTCTCTGGAAGAACATCCTCGTAGTGGTCCTGATATTGATCGGCCTGGTTTACGCCTTGCCGAACGTATTTGATCAGGACCCTTCGCTGGAGATCAGCGGCAGCCGCCGTGTCTCAGTTGACGCCTCAACCGAGGAGACGATCCGAACGACGCTCGGTAGCGCAAAGATAGACATTAAATCGACTACTGCAGGTGTCAATAAACTGCTGGTCAGATTCAATGACTCAGAAAGCCAGCTCCGGGCCAAAGAGATTTTAGAGGCAAAGCTAGGGGGCGATTATACCCAGGCGCTGACACTCTCTACCGATGTGCCGGGTTGGCTCAAGAGCGTGGGCGCCTTGCCCATGTATCTGGGATTGGATCTGCGTGGCGGTATTCATGTGTTGATCGATGTCGACATGGATGCGGCAGTCAGCCAAGCCATGGAACGTTATAACGGCGATATTCGTACCCTGCTGCGTGGCGAGAAATTGCGCTACAGCCGGGTAACCCAGCGTGACGATGCGATCCTGGTCTCGTTCAAAGAAGCCGGCCTGCGTGACAAGGCACTGGATGCGATCGGGAACGAATACCGTGACCTGCTGCTTGAGGCCGTGGATGAAGGGGATGAATATCTGGTCCAGGCCAAAATGAGCCTCAGTGAGCAACGCTCGGTTAAGAAGTTCGCCCTGGATCAGAATATCACTACGTTGCGTAACCGGGTCAATGCCCTGGGCGTATCCGAACCGGTTATCCAACAGCAGGGTGAACGGCGGATTGTGGTGCAACTCCCGGGTGCCCAGGATCCGGCGAAACTGAAGGAACTGCTGGGAGCGACTGCAACACTGGAATACCGTCTGGAAGATACCGAACACAGCGTGGAAGATGCGCTGGCCGGTAAGGTACCGCCCGGTTCCAAGCTGTATAAAACGCGAGATGGTCGGCCCATTTTGCTGAAAAAACGGGTAATCGTGACCGGCAACCAGATCACCGATGCCGCGTCAGGATTCGACCAGCGTAGTGGCGGCCCCATGGTGTCGGTCAGCCTGGATAGCCAGGGCGCACGGCGCATGCGCAACGTGACCACGGAAAATGTCAATAAACCGATGGCGGTGGTCTTTATTGAATCACGTAAAGAGACCCATCTGGTCGATGGCAAGCCGGTGACCCGCAAGGTTCAGGTGGAAGAGGTGATCAGCGTTGCCAACATCCTTGAGCCTTTTGGCCGCCGTTTCCAGACCACCGGATTGGATAGTCCTGAAGAGGCCCATGACCTGGCTTTGCTGCTGCGTGCCGGCGCGCTGGCGGCACCGATCGATATCGTGGAGGAGCGCACCATCGGCCCAAGCCTGGGGCAGGATAATATCGATCAAGGCTTCGCCTCGGTATTAATTGGCCTGTCTTTGGTGATCGTCTTTATGGCTGTCTACTATAAGGTGTTCGGCTTGGTGGCCAACTTGGCGTTGCTGATGAACCTGGTGTTTATCGTGGCGATCCTCTCCATGTTGCAGGCTACCCTGACCTTGCCGGGTATTGCCGGTATCGTATTGACTGTGGGTATGGCGGTAGATGCCAATGTTTTGATCTTCGAGCGTATTCGTGAAGAGATACGTAACGGCAGTACGCCCCAGGCCAGTATTTTTTCCGGTTATGAAAAAGCGTTATCTACCATCGTGGATGCCAATATCACTACCTTGATTGCGGCCGTCGTGTTGTTCAGTTTCGGTACGGGCCCCATTAAGGGTTTTGCCGTGACCCTGTTTATCGGCATCCTGACTTCCATGTTTACTGCCATTGTGGGTACCCGCGCTTTGATAAACCTGATCTATGGCGGTAAGCGTGTCGCCAAGCTCAGTATCTGATTGAGATAATTCTGATGCAGATCTTTAAAAGAAAGACCAATATCGATTTCATGGGCAAGCGAAGAATCGCCGCGACCTTATCCCTTTTGTTGGTTCTGGTCTCCATCGGGGCTGTCCTGGTGCGGGGGTTGAGCCTCGGGATCGACTTTACCGGGGGTACCCTGGTCGAGGTTGGCTACCAAGATGCCGTAGAACTGGCCAAGGTAAGGGAGGTGCTGGCGGCCGGCGGGTTTGGCGAAGCAACGGTACAGCACTTTGGTACCTCGAAAGATGTGTTGGTCCGTTTGCCGCCTCAGGCAGAGTTGGGTAGTGCAGAGTTGAGTGACCGCGCCTTCGCCGCTTTGAAACAGGCGGAAGCGGGAGAAGCATCCCTGCGCCGGGTCGAGTTTGTCGGTCCGCAAGTGGGGGATGAGTTGACCGAGGATGGCGGGTTGGCGATGCTTTATGCCTTGATCGGTATTCTGGTCTATGTGGCGTTACGCTTCGAATACCGCTTTGCGTTGGGTTCGGTTATTGCGCTGATCCATGACGTGCTGATCACGTTGGGCATATTTTCTATTTTTCAGATCGAGTTTGACCTCACGGTGTTGGCGGCGGTGCTGGCGGTAATCGGCTACTCGTTGAACGATACCATCGTGGTGTTTGATCGGATCCGAGAAAACTTCCGCAAGATGCGCAAAGGGAGTGCGGTGGAGATTGTCAACAGCTCGCTGAACCAGACCTTGTCCCGTACCCTGATGACATCGCTGACCACGTTGTTGGTGTTGGTGGCTCTGTTTGTGTTTGGTGGCGAGATCATTCACGGCTTTGCCTTTGCCCTGATTATCGGCATTGTAGTGGGTACTTACTCGTCGATCTATGTGGCCAGTACCGCGGTACTGATGCTGGGTATCAGCAAGGCCGATTTGATGCCGATACCTAAAGAAGGCGCCGGGGTGGATGCGGAGCCTTGAGGCAAATGAAAAAAGCCCGGCGGGTGACGACACCCGCCGGGCTTTTTTGTGCCTAGTGCTTCTATCCGCAGGCGCGTTTCAGGTTTGGAAAATCGATGATCTCTGCGTCTCTGGAGTTGCTCTTGGAGGGTATGCGATTTCGTTGGGACTCACTGGCGGGACGAATTTCCAGGATCTCGAAATCCCCGCTGTCGGCACTCAATGAGTATGCCAGTGACAGCTCATACAGACCATCCAGTACATCGCGCATGATCATTTCAAGCGCCCGGTCGCTGACCGTTGTCGTTAAATCTGAGTTGTCCTTCATGCCACCCGGCCTCCAAAACCTCATGGAACATAGTCTGTCCGATGAACTTAAACCGGTTATCGGTAGGGGCTGGAAAAACTTAAGGATGTGATCGGAAAATGTGATTCGTTCGAACTGATACGAATAGGTATCGTGATAAATGTCAGAAGATTGGCTGGATTAAGCGCGCAGTTGTTCTGTGAGATGTGGGCGAATGACATTGGACATGGCGGAGTGGAGCCGCAGGCCTCCAGCGATGATATTGCCGGTTTCGAAAAAGCGACCACCACCGTTGATATCCGATACGGTTCCACCTGCCTCTTTCACCAGTAGTGCTCCGGCGGCGAAATCCCACTCGGAGAGCCCCAACTCCCAAAATCCGTCCAGGCGACCGGCCGCTACATAGGCGAGATCCAACGCCGCTGATCCCGGGCGGCGAATGCCGGCGGTATCCTTGATCAGTGCCCGGAACATGCCCAGGTAGGCATCCAGGTTAGATTGGTCGCGATAGGGAAAGCCGGTTCCCAGCAGGGCGCCTTCCAGGCTTTTCCTATTGGTGACGCGGATTCGGCGATCATTTAACAGTGCGCCGTCGCCACGACTGGCGGTAAACATTTCATCGCGCAGCGGATCGTAGACCAGCCCGTGTTCCAGGACACCTTTGTGTTTCAGGGCGATGGAGATGGAGAACTGGGGGAAGCCATGCAGGTAATTGGTGGTGCCATCCAGCGGATCGATAATCCACTGGAACTCATTGCCGCTTTTGCTGCCACTCTCCTCTGCCAGGATGGAGTGGTTGGGGTAAGCGCCCCGCAGGGTGTCGATAATGGCGTTTTCAGAAGCCCTATCCACCTCGGATACAAAATCATTCAACCCCTTCTGGGTGACCGTCAGGGTGTCGGATCGCTCGTAATAACGGAGGAGGATGTTACCGGCGCTACGGGCGGCGCGGACAGCAATATTCATCATTGGGTGCATGGGCGTGGAAGATACATGAAGCGGCGCATCTTATAAAGGAGAAATCGCTGTTAGAGGCGGATTTTTTTGCCATGCAGGGATTCAGGGTGGCTGAGAAAAGGCACCGAATCCTGTACGCTTTACGGCTATGCTGAAGAACATCAAAATTATTCTGATAGAGACCACCCATCCGGGCAATATCGGAGCGGCAGCGAGGGCGATGAAGAACATGTGCCTGTCGCAGCTTTGTCTGGTCTCCCCGCGAACCTATCCCAGCGCCGAAGCGACGGCTCGCGCCGCCGGTGCTGACAGTATCCTGGAACAGTGCCAAGTGTACGAGACGCTGGATCAGGCGCTGGCCGGTTGTCGGTTGGTCGTGGGGGCGAGCGCCCGGCTCAGGACGGTGGAGTGGCCACAGTTATTGCCCCGTGCCTGTGCCGAGCAACTGTGGGCCGAGGCCGCCCAGGGTGAGGTGGCGATTTTGTTCGGCCGGGAGAGCTCCGGATTGCGTAACAGCGAGCTGGATCGCTGCCACTATCTGGTGCATATCCCTGCCAATCCTGAATACAGCTCGCTGAATATCGCACAAGCGCTGCAGGTGATTGCTTATGAGATCTATATCCAGTCTCTGCCCGAGGTGCAAACGCCGGTGGCCGACCCGGTGGCTGTCGCGGACATGGCGTCCCTGGAAGGATTTTTCCAACATTTGCAGCAGGCGATGCAGGATATTGGTTTCAGTAACCCCCGACAATCGGAGAAGCTGCAGCGTCGATTGCGCCGCTTGTTCCTGCGCGCCCGCCCTGACACCGAAGAGGTCAATATCTTGCGCGGTATTCTGAGTGCCGCGCAGGGTCGTAAATCCATGCGCCGCGAGTGAGTGAAGTTGACCGGCGCGTACCCGGTTCCTCACTATCTCTATATGCGTTGCAATGACGGGTGCTGGTCAGTAGGTAAAATAATCGAGTAGAATAGTCGGGAATAGCTCTCTCAGGTGCCGTACTTGGAGTAAATGGGATCCCGAATGTTCTCTCGTCTAAAAGAAGATATTGCTAGCGTTTTTGACCGTGACCCGGCGGCCCGTAACGCCTTTGATGTGCTGACTACCTACCCGGGTCTACACGCCTTGTTGATGCATCGCCTGACCCATTGGCTGTGGAATATCGGCCTCTGTTGGCTTGCTCGGGTGTTGTCCACCTTTGCTAGATGGATTACCGGTATTGAGATCCACCCAGGCGCATCAATTGGCAGGCGATTCTTTATCGATCATGGTATGGGCGTGGTGATCGGTGAGACAGCGGTGATCGGGGATGATTGTACTCTCTATCACGGTGTCACATTGGGTGGTACCAGTTGGCAAAAGGGGAAGCGACATCCGACCCTGGGTAACAATGTGGTAGTGGGTGCAGGCGCCAAAGTGCTGGGGCCCATTGAGGTGGGAGACGGGGCGCGGATCGGTTCCAATGCGGTCGTGCTGAAGGCGGTGCCACCGGGCACAACGGTTGTGGGGGTTCCTGGACGCCTGATTGAGGCCTCTTCAGGGGCCACCGCATCCAGGCGTTCGGAAATGGCTGAGAAGATGGGTTTCGATGCCTACGGTGCTACCAGCGATGCACCGGATCCGGTCGCGCATGCCATCAACTGCATGCTTGACCATATCCATGTCATGGATCAGCGTATGCAGACCATGTGTCAAATTCTTCGCCGGGTCAGCGAAGAGCAGCCTGATCTGGATATACCTGAGATCGATTCCTGTGAGATTGCCTCAACTGCGGAAGAATTGCTTAAAATACAAAGAGCTGCAGACTCGATCTCGACACCTCAAGTTACGGAAAATAGTACTCCTGAATAGTTGACTGATTCAGTCAGGTATTATATATTAGCGTCATCAAATATTTCAGGAGTATTTGCTGTGAGGTTAACCACAAAAGGACGCTATGCAGTAACCGCCATGTTGGACCTGGCTTTCCATCAGGGGCAGGGTCCCATCACGCTGGCGGACATTGCCGAGCGACAGGGCATCTCCCTTTCTTACCTAGAACAGCTGTTCTCCCGTCTGCGTAAAAAACTGCTGGTGGCCAGTGTCAGGGGCCCCGGCGGTGGTTATGTGCTGGGCAAGGAGGCGAATGAGATTTTTATCGCCTCGGTGATTACGGCAGTGGATGAGAAAGTCGATACGACACGTTGTGGTGGCAGTCATAACTGCCAGGACAATGAGCGCTGTTTGACCCATGACCTTTGGCACGATCTCAGTGATCAGATTTATGACTATCTTAACCGCATCAGCCTGCATGATCTGATGGAAAGGCGCGGAGTTAAGAAGGTAGCCCAGCGACAGGATGAGGAGTTGCGGCGTGCCGCTGAAAAGGCCACCGCATCTGCGGATGTGAAATTTGCAACGACTGCGGTAGGAACGGGCGCCAGAGCCTGAATTCCGTCGATAACATTTTGGAGTGATGATGAAATTACCCATCTACATGGACTATTCGGCCACCACACCGGTTGATCCCCGGGTTGCCGAGAAAATGTGCCAATACCTGACACCGGACGGTATGTTTGGAAATCCAGCTTCCCGCTCGCATAAGTTTGGTTGGGATGCAGATGACGCGGTGGAACAGGCGCGCAACGATGTGGCCGCATTGCTGAATGCCAATCCCAAAGAGATTGTCTGGACATCGGGGGCTACGGAATCCGATAACCTGGCCATCAAGGGTGCCGCCCATTTCTACCAGAAGCAGGGTAAGCACATCATTACCTGCAAAACCGAGCATAAAGCGGTTTTGGATACCTGTCGTCAGCTGGAACGTGAGGGATTTGAAGTCACTTATTTGGATCCCGAGCCAAATGGGTTGATCGACTTGGGTAAGTTGGAAGCAGCGATGCGTGATGACACCATATTGGTCTCCATCATGCACGTGAACAATGAAATTGGCGTGATTCAGGATATCGAAGCCATTGGCGAACTGACCCGTTCACGCAAGATCCTGTTCCATGTGGATGCCGCGCAAAGTGCGGGCAAAGTGCCGTTGGATATGGAGCGCATGAAGGTGGATTTACTGTCGCTCTCCGCGCACAAGATTTATGGTCCGAAAGGGATTGGTGCACTCTATGTACGGCGTAAGCCACGGGTTCGTCTCGAAGCCCAGATGCACGGCGGTGGACATGAGCGCGGCATGCGTTCCGGAACCCTGGCTACCCACCAGATTGTCGGTATGGGTGAGGCATTTCGGCTCGCCAAAGCGGAAATGGCACAGGACAATGAGCGCATCATGCAACTGCGTGACCGGCTCTGGAATGGCATGAAGGGAATGGATGAGATCTATCTCAATGGCGACCTGGAGCGGCGGGTGGCCGGTAACCTGAATGTCAGTTTTGCCTATGTGGAAGGTGAATCATTGATCATGGCGCTGAAGGATTTTGCCGTATCCTCCGGTTCGGCCTGTACCTCGGCCAGTTTGGAACCCAGTTATGTACTGCGTGCGCTCGGTCGGGAAGATGAGCTGGCGCATAGCTCGATTCGTTTTACCATTGGCCGTTTTACCACAGAGGAAGAGGTTGACTACGTCGTCAGCCAGATCAGTCAGCAGGTCAACCGTCTGCGTGAGCTGTCACCCCTGTGGGATATGTTCAAGGAAGGGATTGATCTCAATTCGGTACAGTGGGCCGCTCACTAGCCACTGTCTGATGAAGGTATAGGGTTAATCTATTTGCAGTTTACCAGTGTCAGCGGCATAAATCGGGCCGTGCGCTGAATCCGGAGAATTGAGTATGGCATACAGTGATAAGGTCTTGGACCACTATGAGAACCCCCGCAACGTGGGCGTGATGGACAAGGATGCCAAGAATGTCGGCACCGGTATGGTCGGTGCCCCGGCTTGCGGTGACGTGATGCGGTTACAGATCCAGGTCAATGATCAAGGCGTCATTGAAGATGCCAAGTTCAAGACTTATGGCTGTGGGTCCGCTATCGCTTCCAGCAGTCTGTTGACCGAGTGGGTTAAGGGCAAAACCCTGGAGGAGGCACAGCAGATCAAGAATACTCAGATTGCTGAGGAGTTGGCCCTGCCACCGGTCAAGGTCCACTGTTCGGTACTGGCAGAGGATGCGATTAAGGCCGCGGTGCAGGATTACACATCCAAGAATGCAAAGAGCTAGCCGTTAAGGCATTATATTGCCTCTGTATTTGTTGTAATCGGGCTGCCGATTGGGTGCCCGGAGTGAGACGATATGACCATTACCATCACTGAAGCGGCTGCCAAGCATGTTCGCACTTTTTTAGAGAATCGCGGGTCAGGCCTGGGTATACGGCTGGGTGTACGGACTTCCGGTTGCTCTGGCATGGCCTATGTGCTGGAGTTCGCGGATGAGAGTGAGGCGGATGACCAGATTTTTGAACAGCACGGCGTGAAAGTGCTGGTCGATCCCAAGAGCCTGCTCTATCTGGACGGTACCGAGCTGGACTACACCAAAGAGGGACTCAACGAGGGGTTTAAATTCAACAACCCCAACGTGAAGGACGCTTGTGGCTGTGGCGAAAGCTTTAACGTCTGATCGGTTTGCCCGATATCAGAATAGATTTCAATTTATCCAATAGCTGTTAACGCAAAGCGATGCTGGATTTCTCAAAGAACTACTTTGAGTTGTTTGGCTTGCCGGTGGGTTATATCGTAGATACTGATCAGCTTTCGACTCATTATCGTGAGTTACAGCGGGCGGTGCATCCTGACCGGTTTGCCAATTCGACTGAACAGGAGCGCCGCCTCTCAATGCAGGGGTCTGTGCGCATCAATGAGGCGTATGAGACGCTAAAGGATCCGGTACTTCGAGCCGGTTATCTCCTGAGTCTGAATGGCATCAATATGGAGCATGGTCAGGAGACCACCCGGGATGCCGTGTTCCTGATGGAGCAGATGGAGCTGCGTGAAGAACTGGAGGCCGCTCGGGACAAGCCCAATCCCTATCAGGTGATTGCGGATTTCATGTCGGATGTCAATCGCCGGATCAACGCCTTGATTGCGCAGATGGCGGTTCAGTTTGAAGCGGCAACGCCCGATCAACTCGAAGCGGCCAAAGAGAATTTGCTCAAGATGCAGTTTCTAAAAAAACTTCGCTATGAAGCTGAATCACTCGAAGCGGAATTAGATGACGCCCTATAATAAATTAAGCCGCCTTGATTAGCTGTGACAGTCAGCGATCAATAGAGGATTTCCTGGATTATGGCCTTACTACAACTTTCTGAACCCGGACAATCCGCCGCGCCGCATCAACACAGGTTGGCTGTCGGGATCGACCTGGGTACCACCAATTCACTGGTTGCCGCGGTGCGTAGCGGC
Organism: Sedimenticola sp.; assembly: GCF_050289425.1. Lineage (NCBI taxonomy): Bacteria > Pseudomonadati > Pseudomonadota > Gammaproteobacteria > Chromatiales > Sedimenticolaceae > Sedimenticola > Sedimenticola sp. Next base: position 50,301 of record NZ_JBNKFS010000014.1, on the reverse strand, counting down.
AAGGCCGTGACCCTGCCGGATGACGACGGTGAGCATCTGTTGCCGTCGGTCGTGCGCTATTCCACAGAAGGTATCGAAGTGGGCCGTCAAGCTAAAGCGATGGCCGCCAAGGATCCGTTGAACACCATTGTTTCCGTTAAGCGGTTGATCGGACGGGGACTGGCCGATATCAAATCGCTCGGTAACAAACTGCCCTATCGGTTTCATGATACCGAGGCCGCCGTGCCCCGGATCCAGACCGCACGCGGTGATGTCAGCTCCGTAGAAGTCTCCTCCGAAATCCTCAAGAGTCTGGTCAAACGGGCGGAGCGTTCATTGGGCGGTGAGTTGGAAGGCATCGTGATCACCGTTCCGGCCTATTTTGACGATGCCCAGCGGCAGGCCACCAAAGATGCGGCAACCATTGCCGGCCTCAAGGTGTTGCGACTGTTGAACGAGCCGACAGCCGCCGCTGTGGCATATGGCCTGGATACCGGTTCGGATGGTGTTCATGCCATCTATGATCTGGGTGGCGGAACCTTCGATATCTCTATCCTGCGCCTCAACAAAGGTGTGTTTGAAGTCCTCTCCACCGGCGGCGACTCCGCCTTGGGAGGGGATGATCTAGATCATGCGATCGCCGAGTGGATCATGTCCGAAGCCGGTATCGACCGGGATGCCGATCACGCCATCCTTCGGCAATTGATGCAGGTTGCTTGCCAAGCCAAAGAGGCGTTGAGCGAAGCCGATAGTGCCGCTATCTCTGTTTCCCTGGCGAACGGTACGGTCTGGCAGGGCGAATTGAGCCGCGAACAGTTCAATACGCTTGTCGATCCGTTGATACGCAAAACCCTGGCACCTTGCCGCCGTGCGTTACGCGATGCCGGATTGACGCAGGAGGATATCGAGGATGTCGTCATGGTGGGCGGCTCCACCCGGGTACCCCGGGTGCGGGAGTTGGTGGGTGAATTTTTCCGCACCGATCCGCTCGTGGATATCGATCCGGACCGTGTGGTCGCCATTGGCGCCGCCATCCAGGCGGATATTCTGGTCGGCAATAAGTCGGACAACGAGATGCTGCTGCTGGATGTGAATCCGCTCTCGCTCGGTATCGAAACCATGGGCGGGTTGGTGGAAAAGCTTATTCCACGCAACACCACTATCCCGGTGGCGCGGGCGCAGGAGTTCACCACCTTCAAGGATGGCCAGACGGCTATGGCCGTGCATGTCTTGCAGGGCGAGCGTGAGCTGGTTGTCGATAATCGTTCCCTGGCGCGTTTCGAATTGCGCGGCATACCGCCGATGGTAGCGGGTGCCGCGCGGATACGGGTGACTTTTTCGGTGGATGCCGATGGTCTGCTCAGTGTAGAGGCGCAGGAGCAGAGCAGCGGCGTCAAGGCAAGCGTGGAGGTGAAGCCTTCCTACGGCCTGACCGACAGTGAGATCGAATCCATGTTGCGTGAATCCATTGACCACGCCCAAGAGGATATGGAGGCGCGCAAGCTGCGCGAACAGCAGGTCGAGGCCGAACGGGTAATCGAGGCATTGACCGCGGCACTTAGCGACGATGGCGATGAGTTGTTGGATGTGGAAGAGCGGGGGCGTGTGGAATCGGCGTTGCAGGCGCTGACACAAATTACCCGAGATGGCGATCAGGCCGCCATCAAAGCGGCGGTGGAAGCACTGGAGAAAACCTGCGAGTTTTATGTCGAAAGACGTATGAACGTCAGTGTACGCAAGGCCATGTCCGGCCATCGCGTCGATGATTTTGAATAGCAGCAGAAGCCATTAGGATTGATCATGACTCAACTTATTTTTCTTCCACATGAAGAGATCTGCCCCGAAGGGGCGGTGATTGATGTGGAGCCCGGTGTCTCTATTTGTGATGCGGCCAATCAGCATGGTATAGAGATTGAGCACGCCTGTGAAAAGTCCTGTGCCTGCACCACTTGCCATGTCATCGTTCGGGAAGGATTCGATTCCCTGGGTGAAGCGGACGAGGTGGAAGAGGATCTGTTGGACAAGGCGTGGGGGTTGGAACCGGAATCACGTCTTAGTTGCCAGGCGCTGGTGGGTGATGAGGATTTGGTGATTGAGATACCGAAATATACCATCAATATGGTTTCAGAAAATCATTGAGGGGCGAACAGACTATGGGCTTGAAATGGACCGATTCTCTCGATATCGCGATCGAGCTGGACGAAACCTATCCGGATGTTGATCCCCGGCATGTCAATTTTGTGGATCTGAACAACTGGGTGACGGCGCTGCCTGACTTTGAGGATGACCCGAAACACACGGGTGAGCGGATCCTGGAAGCCATTCAAATGGCCTGGATAGAAGAACGCGAATAGACGCTGTATCGCTCCCTGGACCGGGTGCTTGGATTCTTAAATCGACACCCGCATCACCGCATTATCAAGATAATCCCCCCGCTTTGTGCCGCCCGGTATAACGGATGTGTCACGTCACCTGGTGCCCTTGCGGCGCCTGGACGAATGGATTGACGCCGGGACGATGTTCCCGTCCGTCGAAACAGATACTAATGTCACAATAAGGATCACTATCTGGACAGGGCATCCGCGCTTTGGAACAATGCGGGCAGATTAACCCCGCCGTTCCCGGCACACCCTTCGAGGACCGATATGTCACTGATCAGAGCATTTCCTGGACTGCGGCCGGCAGCTGGCCGGGCGGAGGAAGTCGCCGCGCCGCCATACGACGTCATGAGTGGTACCGAGGCCCGGGAGATGGTCAAAGATCGGCCCTGGAGTTTCCTGCATATATCCCGCTCTGAGGTCGATCTGCCTCTCTCGGTGGATCCTTATGCCCCCGAAGTCTATGCCAAGGCGGCTGAGAACCTCGCTACCATGCGTCGAGAAGGGGTGCTGGTTGAAGATAGTAGTGACAGTTACTACATTTACCGACTCACCATGGGGTCCCATACGCAACTGGGTGTGGTGGCCGTGGCTTCTGTCGAGGCCTATGACAATGGCCGTATCAAACGCCATGAGTTGACCCGCCTGACCAAGGAGCAGGACCGCGTCAATCAGGTTTCGGCACTGAATGCGCAGACCGGTCCGGTATTCCTGGTTTACCCCAGTGATGATCGAATTGATGACCTGCTGAGCAACGCTGCCGAGGGTGATGCCGCAATGGATGTAACAGGCAGTGACGGGGTACGCCACCAGATATGGGTATTGTCAGACAAGACCCGTATCACCGCCCTGACGCTCTTGTTTGAACAGTTGCCGGCGCTGTATGTAGCGGATGGTCATCACCGTTCTGCAGCGGCGTCACGCGTGGCGGCTGAGCGTCGGGCAGCGAATCCACAACACACCGGGGAAGAGCCGTATAACTACTTTTTATCGGTAATTTTCCCGCATAAGCAGACCCGAATCCTGGACTATAACCGGGTGGTAAAAGACTTGAATGGCATGACCGGCCAGCAATTTTTGCAGGCGGTGAGCGAGCGTTTTAAGGTCGAGGCGGTGGATCAGCCGGTTAAACCGGAACAGACCGGGCAGTTTGGCATGTACCTGGAGGGATGTTGGTATCGATTGGTGCTGGCACCTCAGCGCATTCCTTCCACCGACCCGGTAGCGAGCCTTGATGTGAGTTTGCTGGCTAACGAATTGCTCGACCCGATGCTCGGTATTATTGATCAGCGGACCGACAGCCGAATTGATTTTGTCGGTGGTATCCGCGGGCTGAAAGCCTTGGAACAGCGGGTGGACAGTGGCGACTGGGCTGTCGCTTTCGCTCTCTATCCCACCTCGATGACGGCCCTGATGGCGGTATCGGATGCCGGGCAGATCATGCCGCCCAAATCCACCTGGTTTGAGCCGAAGCTGGCGGATGGGTTGATTAGTCATCTACTTTAGTTCTTACCGAATAGCTTGAACAGACACTCCCCTTGCTGGATTATCCGGATAGGCCTTTGAGGTGTGATTCATCCTGAATCGGGGCGCTGCCTGTATAGCGGCCAGGATTTGCTTGGCCGCAGCCCCCCCCGTCGTGACTGATAATTATCACTCAAAGCTCTTCATATTCTCATAATCGTGCCGCTACCCTGTATCAGATACTGGGTGGTTACGGCAGTGGATTGCTCTTAGAGGATATGGTCATCCTCGACCAAAACGGTGTCATCCAGTAAGAATTTGGCCCGCAGCCGCTTGCGCATAATCAGTTTTCGTTGCGCGGCGTCTGGCAGGTCGGTGAGTAGGATGAGGTTCTTCTTGATTAACAGGTCAATCACATCCTCAACAACCCGGATCATCTCGTCGTCAGTCTGCGACAGATAGCTCTTGGTCTCTTGCCGGTCTGCATTGCCAGAGAGGAGAAATGCCAGCACGGCTTCGTCACTGGCCGGGATCTCTTCCTGGGCCTCGGCCCGGGGTTCACTGAATAGTGCAATGATCCGGCCCTGTTTGTCGCGTTGAGCAAAAGGCATGGTGTTATTTTCACTGTCAAGAAAATGGTATGGATACGATCCACGTTGGGTAACTGACAAGTTAGTATACTGGGCAAAAAAAATCGACAGGAACTTGATTTAACAAGATGAACGTTTCAGCAGAGGCACAATTAGACAGCACCTGGAGTCACCCTCGTGATGGGTCTACCCATGACGATCCCCTTCTGGCTGCGCTTGTCATCGTCGCCAAACTTTCCGGCAGAAGTTTTTCCGCCGAGTCCCTCAGCGCGGGGCTGCCTTTGGAAGATAATTGCCTAACGCCAGAGTTATTTCCTCGTGCTGCCGCCCGTGCAGGACTCTCATCCCGGGTGGTGAAGCGCGCGCTGACGCGTATCTCCGATTATGTACTGCCAGCGCTCCTGCTGATGAAGCAGCGTCAGGTCTGTATCCTGGTTTCGGTAGATGTCGATGCGGGTATGGCAAAGGTGATCCAGCCCGAGAGTGGTCTGGGTGAGAAACAGTTGCCACTGGCTGAGTTGGAGGCTGAATATAGCGGTTATGCGATTTTTATTCAGGCCCAGCATCAGTTCGATGAGCGGGCGCCGGAGGTGCTCAAACTGCGTGCCAGACACTGGTTCTGGGGTACCTTGTCCAGCTCCTGGCGCATCTATCGTGATGTCCTGGTGGCTTCTTTCCTGATCAATCTTTTTGCGTTGGCAAGCCCGCTGTTCGTGATGAATGTGTATGACAGGGTGGTGCCGAATAATGCGGTGGAGACCCTCTGGGTGTTGGCTATCGGCGTATCGGTGGTTTACGCGTTCGATTTCCTGATGCGTCTGTTGCGGGGTTATTTCATCGATCTGGCAGGGAAAAAAGCCGACGTACTGCTGTCTGCGCGAATCTTTGAGCAGGTTATGGGGATGAAGATGAATGCCCGTCCCCCTTCTGTCGGTGCTTTTGCCAATAACCTGCGTGAGTTTGAAAGTATTCGTGACTTCATCACCTCGGCGACCATTACCACATTGGTGGATCTGCCGTTCATTATCTTTTTCCTGTTTGTTATCTGGTTTATCGGTGGCCCGGTGGTCCTGGTCCCGCTGATCATCATACCGGTGGTGGTGATCTACGGTTGGCTGATCCAGGTTCCCCTGCGTAAAGCGGTGGAGAGCTCGTTTCGTGCCAGTGCGCAGAAAGGGGCAACCCTGATCGAAACCTTGACCGGTATAGAGACGATCAAACACCTGGGCGCCGAGAGTGCCATTCAGCGTAAATGGGAGCAATTGACGGCACATATCGCCCAATGGGGTGTGCGCTCGCGTTTGATCTCCTCGTCGGCCGTCAATGTGGCCGTGTTCTTTCAGCAGTTTGCCCAGGTTGCCGTGGTGATAACGGGCGTTTACCTGGTGACAGAGGGTGAGCTCAGCATGGGCGGTTTGATCGCTTCAGTGATGTTGACGGGGCGTGCGTTGGGACCAATGAGTCAATACGCCAACCTGGCCGTACGGTATTTTCAGGCGAAAACCGCCCTGCACAGTCTCAACGACATTATGGCGATGCCGGTTGAACGTCCGGAAGGGCACTCTTTTGTCAGCCGGCCCAGCCTGGCAGGGGGTGTTGAATTCGACAATGTCAGTTTCCAATATTCGGGTGAAGAGAACCGGGCGCTCAACAGTGTCTCGTTTGTTATCCGTCCCGGTGAGCATGTGGCGATCATCGGTAGAGTCGGTTCCGGTAAGACAACTATTGAGAAACTGATGCAGGGTCTGTTTGAGCCGACGGAAGGCGCCGTGCGCATTGACGGTACCGACATGCGACAGATCGATCCGGCTGACCTGCGAAGGAATATGGGTTATGTACCGCAGGATATCATGCTGTTTTTCGGCTCGGTAAAAGAGAATATTCTGATGGGTGCCCCACATGCCGATGATGCGGATATTTTGCGTGTGGCTGATTTGTCAGGGACGTCCGAATTCGTCAATCGCCATCCTCTGGGATTCGATCTGCAGGTCGGTGAACGCGGTGACAACCTGTCTGGCGGTCAGCGACAGAGTATCGCCATAGCCCGTGCCCTGGTGAATGATCCCCCCTTCCTCTTGATGGATGAACCCACCAACTCCATGGATCATACCTCCGAGGATCGCTTGAAACGTAACCTGGTTGATTATGTGAAAGACAAAACCATGGTGTTGGTGACGCACCGTGCCTCCTTGCTGCAGTTGGTCGACCGGCTAATCGTCCTGGATGGCGGTCGCGTTATGGCGGACGGTCCGAAGGACCAGGTGCTGCAGTCGCTGCGAGAAGGGGCACTGCGTGGCGATCAATGATCAACGTAATGAGAAACAGAAAGATTGTTTTGAATCATGAGTGAACAACAGAACAGTTCCGTCCGCCTGGTACCGGTCATGCGCAATGTCACCTCTAATCATCAGCGTCATGCTGATGATATGGAGTATATGACCGATGTGGCTGCGGCCCAGTTAATCCGGACTCCCAAAGGCGGGCGCCTCATCTTATGGATTGCGGTGTTGTTTGTCCTGGCGGCGGTTGTCTGGGCCGATTGGGCTGAACTGGATGAGGTGACCAAGGGGACGGGGCAGGTCATACCCTCCAGCCAAGTTCAGATCGTGCAGAATCTTGAAGGCGGCATTGTGGGGGGATTGCTCGTATCTGAAGGCCAGACGGTGGAAAAAGGGCAGATACTGTTGCAGATAGACGACACCCGTTTCGCGGCATCGCTACGTGAAACTCGCACGCAGTATCTGGCGCTCAAGGCCAAGGCGGCACGCCTTCAGGCTGAGGCGGAGTTGAGTGAGTATGTGCCGCCACCGGAGGTGTTAGAAGAGAGTCCGCACCTCGCTCAGTTAGAGCAGAGCCTGTACAAGGCGAGGCGTTCTGAACTGGACAACAATCGCAGTATCCTTGAGGAACAGACTGCGCAGCGTAAGCAGGAGTTAGAAGAGCTGGCGGCAAAAAAGAGTCAACTCAAACGCAGTCTGGCACTAGTGCAGCGTGAGTTGAATATGACCAAGCCGTTGGTAAAGGCGGGTGCTATCTCTCAGGTGGAGGTGCTGCGACTTGAGCGCGAGGTCAACGAATTGGCGGGAGAACTTGAATCTACTGCGTTGTCCATTCCGCGTATCCAGTCAACACTCGATGAATCCCGCCGGAAACTGGAAGAGCTGGATCTTCGTTTCAAGAGCAAGGCGCGGGAAGAGTGGAATGATGTCAATGCGGAGATGTCTGGCCTGACGGCATCCAGTGTGGCACTGGAAGATCGAGTGAAACGCACTGCCGTGCGCTCACCTGTCAAAGGCACCATAAAACAGCTGATGGTCAACACGGTGGGGGGGGTCATTCAGCCGGGTATGGAACTGGTGGAAATCGTACCGCTAGAAGATAGTTTGCTGGTGGAGGCGCGGATTCGTCCAGAAGATATCGGTTTTTTACGCCCGGGTCAGAAGACTGTGGTTAAGTTCAGCGCTTTCGATTTTGCCATATTCGGTGGATTGGAAGGCAGGCTGGAGCATATCAGTGCCGATACCATCAAGGATGATGAAGGAAAAAGTTTTTATCTGGTTCGGGTGAGAACAGAGCACAATCAGTTGGGGAGTGAAAGCAAACCACTTAATATTATTCCTGGTATGCAAGCCGAGGTGGATATTTTAACCGGAAAGAAGACGGTTCTCAGTTACCTGTTGAAACCGGTACTTCGTGCTAAGGAGCGGGCATTACGTGAGCGGTAGTAAAATGATTCTGTTATGCAGTAACAATAAACAGGTGGCGGATCATTGGCTCAATGGCCTCAGCGAGTCTCAAATTGCAATAGAGTCGGTTGCGGACCTGAATCAGTTGAAACAAAGCCTGAAAGAGAGTCGTGACCAACTGGTAATCCTGGACCTGGATATGCTCGGGATGGATGCCATCGAGGTGGTCTCTGCTCTTCTTGTACGGTATCCGTCGATAAGAATCTTCTCGATGACTACTAAACCAAACCCCACCCAGGGAGTGGCGATGGCATGCGCAGGCGTGCATGGCTATGGAAACTGTTGGATGCATCCCAGCACGTTAAGCCAATCCACCAGTTTGATACAGTCCGGTGAGGTTTGGTTGGGGCAAGAAGTTATCCAGCACCTGATAAAGGGGGTGGCGGTAGGTGCGCCGGCAGAAACAGAGCAGGAACCGTCGCAGTCGGATCGATTGGCGGAGTTGACTGCACGCGAGCAGGAGATTGCCCAGCGGGTTGCAAATGGTCAAAGCAATAAGTTGATCGCCTACGAATTGGGTATTACCGAACGTACCGTAAAGGCACACCTGGGCAACATTTTCCAAAAGTCAGGTACCAAAAACCGTCTTCAGCTCGCCTTGTTGGCGAATGGACACGGTGTCTAACTCTCCGTTTTTCCTGATAGGCCAAATGAATTTCACGGCACCTTAGAGTGCCTCGACCCCAATGGGATGAGGTCGGGGGCTTTAGTTCGAGTGTTCTGGTTAATTGCCGGCGCCTAGTACCAGGGTCCAATAGAAATCAAGCCCGCTATAGTTCAAGCTTTCTCTCAAGCTACCCATGCTGGGTCCATCTTTTTAGCGCCAGCGTATAACTCGAAGAGGAAATTATGGCTGATTCAATCACCGCTCCGAACCAAGGCAGTGCCATAGGCTACGTGAAACTGATCACCGGACAGGTTACCGCTGTTGACAGTAGCGGTATTGAACGGGTTCTGCAGCTTGGGGATACCGTTTATGCGGATGACGTGGTCGTTACCAGCAGTCATGCCGGTGTCGTGATTGAATTGCGTGATGGTACTAATCTCAGCATGGGCGGGGGTAGCGAAACGCTGTTGAATGATGAGGTGTATGATCCTGCGGTGGCGCAGGAGATTAGCGATCGTGCCACTACTATTGATGCCATTCAACAGGCGATTCTGGCCGGTGCTGACCCGACTCAGGTTCTGGATGCGACTGCTGCGGGAGCCGGAGAAGCTACCGGTGACGGGAATCAGGGGCAGGTGTCGGTTGAGCGGACCGGTGCTGAAACCACGCCGGAAAGTGGTTTTGAAACCAGCGGTTTGAACCAAGGTGGACAGGATTCACCAACAGATCAGGGCGCGGGTGTCGCCACTACCGGGAGTACAACCAGCGGGTCTCCGGTTGACACGGCACCGACCATTTCTGTTACGGCTGTTGATTTTACCGAAGGCGATGAGGTTGCGGCGGGTGATACGGCGGGCAACTATGTCACCTCTGATGCAGAAGGTGATGCCGTCACGGTGAGCTTCACCCCAGGCACCAATATCAATGGGCACTATGCATTGGTAGGTGGTCAGGTTGTTCTGACCCCGGCGGGGGTTAATCAGGTCAACGAGGGCGGAGCGCTCGATCCGATTGATCTGACCGTTACCCAGGACAGCGACCCGACTCTATTTGGCACGGGCAGTGACACGCCGGTGGTGACACCGGTCAATGACGCCCCGGACGCCGTGAACGATGCAGCCAGCGGCAACGAAGGCAGCACCATCACCGTCCTGACCGGCGGTGCCACCAGCGTCCTGGCCAACGACACCGATGCCGAAGGCAACCCGTTGACGGTGACCAGCTTTACCCAGCCGGCCAACGGCACGGTCACGGTCAACTCAGACGGTACCTTCAGCTACACCCATGACGGTAGCGAGACCACCAGCGACAGCTTCACCTACACCATCAGCGATGGCCAGGGTGGCACGGATACCGCCACGGTCAATCTGACCATCGTCGCGGTGAATGACGCGCCGGTTCCTTCGCCTTCTGCCGTAGTGTTGTCGGAAGAGGGGCTCTCCGGCGCCAATGCCGATTCCTCAGGCTCTACGGATACCACAGATCAGCGCATTGTCAGTGGCAATGTCACAATCACGGACGCAGACAGCAGCAACTTCACCGTGACCTTGAATGCGCCTGTTGACACGCTCAGTTCAAATGGTAAATCGATTGTCTGGGCGGGTGATGACACGTCCGTGCTGATCGGTACGGCGGATGGTAATGAGGTCATTCGTATAGTTATCGATAACCTGGGCGCTTATACCGTGACGCTGTCCGGCCCCCTGGATCATGCGTTGACGGGCGTCGAAGATGTATTGGACTTTGATGTCACCGTAAAGGTGACCGATGATCAAGGTGCAGCGGGCACTACTACGTTGAACGTCACCGTGGAAGATGATAGCCCGATCTTTGATGGTCCCACTACCGATACCGCGGTGCCGGTGTCTGTCGGCGAGACCGCAACGGGTGATCTGGGCGTGAACCTGGGAGCCGATGATGGCTCTTTGGCACGGATTGATATTTCCGGCGTCTCGGTGGATGGCGACGGATATATTACCGCGACGCATGTAGGTGAAAATGGTACCCCAGTGACTACCTATCTCACCTATCAAGGCATGAAGCTGAGTTATCAGGATGGGGCAACACCGGGCTCACTGGTGGCGGTGGCGACAGATGACACCGAGGTGTTCAGTGTTGTCCCGGATGTGGCTACGGGCCAATACGAAGTGACCATGTTGGCTACCCTGGATTTGACAAGTTATACCGCCACCACGTTTGGCTCTCTGACGGCCGGTAACACGCCGAATGTCTATCTCTGGAGTGATAGCAATAATATTTTCTCGGTTGAAGTCGAAGGTACAGCTTCCGGCTTAGCTTCAACCGTGAATACCAATAATGGTTACTTTGGAGTGGCCAATAACTGGATTAATGATGATGAGCAGCTGTCGCTGACGTTCGACAATACGATGACCGCTATTTCATTTAACGTGGATGGACTATCCAGCGGTGAAACAGTCATCTGGCGGGCATTTGACAGCGATGGGACTGAAATAGGGTCCGGAACGCTAGACGGTGCCGGAGCCGGTAATACCGACATTCCGTTAAATATCAGTTCGAGTGACTTAACGGGTGGTGAGTTCAGCAGGCTTGAATTTGAAGCTGCTGCCGGTAGCAGTTACCGAATCGGCCCAAGCAGCATTACCGGTGAAACAGCCTTAATTGAGCAGACAATTCAATTGGGCGTGACCGGCATTGATGTCGATGGTGATCCGACGGCCACAACGCAGACGTTTGATATCCTGTTGAGTACGACCGGATTACCCCTTGGGCAGGATGAGCTGGTCACCACCGCTGAAGATGTACCTTATACATTCTCACTGGCCAACTTCCAGATGCATGACCAAGAGGATGGCGATCCCGCCGATCCGACTGACGTAAGGATTGATAGCTTACCGGCGCAGGGTGAATTGACTCTGGACGGTGTCGCGGTATCCATTGGGCAAGTGATCAGTGCCGCGGATATTTCCAGTGGCTTCCTTTTGTTTACGCCAGACGCGGATGGCAATGGCAGCAACTATGCGCAGTATGATTTTAGCGTGCGTGACAGCTCCGGATTGTATGATCCGGTGCCCAACACGGTAACGGTTTCTGTTACACCGGTGAATGATGCACCGCAAGTCGGGTCTGCTACTATCCACCTCTCCGAAGAGGGTTTGACCGGAGGTGTTGCCGACACACTGGGTACCACCGATACAACCGATGACACGGTGTTCAGCGGGCAACTCGCTATAGACGATGTGGATGGGGATGTACTCAGTGTTACCCTAACCGCACCGGTCGCAACGCTTTATTCAAATGGCGTGGCGCTCAGTTGGGCGGGGGATGGCAGTGCTGCCAATCCGCTGATCGGCACAGCGAATGGGAGTGAAGTCTTGCGGGCAACGGTTGATTCAGCCGGAAACTATACCGTCACCCTTTCGGGGCCGCTTGATCATTCTGGCACAGGTGTCGAGGATACGTTGACTATCGGTATTGGCGTGCAGGTTAGCGATGGCAATCTGACCAGTAATAATACGCTGACTGTGGTGGTAGAAGATGATTCCCCCATGGTCTGTGACGCCATCACTAATATTCCGGTTGGTGTGGACAGTATCACTATCCAGAATCTGGCCGTTGGCTGGGTCGATCCTGTTTTCCTTAACGGCACCAATCAGGTCACCCAAACCGACAATGACGGCGATCCGTTGATTGATCAGATTACCTGGGGTACCCCGGGTTCAGGTAGTGGCCAATCCGGTTACACCTTGGTGGATAATGTCGATTTCACCAGTTCGACGGGGTCGGCAATACAGGCAGGAAACAGTTTCAAAATTGCCGAATTTTCCCATTTGAACTGGCCTATTTACAGCAACTCATCGATTTTACAGCAAGTCACGCTAACGCTGAGCATGGATGTAGTGATCAACGGTTATGTGTCGCCGGTTCAGTTCGATGTACTGGTCGATCATAATGAGACGGACAATGGTGGTGCAGATCCTCGCGACATCATCACCTTACCGTCACAGGCGGTGACCGTCACTATCGGTGGGCAGGAGTACGAGGTCAGTCTTGACGGTTTCCGGGATAGTAACGGTGATATTGTCTCGACTATCTATACCGATGAAAACAGCACCAATCCGTTTGAAATTATGGGTAGCATTGTTTCTACCGACCCATTGCCTACCGCGAGCGGAAATGTTTGTGACCAGGTGGGTGCGGATGGTTCGGTAGCCGGCGTGGTATGGGGTGATACCACCAGCGATTACGGTACCCTGACGGTTAACTCGGACGGCAGCTATACCTTTGTGGTGGATCGGGATGTCAAGGATACCCTGCTGGAGGGGCAGACCCTTAATGAAACATTCGACTACACCATTACCGATCAAGATGGCGATTCATCGGCAGGAACCTTGACTATCAATATCGGCGGTTACAACAGCGTTGATGGTACCGATGCAAACGATATTCTGGTGGGTACCAATCTGGATGATTATATAGATGGAAATGCAGGTGCTGATGCGATCTCAGCGGGTGCCGGCGATGATGTTCTGGTCTATGACTCGGCAGACACTCTTATTGATGGTGGAGTCGGTACAGATACACTGCTCATCCCGGATAACGACAGTCTGGATTTCAGCGCCGTCTCGAGCGGTACGCTGCAAAATATTGAACAGATTGACCTGACTTCCGGGAGTCATACTCTGTCGAATCTGGACGTTGCGGATGTGCTGGACATAAATGGCGGTAATAACTTGCTTGAGATACTGGGTGGGGATACGGACAGCGTCAGCCTGAGCTCGGATTGGCAGGCCACCGGAAATATCGTCACCCAGGATGGGCATATGTTTGCCGAGTATAAGGATGCAGGGGATACCGTAACCCTGTTAATCGAGGATCATGTCAACGTCATCATCTGAGGGGGATAAGTGAGACGGATCCCCCGTCCTTGATCACCATCATTAGGTAAATGCCCCCTCCATCAAGCCGATGTGAGGGGGTGCTTTAATTGTGAATTTGATTTTTTTACCGATTTTATCCGGCGAAGTAACAGCAAAGTAACAAATTCTTGTTAACCAACTACTCCATCCTGTGTTTTATTTTTCTGGTACCTGATAGAATTCTGACAGTTTTTTATGGCATAGGTCATGGTCTTGGAATCTACTATGAATAAGAAGAGCGTCAATCTCGTGCTGATGGCATCACTGTGGGGCCTTGTCTCTGCACAAGTCTCTGCCACTACCCTGGACGAAGCCATCCAGCAGGCATTGAGTGGCAATCCCAATGTTCGTGTTGAGACCAATGAACTGCTTTCGCGCATGGAAGATGTTGAGCAAGCCAAAGCGGGATATCTGCCAAATATCGATATTACCGCGGGAATCGGCTATGAACGGAGTGACAACAGTTCTACCCGATCCGCTGGATATAACCACCGCGATTTGACGCGAAAAGAGGCAGCCATCAATCTTCAACAGATGCTGTTCGATGGTTACGCAACGGATAGTGAAGTGGCGCGCCATAATGCCCGCCAGGCGTCTGCCGGTTATCGAGTGGCTGGGGTCAGTCAGAATACGGCACTGGAAACCGTCAATGCCTATCTCACTGTTCTGCAACAACAGAAGTTGTTGCAATTGTCCGGGGAAAACCTCGAGGCGCACAAGCGGATCTATGAGCAAGTCAAGCTAAGAAGCGAAGCTGGTATCGGTCGCAGTTCCGATCTCGAGCAGGTACGTGGCCGTCGTGCTTCTGCCGATGCAAGCCGATTGGCGGATTTGGCTAATCTTAGGGATGCGGAATCGGCCTACCTGTCACTGGTCGGTGATCTGCCGCGGGATCTACAACCGGTCCCTTCATTGAAATCCAGACTGCCAGATAGTCTTGATGCGGCGATACAGGCTGCCCTGGCAGAGCATCCCACCCTACTATCGGCCCAAGCTGATGTTCAATCGGCCGTCGCTCAGAAATCGGCAGCTGAAAACAGCTTTTATCCCCACTTTGACCTTGAAGTTGGCAGTACCTGGGGGGAGGATCAGGATGGTGTCGCCGGCGTCGATAAGGATCTGACGGCAATGGTCAGGATGCGTTACAACCTGTTTTCCGGTGGTAAAGATAAGGCTCGTCAAAGGCAGACCGCCCATCTGATCAATGAAGCCAAAGAGGTCCGTAACCGGACTTATCGTCAAGTAGTCGAGAGTCTGCGGCTCTCCTGGACTGCTTATGAGGCGACCCAGGCACAACTGGTTTCATTGAAGCAGCACCTGGTTTCCAGCCAGAAAACCCGTGAGGCCTATGCCAAACAGTTCAATATCGGGAAACGAACCTTGATCGATCTGCTCAATACGGAGAATGAGGTTTTTGAAGCAAAGCGCGCTTATGAGACTGCTTTGTCGGATAATCGCTATGCTGAATATCGTATCCTGGTTGGTATGGGGCGGCTTCTTAGCGAACTCGGTGTGTCGGTTCCAAAGGGCCCGGGGAGTGGCGACGATAATCTCAAGCCTTATGCCGAGCTGGCACCTAAATCTGCGTTGGCGAGTGAATTTATGGTCGACCGCCGCGATGATGGATCGGACGCAGGACAGGATGCAGGACGCAAAAATAATTAAAAGATATATCTCTTGGGCTGTTGCGTTGACCGACTGAGCATCGGTTGTCGACAATGCCTGAGATTATGATTTTCAGTCATGTTACAGATTGGACGGGCCAGAGGCCTGGCATGACCGGAACCGCAACATGACAGCCGATGGATGATCGGATTCTCTATCTAAATTCCCAAATGCAGCCGAGAAGGATGCTCTCCATACGAAAGACTTAACAGGTCCGTCGCCAGTGTTGCCTACTGCCGTGGCGGTTGCGTAGTTGGTTTTTCTGTCCTGAATGAGAAAAAGTAGCTGATCTCATTGCTATGGGCGCATTTCATTGATCCTGTTCATTTAGCTGACCGATAGGCTCGACTAGACTCAGTATAACGGTTTGGCATCGCATCGGTTTTGCTGAATAATGCGCAGCTGAATGGTTGGGAGGCGGCTGAATGGGTGGCATAGGGCTTATTTCCCGTCGCTAGAAATTTCCCACGATGGCCCCATATTAGGCGCGACAAGAATAATAAATACACTGTTTAGGCACTGAATCTGCCCGGGTTCAGTATGGCTTTGTTAGAAATTCCATAAGGACTTCAGATGGTTAGCATCACAACCAACCTTCCTGAAAACGATGCGCTTGATGAGCGGGATATCCGTGTCTGGTTGGCCGGGCTGGCAGTCAAACGTAGTGCCGAAGAGATGGAAAAGCTGCATGAGGCGTGTGATCTAGCCTTCGAAATCCACCGTGAAGGGGTTGAGGTGACGGGTGAGACGACCTTGCGCCATGCCCTGGCCGTGGCCGAGATCCTGGCCGAGATGGATCTTGACTGGGAAACACTGGCGGCGGCTATCTTGCATGATGTGTTACCGGGCGATCAGGTCAATTTAGCCCGGTTGGAAAAGCAGTTCGGCAAAAGCGTTGCGCGCATGGTTAACGATATGGCGCGAATCGGGTTTGTTTCCCGGGATAGAGCGGCCAGCCAACACGATACAGAGATTGAACACACCGAGAATTTGCGGCGCATGCTGTTGAGCATTGCTGACGATATTCGCGTGGTATTGATCGTGTTGGCGGAGCGGCTGCACATCATGCGAATCCTGAAATCGCTGCCCGAAACGATGCGGATCAAAGAGGCGCGCGAAACCCAGCAGATTTATGCCCCGCTTGCCAACCGACTGGGTATCTGGCAGATCAAGTGGGAGTTAGAGGATCTCTGTCTGCGCTATCTTGAGCCGGACACCTATATGGACATCGCTAAAAAGCTGGATGGCCGGCGTGCAGATAGGGAAGATTATATCGATGATGTGATCGATATCCTGCAGGAAAAATTTGCCGAATTACACATAAACGCCGAGATTACCGGCCGTCCCAAGCATATTTACAGTATCTGGAAAAAGATGAAGCGTAAGGCCGTCCCCTTTGAGCAGATTTTTGATCTGAGGGCGGTGCGGGTATTGGTGGACTCGGTGGCCGACTGTTACGCCGCTATTGGTGTGGTGCACGGGCTGTGGCGACATATTCCGGGTGAGTTTGATGACTACATCGCTACCCCCAAGGCCAATATGTACCGCTCCATCCACACAGCCGTAATCGGCCCGGAAGACAAGACTCTGGAGATTCAGATCCGCACCCACGATATGCATGAGCATGCCGAGCTCGGTGTGGCGGCCCACTGGCGCTATAAAGAGGGTGGCAGCAAGGGAGATGCCGAGTTTGAACGGCGTATCTCTTTGATGCGTAACTGGATTGAGGTCAAGGATGATCCGGCTGGTTCGGATGATTTTGTCGATAATCTCAAGAGTGAGTTCGAATCGCGCCAGGTCTATGTGTTGACCCCGCAGGGCAAGGTGGTGGAATTACCGAAAGGGGCGACGGCGGTGGATTTTGCCTATGCCATTCACTCCGATGTCGGGCATCGCTGTCGTGGTGCCAAGATTGATGGGAAAATCCGGCCGCTTACACGCCCACTTGAGAGTGGACAACTGGTAGAGATACTAACGGTTAAAGAAGGTGGACCGAGTCGGGACTGGCTCAGCCCCCATCTCGGATATATCAAAACCAGCCGTGCGCGCAATCGGGTGCGGCAGTGGTTCAAGCAGCAAGATTATGAGCAGCATTTGCATGCGGGGAAAATCAGTCTGGAACGTGAGATCAGCCGTTTGAGCGTGCCCAAACCGGATTTGACGATCGCCGCCAGACGATTCAACTTCAAGAAGACCGATGACCTGCTGGCCGCCATAGGACGGGGTGAGGTGTCGCCTATCCAGGTGGCTGGAATGGGTGGGGTGCATGCCGTTCCAGTACAAAAAACGGCACCGGTTGAACCGTTAACCCAGCGTAAACCGGGCCGACCGAAGAAAAGCGGTCGAGGTGAAGTGGTTGTTGAGGGCGTGGATGATCTCATGACCCATATTGCACGCTGCTGCAAGCCGGTGCCGAATGACGAGATAGTGGGTTTCATCACCCGAGGTCGGGGGGTTACGGTTCACCGCAGTGATTGCAGCATGGTCAGGCATCTGGATGCGGATGAGCGTGACCGCCTGATTGATGTGGCCTGGGCCGGAGAGGGTGTCACCGGTTCTTATCAGGTGGATATCAAGATTACCGCCACAGATCGGAAGGGATTGCTGCGTGACATCTCGGCCATTCTGACCAATGAAGAGGTGGATGTGGTAGGGGTGAATACGCAGTCAAATCGGAAGATGGATCGGGCCAATATGCGTTTTACCGTTGAAATCAACAATATGCGGCAGCTTAGTCGCCTGCTGGAAAAGATCGCCCAACTGCCCGATGTGTTAACGGTCCAACGCGACGTGTGACGGTCCGCGTGCCGGATCTCACCGTTCCCGCGTCCGTAACAGAATGATAAATTGCCTGTTTCCCCCGCTGCAAGGTAAACTACGGCTTGATTTTGTTAATAGAAAACAGATTCTCTCTGGCGCATTCGGCAAAACGGTCCGATTTCTCTCACTAGGTTCAGTCCGCAAATGGGTGTGCGGTTATTTCAGGGAGCTGAATTCTCATTTCCTGCGTAGCCTTTTGGCTGGGCATGGTTTTTTTATTGTTTGAAATTATTGGAGTTTTTGATGGCGATCGAGCGTACATTCTCAATTGTTAAACCGGATGCGGTAGCGAAGAACATCATTGGAAAAATCTATAGCCGTTTTGAAGATGCGGGTCTCAGAATTGTTGCCTCAAAAATGCTGCAGTTGACACGTGAGCAGGCGGGAGAATTCTATGCGGTTCACAAAGAGCGCCCCTTCTACAATGACTTGATCGATTTCATGACCTCCGGCCCGGTTATGGTTCAGGTGCTGGAAGGTGAAAATGCCATCGCCAAGAACCGTGAGGTGATGGGGGCGACCAATCCTCAAGAGGCAGCGCCCGGCACCATTCGCGCCGATTTTGCCGAAACTGTGGATGAAAACGCCGTACATGGTTCGGATGCACCGGAGACTGCGGCGGTTGAAATCGCCTTCTTCTTTCCCGAAGGTGTCTGCGAAAGGCAGCGTTGAGGTTGAACTTGACCTATCTGCATTACCTTCGCCTACTGGCTAATTGCCTTTTTGTTCCCGCTTCGGGGAGCCGGGTCGGCCATACTTCAAGATTGTGTGAAGAGGTGGGGTAATGCAGTGCACGGAACAGAAAATCAATCTGCTGGATTTTGACCGCCGGGGCATGGAGTCCTTCTTTGAGGGGCTGGGTGCAAAGGCCTTCAATGGTCGAAACGTATTAAAGTGGATTCATAAGCATGGCGTCACCGACTTTGATGCCATGACTGATTTGTCCAAACCGTTACGCGGGCAACTTAAGGCCATCGCGGAAGTGAGGGTACCAGAGATCGTATTCGAGCAGCCGGCGTTGGACGGCACCCACAAGTGGGTACTGGAGCTCGATTGCAATAACCGAATTGAATCGGTTTTTATACCCGAACCCAATCGCAGCACGCTCTGTATCTCATCCCAGGTGGGTTGTGCGCTGGACTGCAGCTTTTGCTCCACCGCGCAGCAGGGCTTTAATCGGAACCTGACCGCGGCGGAGATCATTGGCCAGGTGTGGGTCGCGGAGCGGGAGCTGGGCAAGTCGCTCACTAATGTGGTGCTGATGGGTATGGGCGAGCCATTGGCCAATTTTGATCCGGTGGTGACGGCGACCAACATCATGCAGGATGATCTGGCTTACATGCTGTCAAAATATCGGGTCACTATCAGTACCTCCGGTATCGTGCCAGCCTTAAAGCAGCTCAAGGCGCTGTCCGAAGTGAGTTTGGCAGTGTCGCTGCATGCACCGACCAATGAGCTGCGGGATCAGTTGGTACCGATCAATCGAAAATATCCGCTGGAAGAGTTGATCCCCGCTTGCCGGGATTACCTTAGGGGCGATAAGCGACGCAAAGTCACCTGGGAATACGTCATGCTGGACGGCGTTAACGACAGCGACAAACAGGCCAAGCAGTTGATCAGGTTGCTTGAAGGGACACCGTCAAAGGTCAATCTGATCCCGTTCAATCCTTTCCCGGGAACCGGTTATCGCTGTTCGCCGCCGGAACGCATTGACGCCTTCCGGCAACGATTGGTCAAAGCCGGTATCGTTACCACCACTCGCAAGACCCGTGGTGAGGACATCGATGCCGCCTGCGGACAGTTGGTCGGACGGGTAAAGGATCAGAGTCGACGAGAACTGAAGCATTCAGGAGGGGTTGTACGTTGAAAATCAGTCAGGTCTCTGTACTGGGGTTATTCGCACTGCTTTTTCTCTCTGGTTGTCAGCAGGGTACAGTCCGACCGGATGGTACTTCGCCGGATATGACCGATAATACCGGTCAATTTGGAAAGGACCGTCGCACCGGTGCCGGCGATGTCTACGTCAAGCTGGCAATCGCCTACATGCGGGAAGGCCATCTTGACGTGGCCTTGAAAAAAGCCAAGCAGGCGCTGTCTGTGGAGCCGGCGAATGCCGAGGGTCATAACGTTATCGCGTTGCTGTATGAACGTTTGGGCGAGCAAGACCTGGCGGAAAATCACTTCCTGCAAAGTATAAAGATCGAGAGCAGGAACTCTTACGTCTTAAATGCCTACGCCTCTTTTCTTTGCCATCAACAGCGCTATGAAGAGGCCGATAAATATTTCCTCAGAGCGTTAGAAAATCCGCTCTATAAGACGCCAGAGGTGGCGTTGACCAATGCCGGCATCTGTGCGGCGCGGGATACCAACCCGCAAAAGGCCGAGGAGTATCTGCGTCGGGCGCTCACCATCAATCCAAAATTCCCCTCGGCACTGATTCAGATGGCCCAAATCAGTTTTCAACAAGGGGAAAACCTCTCTTCTAGAGCCTATCTTCAGCGCTATCTGGAACTCGCCAAACCGACCGCGGCGTCGCTCTGGCTGGGCATTCAGAACGAACGTATCCTGGGCGATCAAAACGCCGTTTCCAGTTATGCGCTGATGTTGAAAAACAACTTCCCTGACTCCAGGGAGGTGCTGCTTTTGAGGGATAGCAAACAATAATGAGTGCTGCCGATCAGAATGAAGAGGCGCTTGAGACAGTTGTAGAGGGCCCCGGAAAACAGCTACGAGACATCCGTCTGGCAAAGGAGATGGATATTCATCGGGTGGCCAATCTGCTGCACCTGAATACCGGGCTGTTGGAAGCATTGGAGGCGGATGACTACAGCAAATTGCCCGGAACCGTGTTTGTTCAGGGCTATTTGCGCAATTATGCCCGGTTACTGGATATACCCGTTGATCCTATTTTAGAAGCGTTTCAGCAGTATCGGCCAAAGAATGATGAAGGAACTGACCTCAAGGCGGCGCAGATAAGGCGCGAGGTGCGCAGCAGTCATACGGTCATTCGCTTGATCACATGGCTTATCGTCATTGGTCTTATCGCGCTGGTGGTCACATGGTGGCGTGGATATCTGCAGTGGCCGGTCAACCTGGGTCTGGATTCGGGTGTGCCGATGTCGCAGTCGGAAAGCCAAAGCGCCTTGCCGAGGGTGGAGGGTGGACCCGACAATTCGCCTGACACCGCCAGTCAGCCTGCACCGCTTGATAAACCGGAGATCCTGGATGCCCCAGCCACCGTTGAGTCTGAAGCAGCTGCAGAACCGCCTGTAACGGAGGCTTCTGCCCCGGCAGAATCGACCGAACAGGAGACTGTTGTCGAACAACCGACGGCGCCGGAACCGGAGGTGGCGCCAGTGCCGATGACGGATGATGCTGACCCCACCGGCAGTGATGTAACGGATAGTGTGTCGGACGTGGCACCCGCGAATGAGTCGGCGGCCGGCGAAGCGAGTCAGGTGGCAGCGGAGACAGCCATTCAGGTGAGCTTCTCCGATGTTTGCTGGACCGATATCAGCGATGCATCCGGCAACTATCGGTTGATCGGAAATAAGGCGGCGGGTGATCGCATTGTTCTGGCCGGTGAAGCGCCGTATAAAATGGTGTTCGGTAACGCTTCCGCCGTAACCGTTCTAGTGAATGGTGTCCCTTATGATCTGACACCCCATATCCGTGGCAATGTCGCCAAGTTCACCCTTAAGCCAGAGTGATTGGAGTTGGAACCGCACTGCCTGGGCGCAGGCGGGTGCGACGAACCGCGACCATCACGCCAAGTTGATATAAGCAAGAGTAGTGAATAAAGAGTAATGGCAAAAAACATTCAAGCTATTCGTGGTATGCACGATATCCTGCCGGACCAGTCACCCCTTTGGCATTTTCTGGAGCAGCAAATCAGTAGCGTTCTCGACAGCTACGGCTATCGGGAGTTGCGTACGCCTGTCGTAGAGATGACCGATCTGTTCAAACGCTCAATCGGTGAGGTGACGGACATTGTGGAGAAGGAGATGTATACCTTCGAGGATCGCAATGGAGACAGCTTGACCCTGCGCCCTGAATGTACCGCCAGTTGTGTCCGGGCCGGGATAGAGAACGGCCTGTTTCACAACCAGGTGCAGCGCATCTGGTACTACGGCCCTATGTTTCGTCATGAACGTCCCCAGAAGGGACGTTACCGCCAGTTCTATCAAATTGGAGCAGAGGCCTATGGCTTGGCCGGTCCCGATATCGATATCGAGATGATCCTGCTGACCAACCGGTTTTGGGAGTGCCTCGGTCTGGATGGCCTGGAGTTGCAGATCAACACCCTGGGCACCCCTGAGGAGCGTTCGGTTTATCGTGAGCAACTGGTTGCTTATCTGACTGAACATCAAGCGCAGTTGGATGAAGACAGCCTGCGCCGCCTCGGTAGCAACCCGCTACGCATTCTCGACTCTAAGAATCCGGCTATGTGCGAATTGATCGCCGGTGCCCCGTCGCTAATGGATTATCTGGGCGATGAGTCACGCGCCCATTTTGATTCGCTTTGTGCAGGACTCGACGCAGCGTCGGTTCCGTATGTGGTCAATACCCGTTTGGTGCGTGGCCTCGATTACTACGCACGTACCGTGTTTGAGTGGGTGACGGATCGACTCGGTGCTCAAGGAACCGTGTGTGCCGGTGGCCGTTACGATGGATTGGTTGAACAGTTGGGTGGCAAGCCGACGCCGGCGGTAGGGTTTGCTATGGGTGTCGAGCGCCTGATTGTGTTATTGGAAGAGCGGAAGATCCCCCTGGATCTGCAGGTTCTGGATGCCTATTTGGTTCTGGTGGGTGATAAATCGCAGCAGCAGGGTGTGTTGTTGGCGGATCGTTTGCGCCGGGAAGTTCCCGGGTTGCGGTTGATGACCCATTGCGGCGGTGGCAGCTTCAAGAGCCAGTTCAAGAAGGCGGACCGCAGTGGCGCTCGTGTTGCTTTGGTGCTGGGTGAGGATGAGTTGGCGCAGGGTGTTATCGGGGTCAAGTTCTTACGCGAAGAGCGAGAGCAGAAGCAGGTGGCGTTGGATGAGCTGGCGGCTTATCTGAAACAGAGAGTCTGATTATCCAGAAACCCTGGGGTTTCTGTCAGTGAATGGTTTAGCCGCCAGCCGGCGGAGAGAGAGGACAAGATGGTCGATGTAAATCTGACGGAAGAAGAGCAGGTCGAAGCGCTTAAAAAGTGGTGGAAAGAGAATGGCAAATCGGTCGTTGCCGGTATTGTGATGGGCCTGGGCGGCGTGTTCGGTTGGCAATATTGGACTCAGCATCAGCGTGAGGTGGCGGAACAGGCTTCACTACAATTTGAGCGATTGAGCGAAAGCGTGGTGTCGGGGTCTGAGTCTGCCGAGGTCCAGGCTAAAGCACTGATGAGCGGGTATAAGGGCAGCGCTTATGCGGTGTTTGCCGCCCTGGAGCTGGCCAAGGTCAAGTTTCAACAGGGCGACATGGATGGCGCAAAAAGCCAACTGCAGTGGGTGCTTTCGAATGCCGACGACCCGTCTCTAAAGCAGATAGCCCGCTTGCGATTGGGCCGTCTGTTGCTGGATCAAGGTTCAGTCGATGAAGCGGCCAGCCTGATTGCCCAGGCTCCGGATGATAATTTCAAGGGGGATATCGCCGAGTTGAAGGGCGATATCGCTTTGAAAAAAGGCGACCGGGTGGCGGCACGTCAGGCGTATGGGGAGGCGCTGGAGTACAAGGTGAGCAATAGCGCGCTGGTACAGATGAAATTTGATGATCTGGCTGCGGCTGAATAGTTGCGAGGATTACCCATGATGCGCTCCCTTCCCATTGTCCTGCTGGCGCTTGCCCTGAGTGGCTGTGGCTCCATGAAATCCATGAACCCGGTGGACTGGTTTGCCGATGAGGACAATTCGGAACCGCCGGCTGAACTGGTCGAAATGCAGGAATCGGTTCCCACCCGTCTGCTTTGGTCTTCTTCCATCAGCGATGGCTCGGATGAGCAACGGGTCAAGCTGGTACCCGTTGTTGAA
The DNA here is from genome assembly GCF_050289425.1 of Sedimenticola sp. NCBI lineage: Bacteria > Pseudomonadati > Pseudomonadota > Gammaproteobacteria > Chromatiales > Sedimenticolaceae > Sedimenticola > Sedimenticola sp. Next base: position 26,146 of record NZ_JBNKFS010000014.1, on the reverse strand, counting down.
GGCGGCAAGGTCTATGCCGCCAGCCGCAGTGGAGAGGTGCGTGCGCTGGATGCCTCCACAGGACGTGTGCTCTGGTCGATAGAAACCGAGTTGGAGATATCGGGAGGACCGGGAGCCGGAGAGGGTTTGGTGCTGTTTGGTACCAGTAACGGTGAGGTGGTCGCGCTGGATCAAGCTGGCGGCACCGAAAAGTGGCGCGCCCGCGTCAGCAGTGAAGTGCTTTCAGTGCCGAAGGCAGGACGGGGTGTGGTGGTTGTGCATACCATCGATGGAAAACTGTTCGGTCTGGATGCCACGTCGGGGGATCAGAAATGGATCTATGACCGCTCTATTCCCGTCCTGACCCTGCACGGCAGTAGCTCGCCGGTGATTACCGGGGGGCGCGTGATCTGTGGTTTTGCCAGCGGCAAACTGGTGATGCTCAATTTGCAGAATGGCGATCTGCTGTGGGAGTTGACGGTCTCTGCCCCCAGTGGCCGTTCAGAGTTGGAGCGGATGGTGGATATCGATGGTGATCCGCTGATTATCGGCGATGTAGTTTACGCGGTGACCTACCAGGGGGAGATGGCGGCCGTGTCGCTGGATACGGGTATTGTGCTTTGGCGTCGTAAACTCTCCTCCTATGCCGGCATGGGAGCCGACTATTCACAGATTTACGTTTCGGACGCCACGGATCACGTGGTGTCGGTGGATCCGGGTAACGGATCGGCTATTTGGAAGAATAAAAAACTTCAGTACCGTAAGTTGACCGCACCCGTGGTGCTGGGTTCGCATATCCTGGTAGGCGATTTTGAAGGCTACCTGCATTTCCTGTCACGCGAGGATGGTCGCCTGGAAGGGCGGATGCGAGTGGCTAAATCGGCTATTTCCACGCCGCCCCTGGTCATCGACGGTACTGTCTATGTTTATGCCGATGGCGGTGAAATGGCCGCTCTCACTACTTCTGACCTCTAAGAACTGAGCGTACAAGTGCCAAACATGCTGCCCGTAATCGCCCTGGTGGGCCGACCCAATGTGGGCAAATCCACCTTGTTTAACCGGTTGACGCGAACGCGAGACGCCTTGGTGGCGGATCAGCCCGGGTTGACCCGTGACCGCCAGTACGGTGTCGGCAAGCTGGGTGACCGGCCCTATGTGGTGGTGGATACCGGCGGCCTGAGCGGCGAGGAAGGAGGGGTGGACCAGCTGATGGAGCAGCAGGTGCAGGCGGCCATTGCCGAGGCTGACCATATCCTCTTCCTGCTGGATGCCCGTGTCGGCTGCACGCCGGCCGATACTATTATCGCGGGACAGCTCAGGCGTACCGGTAAGCCGATCAGTGCCGTCGTGAATAAGAGCGAAAGCCTGGACGGAGATATGGCGGGTGCCGATTTCTTCGCCTTGGGACTGGGCGAGCCGTTACCGATCTCTGCCGCCCATGGTCGCGGTGTCCGTTCTCTGATCAACGATTTACTCGATCGTTTTCCGCTGCCGGATGAGCCGGCCGCCGAGACTGACCGAGGTACCCTGATCGCCGTGGTCGGTCGCCCCAATGTGGGGAAGTCGACCCTGGTAAACCGGATGCTGGGGGAGGAGCGTGTTGTCGCTTTTGATCAGCCCGGCACCACCCGTGACAGTGTTTTTATCAGCTACACCCATGATGAAAAACCCTACACCCTGATCGATACGGCGGGCGTTCGGCGCCGGGCCAGGGTGAATGAGGTGATAGAGAAATTCAGCGTCATTAAGACGCTGCAGGCGATTGAGCAAGCGAACGTGGTCATGTTGGTGCTGGATGCCCAGCAAGGTGTCGGTGAGCAGGATGCGACCCTGGCCGGACATATTCTGGAGAGTGGCCGGGCCCTGGTGGTGGTGATCAACAAATGGGATGGCTTGCCAGCGGATCAACGTGACCGGGTCAAGGCCGATATCGAACGGAAACTGCCGTTCCTGGATTTTGCCGCCAAACGGTTTATCTCAGCGTTGCATGGTTCGGGCGTGGGCAAGCTCTACCAGGCCCTGGATTCGGCCTACGCCAACGCTACCCGCAAACTTTCCACTCCGGAGCTGACACGGATACTGGAGTGGACGGTTCAGGAGCATCAGCCACCCATGGTGCACGGCCGGCGGATCAAATTACGCTATGCGCATCAGGGTGGACAGAATCCACCGATTATCGTCATCCACGGCAATCAGACCGATGCGGTGCCGACCACCTATAAACGGTATTTGATCAACCGTTTTCGGGAGGTTTTGAAGCTGACCGGCACGCCCATTCGCATTGAGTTTAAGTCTGGCGAGAACCCGTTTAAGGATCGCAAAAACAAACTGACCCCGCGTCAGGTGCAGAAACGCCAACGCCTCAAATCCTTTAGCAAGAAAAAGTAGCCGCGAACCATTTCGCGGCAACCAGTTGATCAAATGTAGGGGCAGGCCCCCGTGCCTGTCCGGATCGCGGTCACCGCGAGGGACGGGGTAGCCGCGGTGGATTGTCTTCTAGGGCTTCATCGCTGTTACAGGACGCCGGACAGCTCCACGCCGCCGTCTTCATCATCATCCACTTCCGAATGATCGATGCGATTCAGCCGCAGAAAACTGATCAAGGTGAGTACCCCCATCAGGGCGATGGAGAGCGCCATCGAGCGGGGTGATCCGTCGTGATAATGTCCCACCAACACACCGACGCCTGTCGCGACCGACATCTGGATGAAGCCGAGCAGCGCTGAAGAGGTGCCGGCCATGTGCGGGAAGGGCGCCAGCGCGCCGGCCATGGATTGCGGCATAACGATGCCGACACCGATCATGTAGATCATCTGCGGCAACACAATGGCCGCGACATGGTGTACTTCGGCCAGGGCAAAGATCAGCATGCTGATACCCCCCAGCGCGGCGATGACCGAGCCGTAGGCCAGCAGGCGGTTGATGCCGACACGGCGTACCAAGCGCCCCCCGATCAACGTACCGATCATAAAGCCACTGACCACCAGGGCGAAAAAGAGGCCGAACTGCTCTTCTTTAAAGCCGAGAAAATCGATGATGACAAACGATGAACCGGACAGGAATGAAAACAGTCCGGCAAATACGAAACTGCAGGTCAAGGTGTACCAGCGCCAGGTGGGGTGTTTGACCAGGATGCCGTAATTCTTCAGCAAATGACCGACGGACATAATGTGGTGGCTGCCCGGCGGAGCGGTTTCTGGTATGCGCAATCCCAGCAGGACCACGCCGATGACGCCGTAGACGGCGAGAAACAGGAAGATGGATTGCCAACCAAACCAGACCGTCATGTAGCCGCCGATAATTGGCGCGGCGGCGGGGGCGACTGCCATGGCGGTACCGATATAGGAGAGCAGTCTGGCAGACTCCTTGGGGCCGTGGATATCCCGAACCATGGCACGGCCCAATACCGGACCGGCGCTGCCGCCGATCGCCTGCAGCAGGCGCAGGGAAGAGAGCGTGGCAATCGATTCGGCAAATACAATAGCCAAACTACTCAGCAGGAACAGCAGCAGGCCCGCCATCAATACCGGTTTTCTGCCGAACCGGTCGGATAGGGGGCCGTAGATCAATTGGGCCAGGGCGAAGCCGATAAGAAAAATGCTCAGGGTATGCTGGACCTGATTGATATCGGCATCGAAGCTCTGCATCAACACCGGGAAGGCGGGTAGATACATGTCGGTCGAGAGTGGACCGATCGCCACTAGGGAAGCGATGATAGCTGTGGCAAGGAGTGATTTAGGTGAGATCATGTAACATTCTTATCCTGTTTTACATCCTGGCGCAATAGTTTCATATGAAACGAATAAGCGCATTTTTGCTGTGGAATAGCTGCCATATTATTTAATTCGCCAGCTATTTTTAATCTAAATGGTTGCGTGGGAAACAATAATTACTGATCGGTGACCGGGTTGTCGACGGTGGAAATAAACGTGCCGACGGCGAGGCGGGTCTCCAGTTGATCGCCGGGTTGCACCTGGTTGGCGTTATGCAGCAGCTCACGTGAGGGTAGCAGGCGGGTGATCGAGTAGCCCCGCTGCAGCGTGGCCAGGGGGCTCAGCGCGTCGAGTTTGCCGCCGGCCGATCCCAAACGTTGTCGTTGCAGGCTGAGGTGGGTATTGATGGCTTGGGTCAGCCTGTATGCCAGATGACTGAACTGTTCCCGTTGCCGGTTGATTCGGTGAGTCGGGATGCCGCCACCTAGTCGGCTTTCCAGCAGACGGATCTTTCCCCTGGCCTGCTCTAGCTTGATGCGGGTGATACGCTGCAGCTGCACTCCCAGTTCATCCAGGTACTGTTGTCGCTGTTGCAGGCGAATGCCTGGATGGACCCGTTCAAGCCGGTCGGAGATGTTCTGTAAGTTCTGCCTGCCACCGCTAAAATGGCGTTGTGTGGCCAGGGTGATGCGACGTTGCAGGGATGTGATGCGATCAAGCATCTCCTGCTTGTCCGGGGTGGCCAGTTCGGCGGCTACCGAGGGTGTGGGAGCGCGTCGGTCGGCGACAAAATCGGCGATGGTGAAATCCACTTCATGCCCCACAGCGGAGATCAGGGGGATAGAGAGTTGGTGGATGGTGCGGGCCACCTCCTCGTCGTTAAAGGCCATTAGGTCTTCCAGCGAACCGCCTCCCCGGGTCAGTATCAACAGATCGCACTCGTGCCGCTGCTCTGCCAGACGCAGGGCGTTGAGGATAGAGCGCGGTGCCTCTTCTCCCTGTACGGTAACCGGATAGATCAGTACCGGCACGGCGGGAAGGCGTCGCTGCAACACGCTCAGCACATCCCGTATGGCGGCGCCGCTGGGTGAAGTGATGAGGCCGATCCGCTTCGGCAGCAACGGCAAGGGCTTTTTAAGCGCCGTATCAAACAGCCCCTCTTGCTGTAACTTTAGTTTCAACGTGTCGAAGGCTTGCTGCAGGTCGCCGGCGCCGGCCGGTTCCATGTGCTCCGCCACCAGCTGAAATTCGCCGCGTCCCTCGTAGAGGCCGACCCGGGCGCGGATGAGCACCTTGAGGCCGTTCTCTGGCTGAAAACGCAGTAATTGCCGTTTCATCCTGAACATGGCGCAACGTACCTGGGCCTGGGGGTCCTTGAGGGTGAAGTAGATGTGGCCTGAGGCAGGGCGGGCCAGGTTGGAGATCTCCCCCTCTACCCAGAGCAGCGGAAAACTGCCTTCCAGCACCGCCCGCACCTCGCTATTGAGGCGGGATACGCTGTAGATGTCCCGTTGGAAGTTTGCTTCTGATTGGCTGGAGGGCATAAAAGGTAGCTAAGTCGGGTCGATATTATCCATAAATAAATGCTAATTTGAGTTTACCTGGATTCATCAAGATTTTATAATACTCTGTTTACCGAAAAACCTTTCACTTGGGAACCGATTATGCGCCTCGTTCAGGAAGCCCTTACCTTTGATGACGTTTTGCTCCTGCCGGCCCACTCCACTGTACTGCCCAAGGATGTGGACCTGAGCACCCAGTTCACCCGCGAAATTCGACTCAATATTCCCCTGGTTTCCGCCGCCATGGACACGGTGACCGAGGCCCGCTTGGCTATCTCCATGGCACTGGAAGGTGGCATCGGCATCATGCACAAGAACATGACCGCCGAGCAGCAGGCCGCAGAAGTACGCACCGTCAAACGCTATGAGAGCGGTGTGATTATTGATCCTATCACTGTTGGGCCCGACATGACGGTCGGCGAGCTGGTCAAGATTACCCAGGCCAACAAGATTTCCGGTGTACCGGTGGTCGAGGGTGAAAACCTGGTCGGCATTATCACCAACCGTGATGTCCGTTTTGAAACCCGTATGAACGAGCCGGTTTCCGCCATCATGACCCCCAAAGAGCGCCTGATCACCGTACCCGAGGGGGCGGATCGGGATGAAGTCATGACCAAGTTACGAGCCAACCGAATTGAAAAAATCCTGGTGGTCAACGACGCCTTCCAGCTGCGCGGTATGATCACCGTGAAGGATATCCAAAAGGCGAAGGATTATCCTTTTGCCTGCCGGGACGACCAGGAACGGTTACGAGTCGGTGCGGCGGTCGGCGTCGGTGAAGGTACCGAAGAAAGGGTGGATGCCCTGGTGCGGGCCGGTGTCGACGTAATTGTGGTGGATACTGCCCATGGTCACTCGCAGGGCGTATTGAACCGGGTCGCCTGGGTCAAGAAGCATTATCCCCAGGTGCAGGTGATCGGTGGCAACATCGCTACCGGAGCCGCGGCGCGTGCCTTGGCGGAAGCCGGTGCCGATGCGGTTAAAGTAGGTATTGGTCCCGGGTCTATCTGTACCACCCGCATCGTTGCCGGAGTCGGTGTACCCCAGATCACCGCCGTGGCCAATGTGGCCGAGGCGCTGGAGGGAACCGGTATTCCGGTCATCGCCGATGGCGGTTTGCGCTATTCGGGTGATATCGCCAAGGTATTGGCGGCCGGGGCTTATTCTGTCATGGTCGGTGGACTGTTAGCCGGTACCGAAGAGGCGCCGGGTGAAGTCGAGATCTTCCAGGGCCGCTCCTATAAGGCGTACCGTGGTATGGGTAGCCTGGGCGCGATGCAGGCGCGTAACGGCTCCAGCGACCGGTACTTCCAGGAAGATACCAAGGATGCCGATAAGTTGGTGCCGGAAGGCATTGAAGGTCGTGTCCCCTACAAGGGGCCGCTGATCAACGTGATTACCCAACTTACCGGCGGTATTCGTGCCAGCATGGGTTACACCGGCTGTGCCACGATCGAAGAGATGCGTACCAAACCGGAGTTTGTCCGGGTGACCAATGCCGGTATGCGCGAATCCCATGTACACGATGTCGCCATTACCAAGGAAGCGCCCAATTACCGCCAGAGCTGATTGCCGCGCAAAATACTGTTGGAGGCCGCAGTCCGGTGGTGAAGCCTCGCCACCTTTCTGCGGTTCTTTCATTTAAGCATGATTGGAATAGAGATTATGACTAATCAGGATATCCACGCTCATCGCATTCTCATTCTCGACTTCGGGTCCCAGTACACACAGCTGATCGCCCGTCGGGTGCGCGAGGCCGGCGTCTATTGCGAGATCTGGCCCTATGACAACTGCGAAGATGCCATCAAGGAGCAGAATCCGGCCGGTATCATCCTCTCGGGTGGCCCGGAGTCGGTGACCGCCGAGGATACGCCGCGTGCCCCGGCCCTGGTCTTTGAACTGGGTGTGCCGGTGCTGGGTATCTGCTACGGCATGCAGACCATGGCGGCGCAGCTGGGTGGTAAAGTGGCTGGTTCCGATGCGCATGAATACGGTTATGCCCAGGTGCGTGCTCGCGGGCACTCCAGGTTGTTGCGGGATATCGAAGACCACACCACGGAAGAGGGTTACGGACTATTAGATGTCTGGATGAGCCACGGTGACCGGGTGGAGGCGTTGCCCGAGGGCTTTGTCGTCATCGCCGAAACCGACAATGCCCCGTTGGCCGGTATGGCCGACGAGGTGCGGGGCTTCTACGGTATCCAGTTCCACCCGGAAGTGACCCACACCCGCCAGGGTGGGCGTATCCTGGAGCGCTTCCTGTTTGAGATCTGCGGTTGTGAAGCACTGTGGAATCCGGCCAGTATTATTCAGGACAGCATCGAGCAGGTGCGTGAAACGGTCGGCAGCGAAGGCAAGGTGTTGTTGGGGCTATCCGGTGGCGTCGACTCCTCGGTGGTCGCCGCCATGTTGCACAAGGCGATCGGCGACCGCCTCACCTGTATCTTTGTCGATAACGGCCTGTTGCGGCTGCATGAGGGCGATCAAGTGATGGCCACCTTTGCCCAGCATATGGGCGTGAAGGTGATCCGAGTGGATGCCGAAACCCGTTTTCTGGATGCCCTGGCTGGTGAAAGTGATCCGGAGAAGAAACGCAAAATCATCGGTAACCTGTTTATCGATATCTTCGAAGAAGAGGCGGCCAAGATCGAAGGGGTTGAGTACCTGGCGCAGGGGACTATTTACCCGGATGTGATCGAATCGGCCGGCGCCAAATCGGGTAAGGCCCATGTCATCAAATCGCACCATAACGTGGGTGGTTTGCCCGACTACATGAAGCTGAAGCTGGTGGAACCACTGCGTGAACTGTTCAAGGATGAGGTGCGCAAGATCGGCGTCGAGCTCGGTCTGCCCTCCGAGATGGTCTACCGTCATCCGTTCCCGGGTCCCGGCCTGGGTGTGCGTATCCTCGGCGAGGTGAAGAAACCCTACGCTGACCTGCTGCGCCAGGCGGACCACATCTTTATCCAGGAGTTGCGCAATCACGACCTCTACGACCAGGTGAGCCAGGCTTTTGCCGTGTTCCTGCCGGTGAAATCGGTCGGCGTGGTGGGTGATGCCCGCCGCTACGAATACGTGGTGTCGCTACGCGCGGTGGAGACGGTGGACTTCATGACCGCCCGCTTTGCTCATCTTCCGTTCGAGTTCCTAGAGCTGGTGTCGCGGCGCATTATCAATGAAGTCACCGGTATCTCGCGGGTGGCCTACGATATCTCCAGCAAGCCCCCCGCTACCATTGAGTGGGAGTAGCGCAGATCTGGCACTGGCTGGCACCTGCAGGCAACAAGACACAGTAAGCGAACATATTCAGTAACTTGCCTGCATTTCTGCCTGGCAACATCTGGCACTGGCAGGCATTGGCAAGCAGTTAGTACCATTTTCCAATGGTATAGATCATGGTATCGCCACACTCACAATCAGCGTGACGCACCTATACCATGCCATACATGCCGCGTCCGTCATGGTATTAGTGACCAAGTACAAGTCACACTGGATCAGGCGCCTGAAGGACCATGAACTTATCCGCATCACTTTCCTCCTTCTCTGGACGGCATAGTTGTTTGTTCTCAGATTTCTAGCTTTCATGATCAAAGGCTTGTAAAGTGTACCAAATATGGTACACTTTTTCGTATGGATGCCGATATGCCTCTTGAAGTGTTTTTTTACCGAACGGAATCGGGAAATGAACCGGTTCGCGCGTGGTTGCAGGGGCTGAGCAAACAGGACAAAAGGATAATCGGTGGCGAGATTAAAACCGTTCAATATGGCTGGCCTATCGGGATGCCAGTGGTTCGAAAAATGGAGCCCGGACTATGGGAAGTTAGATGTCGGCTTGATCAGCGTGTTGCTCGAATTCTGTTTACGGTAAAGGGTGAAAAGATGATTTTGCTGCATGGCTTCATCAAGAAATCCCAGAAGACACCTCAAGCCGATTTGCAATTGGCTAGAGATCGCAAAGCCAACCTGGAGAAGTGACATGAGCAAACACATTGGCAGTAACTTCGATGATTTTCTGGAAGAGGAAGGTGTGCTTGCGGAAGCGGAAGCTATCGCAGTTAAACGTGTGCTTGCCTTTCAACTCGAGGAATTGATGAAGGCGCAGAAACTCAACAAGACCCAACTGGCCAGGCGGATGAATACCAGCCGTTCCGCATTGGAACGGTTGCTGGATCCCGATAATCCTTCGGTGACGCTGCTGACCCTGGAACGCGCGGCCAGAGCGCTAGGCAAGAACATCAGGATTGAAATCGCTGCTTAGAACGTGTGGTTTAGCCATCTGGGAAGTGACGCATAGCTGACGAATGACGTACGGGAGGCGGCGATGTATATTTCGGAACTAAAAGTCGAGAACTTCCGCCTGTTTGGAGAGGGCGAGAATGCCGCGCTGCTCAGATTGCGGCCGGGACTAACAGCAATCGTTGGTGAAAACGACTCCGGGAAGACTGTGATTGTTGACGCGCTGCGGCTCGCGCTCGGTACCCGTGATCAGGAATATTTTCGCATCGATGATGATGACTTCCACTGATCCACTGATGGCAGGCAGAGCAAAGAGATTCGCATACGCTGCCGTTTCGCTGGGCTTACACGTTCTGACACCGGTGCATTTGCCGAATATCTGACATATGAAGAGCAGGAAGGCAGACGCATACCTGTTATCTACCTGAACTGGAAAGCGCTTGCCACCGAAAGGCGCGCAAGACACCGCCGATATGTCTCTGTTGAAGTCCGCTCCGGTATGGACGATGACGGGCCGGTTTTCGACCCGGAGAGTCGAACCTGCTTTGCGCAACTTATCTTCGTCCTCTGCGTGACGCAGAGCGTGCGCTGTCTGCCGGACGTGGATCAAGACTTTCACAAATTCTCCAGTACACGGACGATATCGTAACGACCGGTTTGCCATACGATCATGCCGTTGGTCCGCCGGCTGACCCAGCAACGCTTAGTATCCTGGGCATTGGGGACTTTGCCAACGCACTCCTTAAAGGTCACGTAGGTCTCACGGGCGCACGCGATCGACTGAATGAGGATTATCTAAAGAACCTGTCCTTTGCCGGATCCGATCTCAGTGGAGCTATCGGTGTTGCGACCGGTGATGAGGCGTCGAGATTGCGGCAACTCCTGGAAAAACTTGAACTTCAGCTTCAAGAGGCTGGAGCAGATCATTTGCCACGCAACAGAGGGCTCGGCTCAAACAATCTTCTGTTCATGGCTTGCGAACTGCTTCTGCTCGGTTCTGAAGAGGATGGCTTCCCGTTCCTGCTGATTGAGGAACCCGAAGCACATCTTCATCCGCAGCGGCAGCTTCGACTTATGCGATTTCTACAGGACAAGGCGCAGCCAGTCGGTGGTGGTCACGACATTCAGATACTGGTCACAACCCATAGCCCCAATCTTGCATCCGCAATCGACCTCGACAATCTTCTCCTGCTTCAGGGAGGTAAAGCGTTTTCCCTCGCATCAGGAGAGACAAACCTGAGTCCCTCCGACTACCGGTTCCTGCAGCGCTTCCTCGATGTAACGAAGGCCAATCTATTTTTCGCACGCGGTGTCATCATTGTTGAAGGAGATGCTGAAAATATTCTTGTACCTACGATTGCCGGGTTGATTGACCGTGATCTGACCAAGAGCGGGGTTTCCATTGTCAATGTTGGAGGTACCGGTTTTCGTAGATATGCCCGGATATTCCAGAGAAAGAATCCTGCGGAGGATGGCGAGATCGACATTCCGGTGGCGTGTATCGCTGATACGGATGTGATGCCCGACTGTGCTCCCGAGATTATTGGCAAGGTTAAAGCAGGCGAAGACTGGCCTGAAGGGCGTCGTTGGAAGGTCGAGTCTGACTTTGAAGAAGGGGGGGTGGGCCAGCACAAGCAGGCGATCCGTGCTCGCGCAAGCGGCCAGGTGTCGAAACATTCGTTTCGGATCACTGGACACTTGAATACGACCTCGCGCGTGCCGGATTGGGCCGCGAACTGTTTTTGGCCATTGCTCTCGCGAAGAAGGACGACGACATCGCCTCAGAGACAGTAAAGTCTATTGGTGTTACGCGCCAGGCACTAAAAGACTGGAAGACGTTCGCCGATGAGGCCATGTCAGATGACGAGAGGGCGGCAAGGGTGTATGCGCCCCTCGCCAAGGGTTCAGTCTCGAAGTCTGTTACGGCCCAGTATCTTGCAAGAATTCTAGCTCGTACTGGTCATAGTCACATGCGCACACAAGCGCAATGGAAGGCTGTTCTTCCAGATTATATCGTCCATGCGATAGAGCATGTAACGGTTGATCAATCGGCAGCGGAAGCCGACCATGCCGCACCAGATGAGCCGCAGGATTAAGTAGATGTTTGAAGTGCCACCTGTTGATGATCATGATATCCGGTGGGCATGCGAGGTGCTTGGACTACCAACGACTGCGTTTCATGGAGGTGATGGCAACGATCCGCGCGCAGCTGTGCTGCTTAGTAATGAAACTCTTGATGTTGAAGCGTGTCCTGGTAGCGGAAAAACGACGTTGCTTGTCGCCAAGCTCGCGATCCTCGCGCGGAAGTGGAAGTCTCGGCGTTCAGGTATCTGTGTGTTATCGCACACGAATGCGGCGCGTCGTGAAATCGAGCGCAGTATCGGTCGTACTGCCGCAGGAGCATCTCTGCTTTCCTATCCTCACTATATTGGGACGATTCACGGTTTTGTGAACGAATTTCTTGCTATTCCGTGGCTGCGTTCATTAGGTTATCCCATTACAGTTATAGACGACGCTCTTTGTGAACAGCATAGGCGCCGCCTACTGTCATTCATTCAATACGCGGCGCTCAGAACCGTTGTCAATAACAAGGAAAAGTACCCCAACGTAAACTTTGTCGGAAGCTGGCATGTTGCGTCGCCTGATTTCCTGGTTCTCAAGGAAAACGGTAATCAGTTATTTAAGGATCCTAATAAGCCAGCAGCACAACAACTTTGTCGGCTTGCTCGTCAGTGCACTGAAGACGGGTACTATCGGTACGAAGAGCTGTTTATGTGGGCAGAAGATTTTCTTGGCAATCATCCTGAAGCTGTTGCGACCATTCGGCAGCGATTTCCGCTGCTCTTCATTGATGAAGTACAGGACAACAGTGAGTCACAATCACGATTGCTTCAACGTATTTTTATCGATGGCGAGAACCCTGTCATTCGACAGCGCTATGGAGACTCTAATCAAGCGATCTATGCGCACACCGGGGCGACCGGTGCGCAGAGTGACCTGTTCCCCGTGGACGCCATCAGACGCGATATTCCAAATAGCCACCGCTTCGGTCAGCAAATTGCCGATCTTGCCAATCCGCTTGGTCTGAACCCACAGGGCCTGATCGGGCTGGGGCCTCCGTTGCATAAGGTGCAGGCTGAAACGCACGGCAGGCATGCTGTCATTCTTTTTGACGACGCCAGTATCACCTGTGTGTTCGAATGTTATGCCAGATATTTGTGTGCGCTATTCTCTGACGATGAACTGGTAGAGGGTACATTTACGGCTATCGGTAGTGTTCATCGTCCCGGTGAAAATACACACGCGCCACGTTTTGTTGCACATTATTGGCCTGAGTATGACCATGAACTGAGCTACGCCGAGCCCAGACCCAAGACATTTCATCAATATATTGCTGCTGGCTGGAAGACTGCCGGCACGGGCGGTGATACGCATTCTGTTGTGGAATGTATAGCAGATGGCATTTATCGCGCTGTACAGATTGCCGACCCTGTAGTGAAACGTACACAGCATAAGAGAAGGCATCGCTCAATCCTCGAATCGCTGGAAGGTGTTGACGGTTTGAAAGAGCGTTATCTAGCTCTCGTCATGCGTGTCATTGATGATGAAGCAGACATTGAGGCCCAAGAGTGGGAGGGAACCTGGGTGCCGGTGATTCTTCAGCTTGCAGAGCTATTGTCAGGGGGCGAGATCAACCCTGTTCATCTGGATGAGTTCCTGGTCTGGCCCGACGAGGATCCGGATGAGGAAGTGGTGCGAAAGGTTAAGCGGAAAGACAATGTTTACCGCTTTCCTATGGATGCACCGGCTGTGGAGATCCGTGTCGGATCAATTCATTCGGTGAAAGGCGAAACTCACACGGCAACGCTCCTTCTCGATACTTACTTCCACGACCACCATTTAAATGCTCTCCGACCTTGGCTGTTAGGCCAGAAGGTTGGCCAAGGCACTGAAGGTGCTCGCATGCAATCTCGTCTCAAGCAGCACTATGTTGCTTTTACACGGCCAACACACTTGCTGGCAATTGCGATGCGAGACAATCTTAGTGTCCAAGATATCGAAGTTCTTAAGGGTAGAAACTGGCGTGTAGGGCGAGCACAGCAAGACGGTGGTATAGCATGGCTGTAGATTCACCTGAAACCATACCTGTTGCTTTCCTGTTCGTCGCTCCTCTCAGACCTGAAGAAATAGGAGAGTGGCTGGACAAGGCATTTCTTCGTGCACTGAAAGTTGCCGATCCAGACGGTACAGTGGAGACACGCATTTATCGTGGTGGCGTCCTGTTGGCGCAGCTTTCCTATAAGACTGCAGTTGTCAAAGCTGTACCGGCAAAGCGCCGCAAACCCGATGGCCCCGTCACCTACCAGACAAGCCGGACCGAGCATTCAGATCGCGGTCTCTATGCCACGCTTGTCGGAGATTTCGTGGAGTCAAGTCTTGAGCGATGGCATACGGTAGACCGGACGATCTTTTGGGAAAATGTCGGTCGTCGCTCACTCGATGCCACGTTCGTGTCGACTCTCGCGCCGGATATTGCCGTGCGGATGGACAAGGAGTTGCGTTCTCATCCGCTTTATATAGGAGCCGTTTCGCCCGATCTGGGCAATCCGCTTCACCGCTACCTGTTTATTGAGGTGATGTTCAAGGACGCCTTTGTTAGTGGTGGGCGCGTGTATATTCGCGCTGGTATGCCGGGTACGGACGATCCTTCTTTCATCGGCGCCGACACATTTTCTTCTGCTGGAATAGGGGTCGTGCCCTACGATCAGTTTGATAATGTCGCGCCGCCACTTGTTCTTTCCGCAGAGCTAAGCGCCCATGGCCTCGTCAGCGAAATGCGTATGGAACGTCGCATGGCACTCGATGTTCATCAGAAGGTCATGCGTGATTTGAGTTTCAGCCGGTCACTACGCGATCTGGATCGTGACTTTGAATGGGACCTTTCCCAGCTCCCGGATGCGCCGGAAGAGGTCAATGTACAGGCAACCAAAATTGCGGACTATCTGCTCAATCCTGACCACAAGGACAACAAGGGCAAGGCGAAATTCTTTTCGGAGCATCTTGGTATTACAAAATCAGACTCTACCTATCTTCGCGGCCAACTTGTAGATGCCCTTGGTCATGTCACCTATGAGAATGTGCGCATTGATGACTATGGCGTCCGCTTTATGGCCAATCTGCCTGTCACCGGGAAGAACGGGGAGACCGCGACAATCGAGACAGGCTGGATTGTGCGGCCCGGCGAGCGTGCCTCACTTATTACCGCTTATCCAGGCAAGAAGGACGCTGCACTTGAAGAGCAGGCTAGACCGCCGCAGCTCGTCTCCGACAGTTTGAAAGGTGATGAGCGCTGGCAGACGCTGTATGACCTTGCACATGCGGTGGGTCTGGAGGCCATGAACGCCTGTGTGCCCAAGCCACTAGTGGTCGAAAACCAGGTCTATATGGAGGGTGATTGCGGTGGTGCAGTCGTCGTTATAGAAGACGGGCGCACATCGCTCGCACGCTGGTTGTGCAAGAACGGGCGGGGCCACCGTCACTACAAATCCGGATACGCGATTTCTGCTGAACGCATCGGCCAGTCCGCCGAATCCGCCGAGGCATATGCTGATGCCTTTGCGCGCGTCCTGCGCCGCAACGGCATCGCCTGTAGGTCCGAGATCTATTACACTTGACTAGTTTTCCGGGAGCTTAATCGGTGATTTTTCGAACATTTTGAAGGATTTTCTGAGCATGGTATTTTTCATGGTATTACCGTTTAGCAGGAAAATAAGCCACTGAATATAAAAGACAAAAATGGGTTGTTGACAATAGAGTGGGAGTAGACCGGATCTGGCACAGACTGGCAACTGCAGGCATCAAGACACAGTAAGCACACATATCCAATAACTTACCTGCAATTCTGTCTGGCAACATCTGGCACTGGCGGGCATCGGCAAGCAGCTATTTCCATACACAAGCGTATCGACACGCCTCCGGCCTGGCTAACCAAGGTTACGACCAATCTGGCGCTGGACTACCTGAAGAGCGCCAGAAATCAGCGCGAACACTACGTCGGTCCCTGGCTTCCTGAACCCTACATCGAAAAAAGCGAAAGCCCGGATAGCCGGTACGAGTTGGACCAAAGTATTTCAATTGCACTCATGTTGACGCTGGAACGGCTTTCACCAGCCGAACGAGCGGCATTTATCCTGCACGATGTATTCCGGTACGGCTTTGACGAGATAGGTCAGATGCTGGATAAGTCCGCTCCGGCCTGCCGCAAACTGGCGAGCCGTGCCCGCGACAACATCCAACGCAAAACCCAGCCGAATAGTGCCGACAGGCGGGAGTTGGAGCAATTGTCCTCGGCCTTCTTCGATGCCATCAGGCAAGGTGACATGGATTTAACCCGCACCTGGTTCAATGGCGTTCCCGGCTATGTACTATCACTGAAACAAAACCCTGTTACAGCCTTTAGCTTCGATGCCGACCAGGGTCTGATCGGCAAAATTTACGCCATACGTAACCCTGATAAATTGCGCTATTTCGTGTGAAACACCAACCCACAGGATCATTACCATGCAATTGACTATCGTTAACCCTGACAGTCTCTATGACCCCGTACCAAACGGCTACAGCCATGCAGTCGTCGCCGAAGGTGGTGTACGAATCGCTTTTATTGCCGGGCAGGGCGGTGAAGACCGGACGGGCGCGTTGTCGCCACAATTCAAAGATCAGGTAAGGCAGGCCTATACGAACCTGGGTGTGGCACTTGACGCTGTCGGTGCGAAACCAAACCAGGTTGCGAAAATTACAACCCATGTTGTCGATTATGATCAGTCGTTACTTGACGTGATGACACAGTGCGTCAAGGAGATGTTTGGCGACATGCAGGCATCGATACCCTTTAGTCCGCGCTTGTGTAGTGATGATATGGAAACGCTTAAGCACGCCGCTATTCAGGGGCTAGGCATTGTGGCGTTGCCGGCCTATATATGCCGAACGGAAATTGCCTCAGGATTTTTGCATCGAATACTGCCCGATTGGACAGCCGGCGATGCTGAACTCAGTATTCTGATGCCTTCACGGTATGGGGTAATGCCTGCGGTTAAAGCGCTAATGGAATTTTTGATTCAGCAAGTGCCTGGTGTTCTTTCGGGGTGATCTGCGGTTTTTCCAGATGTTAAACCATGACACTTTAACCATGCAGAACCTGGAAGTGCTGGATATTACGGCCCATATTGATCTGCTATTGCCAAAGACGGCATCGTGATCATAATCGCTGTCCACCAATAGCAAGGCCACCATCCACACCAATACACTCACCCGTCACAAAGGACGCGCTGTCGCTGCTCAACCATGCCACTAATTCCGCCACCTCACCAGGCGTACCGAAACGCTGGAGAGGAGCATGCTTTTTAAAAGGTGCCGCCTCCTCACTTTCTGGATCGAAAAAACGGCGAAACATGGGTGTGTCGATATAGCCCGGACAAACATTATTGACGCGAATACCATGCTCCGCACCTTCTACGGCAAGTGCATGTGTCATACCGTCGAGTCCCGCTTTACTGGCAGAATAAACACTAGTGCCGACAAGCACGCCCTTGGCCAGCCACGACGAGGTATTGACGATCACACCAGGGCGCTGTTGCTCGACAAAACAAGCCATCTCATATTTGCAACATAGCCAGACCCCTTTGAGATTGATATCGATTGTCTCATGCATGGAGGCGTCCTCAATTTCGCCCACTGGCGCGAAACTGCCCTCGATACCGGCATTATTAAAAGCAATATCGAGGCGCCCAAAGTGTTGCACTGTCTCCTCCAGTAAAGCCTTTACGGATTCAGTCTGTGAGACATCGGCCTGAACAAAATGCACCCGGCCGCCAGCGGGTTTTAATCGCTCCAATGCCTGTCGCCCCATATCAGCGCGCCGACCGGCGATCACCACATTGGCACCGCGCCGCAAAAACAGTTCTGCGGCCGCAAAACCAATACCGGTGGAACCACCGGTCACCAATGCCACTTTATCTGTAAAAATTGCATTTTTCATAAGAGCCCCTCATTCAGATTAGGGCTATTCTAACGAAGAAAGCCGTAAGCGGCGGTGCGCTGACTTATGCCGATCAAAGTAATGATTATGAGGAACAAACCGTCTGGCGGCGAAATTCAGTGGGTGTCAGCCCCGTGTGTTTCTTAAAAAAAATATTGAAGTTGCCGGGGTGGTTAAAACCCAGTCGATAGGCTATTTCCGCAATAGTATGGCTGGGCTGCAACAGCAGGTGCTTCGCTTCCAGAACAGCCCGCTCGGCAATCAGGGTGGTAGTGGTTTTGCCGGTAACCTCCCTGACCGAGCGATTAAGGTGGTTCACATGCACATAAAGTTGCCCGGCAAAATCCGCAGGCTTACGCCAGTCGCCCTGTTCAGAAAAATGCTGATCGAGCAATATCATAAATTGTGAACAAAGCCGAAACGCTGCAGTATTGCGAAACAACAGATGGCTGGGCTGCATTTTCAGTGCTTCGTGAATGATCAGATCGAGGTAATTATGGATAACGGCATATTTGCCTGGATAATTACTATTTTGCTCCAGCAACATACGCTCAAAAAAGTAACTAATCAGCCTGGTTTGCTCTTCGTCAGGAAACCGGACTGGATCACCATCCAGTTGAAAAAACGGTGAACTCGGCAACACACCGTGGCGTTTACGCCGGGAGAGAAAGTCTTCGGTAAACAAACAGAAATAGCCGGTCTGTTCTGCCGAATAGGGCTCCCAGGAATAAGGAATATGAGGATCGGAAAAGGCCAGTGCACTTCGGGTAATATCAACGCCGCAATCCGCGTAACCCAGGCGACCCGAACCTTGCACACAGAGTGAGACCTTATAGAACTTATAGCGCCCACTTTCCAAGCTTCGACTACACGAAAACTCCTCTCGCCGGTAAACCGCAACGGGGTTGATATCATGCTCTGATTCCTCTCGTTGATGCCAGCGGTAGAAATCCTGCAATGTCTGATGATGTAACTTAATCATGATTATGATCTTCTCTGCTAAGCACGGACATATGATTTAAGATACCTTATCAAATTGTTCTTCTTCAAATGCATCAATTTGGTAAATAGCTAATTTCATTGCACTCTCTTAAAAACATAACGTTGTCAACACAGGCCAAGCGACAGCAATATCCAGAATCTAAATAATCAAAGACTTATCGAGATACCGGATAATGCTCTGGTTCCAGCCCGGGGTGCTTCCGGCATGACGAGTAAAAGCAAGAATCAAGTAGACAAACTCCTTGATTTTTTTGGTGCTCTATTATGGATAGGTTCTTCGCAACATTAGCCATACAATAAAATATAAAGCAGACACGGCTTTATATTTTATTTATTTTTATTAATCGACTCGCTCACCATTAACAGATAGATTTTAAATAAGCAGGCCGACAGCCTACTTATTAGAAATACACAATTTAAAAAATATGAAATTTTATATTAAAAATCAACAAAATAAGTCTGGTCACCCTTACTGGGTTTACACGTTATCTTGCGACCCGATTAATATTATTTGGCCCAAATACTTACATGATGTACTGTTAACTATCCGGTGCATAGGTGTATGCATATGGAAATAAATTTATGGGTTTAAGTGCCAAACTTTTTTTTGACAATGATGAAAATGAAACGCTTTTTAGATGTATTTCACTGACGCCTGAACAGTTAGAAGATGCTAAAACAAAGAAAGATAAGCTTCTCAAGTTAATCAAACCTGAACTTGCCTCATCGCTAGATGCCCCGGTTAAGCATTGGCTCCAAGGATCGTATAAAAATCACACTCTTATTAGACCTATACAAAAGGGTGATGAATTTGATATTGATGTGGGGTTATATGTTTTGTGTAACGCAGAAGATGAGGGACTATCTGCACTGGAAGTAAAGCAGCTAAATCGAAATATACTTGAGTGGTATGTTTTAAATAGACCGGAAGCAAAGGTCGAGCTATTCATGGTGAACGTAGCTGGCGCGGAAGCGAGTATGACTGAGGAGCCCCGTGAGGGAAAACTTCATGCGGGGATCTGTGTGTGGGGCGCTGGGTGACCGGCGTTCCTACCACAATTATATACCCAAAGCGATTGAGATTTTGGCGCACTCTGAACACCGAAATCTCAAACGCTGTGGGTATATTTCATCAATTTAGGAGTTATCTCAATGTCTTCTTCTGAGCAGGGTCGATTTGTAAGGCTCGACTAATTGTGAAAACCTACACGCCCTTATTCTGTGCGGGACGCATCAGCTTCCACATAAGTTTTCATTGATTCAAAAACATTTGTCAATGTATTGTCCAGTTTATTTTTCATAACAAGTTTGTTCAATAAACCCCCGAGCAGGCCAAATTTCATCTGATACGTCATCGTTTGGCTTATGTGGGTGGTTTTCTCATCCACAGATTGCAGTCGGGTAGTCCATTCCATTTTTTCTATCGGCCAGTTATGCTCATATAACTCCATTTTTATCCACTGACCTTCTTTGTAGTCAATGACCCGTTCCCGGACAGTGCCGTCCTTGCCGAGATCACATTCGCGTGCAGCACCTTCGCCACGATGTTTATCGGTAATATATTTGGCACTCCGCACGGTGGGATTATAGTGCTGCACCTGTTCGAGATCGGCCAATGTTTCAAAGACTTTTTCCTTGGGAGCTTTCACCGTAATTTGATGTTCTAGTGTTGTCATACCGCCTCCTATGAATGACAGGAAAACAAGTGCAACCAGAAAAACTGCTACGACGGCAATACCTTTCTTTACTTTACTCATATTCACCTCAGATAAAACTAATTAACATTCCAACCGGGTCGATTGGTAAGCCGCTGTAACCACTGCCTAATTCCAGGGAGCGCATCAAAGGAGATTCCGGCATTTTGCGCCATCTCCATCGAGGTTCCCACGCAAATATCCGCGATGGTGAACATATCGCCCATCAACCATTGCTTGTTTTGAAGGTGATCGTCGAGCACCTTGGTACAACGCTCGAACAGGGGCATATTTTCATCGATTTTCTCCTGAACGGGCTCTTTTCCGGTGAGTGGTTTGCGATAAAGCTTCTCAAAAACGATGGCGTTGATTGCTGGCTCCTGGTGGTTGGCATGCCAGAACATCCACTTGAGCATTTCCGCGACTTCGGCCTCGGAATCGGGCAGAAGGAGCTGAGCTTCCCGGTATTCGCTGGCAAGGCGATACAAAATGGCGGGGGATTCCCACAAATAATCCCCGTCAATCTCGATAACCGGCACCCTGCCGTAGGGGTTTTTACTCAGGAAGTCATCGGTGTGCTGTTCACCGCCAGGCAGATCAATCATCCGGGTATCCAGTTCTATGTTTAATTCTTTTGCCGCCACCAAAATACGTTTAGAGTTGGGGGACATAGGGTGCCAATACAGTGTAATCATGGTTAATTTCCTATTGTTCTACTGAATTTACTGAGTTCAATTTAGTATGTTGCAAAAAAGGACATACTATTTATACTTTAGTAGGTCCTTTTTTGCAACATACTATTTTGATAAACTGAAAATACCGATCAAATGACCCAACCGACAACGATGACTATCAACTATGAGCCGCCACGATCCCTCTGTCCAATTGCTACAGCACTGGATATCGTGGGTGATAAATGGACCCTGGTGATCATCCGGGACATGCTTGGCGGTAAATCGAAGTTTTCGGAGTTTCTTGAATCACCGGAGGGCATCAAGAAAAACATCCTTAACGAACGCTTAAAGCGCCTTGTGGCGCTCGACCTGATTCAACGACGCCAATATGAGGAGAGACCGCCCCGGTTTGAATATCTACTTACCCAGGCTGGCGCCGACTTTTTACCGGTATTACAGACACTTGCCAAGTGGAGCCACCAACATGTTCAAGGCCTATGGACACCATCTGATCGTTTTTTGACTCAAAAGATACCTGCTATCTCTAACACTGATTGAATGGCTGAAGTTGTGTGCGACCCGAGCCGCCTTCGACCGCAGGCTGGGTAAGTTTTTGGCCCGATATAGGGAACGCGGTGCCTTGGTTCGGTGTCTCGTTGAGGCGGGTCTCTGGCAGAAATCCTCGTAATGAAGGAAGTAAAGCCGAAGAAGGCAGCGAAGTTTACCGCGAAATACCTGATAAACCCATCGAAGCGGCGACCACCGATGCCTACAATGAATCGGAACAGGTTAGTGGATTCTTTTCTTTGATCGAAGATAATTTTGTCGTTCCATTATAAGACCCAGGTACTTGGACAGCTGGTGACCGTGACTGGGATCAATATCACTGAAAGCGATCAAATAGTCGCAATCAGTACGTTCGGAAACACAGCCCGAGCAATAAGGGGTGGAATGGATAGCTGCTTTAGCAAAAAATATACCATTGAATATAAAGGTAAAAAATGACCTATTGATAATAGAGTGGGAGTGACTGGAATTTTTAACGCATTGATTTATAAAGATTAAATTAATCTATTGATGATATAAACTGCATCACCAATGGTATTTTTCATGGTATTTGTTGCGCACAGCAGGGCAAAAAGTGGTGATACCATGGGTGGTAAACTGGTGCTGCCATGGTATTAACGGTGTTCAAAGTTTCGCTTCTCGAACGAGCGTGGCGTGATTATTCTGATGGGTGTGGTTGAGATAGTTACATATCCTGTTCCGAAACCCCTCTCGTTGTATTATTTCAATGCTCGCCAACCCGGCACGGCTTTGGCGAACTCTTCTTGAAAAGCCGGACGTTTGATGTTGTTCTGTTTGACTTTGATGGCGAAATCACGCCAGCGCGGCGCATCGTGCAGTACGTCAACCAACACGTGGTGGACCTTCTTCATCACCTGTGCCTTGCGGGTGTATTCCTTGCGTGGGGCGTTGTTCTTGAGGTTGCCCAGTCCTGATAAATAGTATTTAAGAATCGCTTCGGGATATCTGCTTTCGAGGCGCCTGGCGGTCTGCAGCTCATAGGCGCTGTCCCAAGCGTAGAGGGGATGGCGGCATCGGGTCAGCACGGCCACCGCGTCCTCGTACTCCTTGCGGTGCATGCGGATGCGGAGTTGCTCCGTGTCCCGGGCGTTCGCCAGCTGCGCAAGGATTTTCGCTTCGTAATGCTTCCATTCGGCGGCCGTGCACAATTTCCGAAACGCCTTGTACTTGTCACAGGTCAGATGATCGATCGCCTGATCGAACTGTAGTGCCAGGTAGCGTTCGCGATTGCCGGCGGATTTGGCCCGCTTGGCAACGAACTGGCGCAATTCATCCATGCGGCCCTTTCCCCGGTGTAGCCCTTCCTCCGCGACCTCCATGGCCTTCTGCCTTTCACCGGCCTTCCAGTGGAAGTCCGCTAGGTCATAATAATCGGCGCCGGTGTCCAGTTTGCGCTGGCGTAGTTCGAGATATTTTTCCCGGTTACCGAGTTTGCGATAAATGCGGCGGGCATGGTCGAGTTTCCAGTCTTCACCCATGGTCTCGAAAGCTTCCGCCAGTGCCCCCCAATCGTCGTCTGTATAACAAGCCGCATAAGCCACATCGTAGAGATTGTCGTCAAGGCCGGCATTGCCACTCTCGATATAGGGCAGGACATTATCGAGAAGTTGTTGCCGGTAGGCTGCTGGGGTCTTTTTCCGGGAAAGCGCCTGTGCGATCTCCTGCAGCAGGCTCGAAACATGGGAGTCGGCGTCATAATCGCCACCGCCGTATGCATCCAGTTCGTCCAGGTCAGGAGCGAGTTCGGCCCACAGGGCCAGCAGTTTTTCGCCCTCGGACTGTTTCTTTTGGTTGGGTGACAGAACTATGTGCCTGTTCAGGTAGGCGAGGCATTCACGCCGGACAGCGGGGTGCGAGGCAGCCACGCTTACGATCAGATCGACCAGCTTTGCTTTCGGCGCGGTCTCCAGCAGAGCGGCCAACGGATCATCCTGTTTGCCTTTTCTCGCCACGAACCTTTACTTGAGAAGCTGAAATTGAACGAATTGGCCCAGCAATGGCAGGGTTTTTACTTGGTACTCCTGACACAGGAGTTCGCCGGAAGCCGGTTCCACCGTCGCCAGTCCCAGGAACCCCGCGAAATGCACCAGCGCACGCCAGGTGTAACTGCGGCGCACTGCCTCATCGGGTGAAATTACCTCGCTCGGGGGCACTTCATCCAACAGCATCGGAAAGGCGCGTAAGAAGGCGTCTTCATAAAACACCTGCGGCCGCGAAATGCCACCGTAGCGCATGAGCAGGTAAAGCGTGAACAGGAAGGCGCTCTGTATGAATCGCAGTTCGGGATAGCCGTCCCTGTACGCCCAGTTGAACTGCTCGACATAGGCCCTGAACAGCCTGGGATAGATCGCTGCCAAGCCGTCATCGGCCAACAGGCGGCGGCAGTCGCGGCTGAGGATGAATCGCCCCTTGTATTTACGGATCAGCCCCGCCAGTTCGGCCACCAGACGGGTGATATGCAGATCCACGAAACCCTCTTCCCCATTGATGCCGCCATAACGGGTTTTTTCCTGATATCGCTGCTCACCCCAATAGGCCAGCGCAGCTTCGCGGCAGAAGTTGCGTGGCAGATTGCCCTTGGCGGTCGGTTTGAGTCCCTGATTGCCGATGGCGCCCGTCAATTGCTGGAACAGGGTTAGTATCGGTGCGGCTGGAGTGGCATCCAGCACCTCCGAAAAGCGAGCCAGTCCCGGCGATGCGAACGGGAAATTCAGCATCTGATGCATCTGCTCGGGCGATAGACCGTGGAATTCGTCCAGCCGCCGACGGTTTTGCTGTTGGGTAATCTGGTCGAGAAATTCTTGCGCTGATTTCAGCGAGTTGAATTGCCTGCCTTTGAGCGCTTCGCGCAAGCGTTCGGACATGCTCGCCGTGCCATGGCTGGATGCCTTGCCGTTCTCCTTGCCCAGGCAGCAGTGCTTGAATTTTTTTCCGCTGCCGCAGGGGCAGGGGTCATTACGACCGATGGCCGGTGTTTTCATTTCACAATCTGCTCGGAATTGATCTCATGCCACGGCAGAATAGTGACATCGGAACGTATCTGCCGGGTGTCACCGCCATAAACCAGCCATGCTTTTCCTGCAGTATCACCGGCGAGCTTTTGCCAGAACTCAAGTCCCTTGAAGTAATCTTTGTTGATGGTTTGCCCAGATTTGATTTCCAACGGTGATAAATGAGTTCCATTGTCAATCAACAGATCAACTTCGTGTCCCGAACGATCACGCCAAAAGTAAAGATTCGAGGTTTCACCCGAGTTATAGCGGGCCTTAAGCAATTCACTGATGACCCAGGTTTCGAATAATGCGCCTCGCTGAACATGGGTAGCCAGTTGTTCGCTGTTTTGGATGCCGAGTAGCCATGTCGCAAGACCGGTATCCAGAAAATAGAGTTTGGGCGTTTTGACCAGGCGCTTGTTGAAATTCTGGTGATGCGGTGGCAACAGATACACGATGTAACTGGCTTCCAATACGGATATCCAGGCTTTGACTGTGTTATGCGTAATGCCACAGTCGTTGGCGAGGGAGGAAAGATTGAGGAGTTGTCCAGTTCGTCCGGCGCACAATTTCAGAAAGCGTTGAAAGGTGCTCAGATCCTGTACCTTAATTAATTGCCGGACGTCTCGTTCCAGGTATGTGCGCACATAGTTTCCTTGCCAGGGATGTGGTTCAAGTTTGCGGTCGAAGATGGGGGGGAAAGCACCATCAAAAAGTATCTTATCGAGGTTCCGGCCAACTTTTTCTGCGCTCTGTAACTCGTCGTAGGTCAGGGGTAACAGCGTCAGCAATGCGGCTCTGCCTGCCAGACTTTGTGTAATGCCTGACAATAGGCCAAATTGCTGGGAATCCGTTAGGATAAATTCGCCGGGTTGTTGCCTTTCATCGACGCGTGTCTGAAGATAGGAAAAAAGGGCAGGGCAGCGTTGCGCCTCATCCAAGATGGCTCCCTCGGTAAACCGGTTTAAAAACCCCCTAGGGTCGGTTTCGGCAAACTCCCTCTGGTCGAGATCCTCAAGCGAAACATAGCGGTGTTCGGGAAAGGCATGCCGCACCAGGGTAGACTTGCCGGATTGGCGAGGACCCGTGACGACAAGCACCGGATAGCCGTTGGCAAAGTGCTTAAGTCTGGATTCTGCGTTTCGGGGGATGTAGGTCACGGTGGTTTCTGGTTGCGTTACATGCCCACATTATGCGGAATAATGGCTAATTGTCAATGTAATTAACAATTAGCCAAATAGGGCCTGTTTGCGGTGATCCATTACCTGCAGGAGTAATGGAGTACAGCTGGAAGTCAAAGTCCTGAAGGTAGCCTAGGGTGCTGTGTGATGACGCTCAATCGGCAATATTTTTCGAGTATTTTGAAGGATTTTCTGAACATGGTATTTTTCATGGTATTACCGTTTAGCAGGAAAATAAGCCATTGAATATAAATGATAAAAAAGGCTTATTAATGATAGAGTGGGAGTGACTAGAATTTGTAACCTATTGAAAATAAATAATAAAAACAATCTAATTGATAATATAATCTGAATCATCAATGGTATTTTTCATAGTGTATCTTGCGTGTAGCAAGGCAGCGGACATCGATACCATGAGATAGAAATTGAGCTTGGCATGGTATCGGGGAGCTTGATCAATAGGCGCTCTACAGCAATCAGAAACTGGTA